>JADGRJ010000158.1 GCA_017881025.1 Rhizobacter sp. | reverse complement strand
CAGGACCTGGTCGCTGTAGACGACCCAGGTCGTTCCCGGCGCGAAGTCGACCCGCGCCTGCGGGCTGCTCTGCTGAAAGCCGAGGTCGGCCTTGGCGCGGTCGTGGAGCTGGAGCATGACGTGGTCGTACTCGGTGCGGCGCCGCTTCGTGATGCCGGCCCTGTGCATCAGCCAGGCGCTTCCGGCCAGCGGCCGGCGGATCGCGCCGAGGTAGCGCCTGGCGTGCGCTTCGAACGGCTCGCCGACGCGCCAGCGGCGCGGCTCGCCGTTCGGGTTGACGTTGGAAAAGACGCGCAGGAGCCGCGTGCCCTGCATCGGATTCGAGGGAAAGGCGTCGACGTGCAGGCGCGTGTCGTCCTGGCGCCAGCTGCGAATGCGGCCGGCGACGTCGGTCGGTCGGAACGAGGTGTTGCCGCGGCGCAGGTGGCCGCGGTAGTGCGGGAAGAGGCGCAGCGCGAGCGCCTCGCTGTGCTCGGCGAAGCGGACGATCATCGCGCGCAGCGCCGCCAGGTCGGCCGCGGCGCCAACGGCGCCACGCAGCTCGCCCGACGGCCAGCGCACCGAGACGTTCTTCGCCTTGGCGTCGGCCCAACTGGGATCGAGGAAGCGCCGCTCCGACTCGTCGAGCGCGAAGGCGAGGCGCGGGAAGACGAGCACCTGGCCGGCCTCGACGACGTCCTCGACGCCGCGCGTCGGACCGTCGTCACCCCACGATCGGTCGTCGTAGGTGCGAACGATGTCGACCGGTTCGGCGGCGTCGCTCGCCATCGGCGCCTCGCCTTCAGCGCACCCGCAGGCCCGGCACGGCGCCGGCGTGCGGCTCGAGGACGAACAGCCCGGGATGCTGCTTGTCGTCGGCGTGCGAGGCGGCCAGCACCATGCCTTCGCTGACGCCGAACTTCATCTTGCGCGGCGCCAGGTTGGCGACCATCACGGTCAGCTTGCCGACCAGCTGCTCGGGCGCATAGGCCGACTGGATGCCGCTGAAGACGGTCCGCGTTCGCGCCTCGCCGACATCGAGCGTCAGCTTCAGCAGCTTGGTCGAGCCCTCGACCTTTTCGCAGGCGACGATGAGGGCGATGCGCAGGTCGAGCTTGGCGAAATCGTCGATCGTGATCGTCGCGGCGATCGCCTCGCCGCCGGGCGGCGGTAGGGCGATCGGCGTCGCCGCCGCCGCAGCCTCGGGCGGTGCCTCGAACAGCGCATCGAGCTGCTTCGGGTCGACTCGCTGCATCAGGTGGCGGTACGGCGCGATCCGCATCGGCGCGGCCTCGGCGTCGCTCCAGACGAAGTCGCGCTCGAGGCCGAACAGCTCGCGAGCGACACGCCGCGCCAGCGCCGGCAGCACCGGCGCGAGCAGGACCGAGAGGCGCTGGAAGCCGATCAGCGCGCGCGAGCAGACGTTCTGCAGCTCGGCGCCGCGCGCCGCGTCCTTGGCGAGCAGCCACGGCTGGGCGGCGTCGAAATCGGTGTTGATGCGGTCGGCCATCGCCATGATCTCGCGCAGCGCCTTGCCGGACTCGCGCCCCTCGTAGCAGTCGGCGATGGCGGCGATGTCGGCGCGCGCCTCGGCGGCGAGCGCGCCGGCGTCGCCGGCGACCCGCAGCTCGCCGGCGAAGCGCTTGTTGATGAAGTTCGCGGCCCGGCTGGCGATGTTGACGTACTTGCCGACGAGGTCGGCGTTGACGCGGGCGACGAAGTCGTCGGGGTTGAACTCGATGTCCTCGACGTGCGCGTTGAGCTTGGCGGCGATGTAGTAGCGCAGCCACTCGGCGTTCATGCCGATGTCGAGGTAGCGCAGCGGCGAGATGCCGGTGCCGCGGCTCTTGCTCATCTTCTCGCCGCTGACGGTGATGAATCCGTGCACGTAGACGCGGTCGGGAACCTTGCGGCCGCTGAACTTCAGCATTGCCGGCCAGAACAGGGTGTGGAAGTAGGTGATGTCCTTGCCGATGAAATGAATCTGCTCGACCGCCGGGTCGGCCATGAACTCGTCGAACGAGCGCGATTCGCCCTTCGCCTTCGCGCCGCCCTTGTCGAAGTAGTTCTTGAGCGAAGCGAGGTAGCCGACCGGCGCGTCGAGCCAGACGTAGAAGTACTTGCCCGGCGCGTCCGGGATCTCGATGCCGAAGTAGGGCGCGTCGCGGCTGATATCCCAGTCGGCGAGGCCGCCGTGGCCGTGCTCGTCGACCTTGAACCATTCGCTGATCTTGTTCAGCACCTCGGGCTGCAGGCGCCCGGGCTCGTTTGTCCAGCGCTTGAGAAAGTCGAGGCAGCGCTGCGACGAGAGTTGAAAGAAGTAGTGCTCGCTCGACTTCAGGATCGGCGTCGCCCCCGACAGCACCGAATGGGGGTTCTTCAGCGCCGTCGCGGCGTAGACCGAGCCGCAGACGTCGCAACTGTCGCCGTAGCGATCGGGAGTGCCGCACACCGGGCATTCGCCCTTGATGTAGCGGTCCGGCAGGAACATCGCCTTGACCGGATCGAAGAACTGCTCGACGCTCTTCACCGCGATCAGGCCTTCCTTCCTCAGGTGGAGGTAGATGTCCTTCGCGAGGGCATGGTTCTCGGGGCCATCGGTCGAGTGCCAGTTGTCGAACGAGATGTGGAAGCCGTCGAGGTAGGGCTTCCTGCCGGCGGCGATCTCGGCGACGAAGGCCTGCGGGGCCTTCCCGGCCTTCTCGGCGGCGATCATGATCGGCGCGCCGTGCGCGTCGTCGGCGCAGACGAAGTGCACCTCGTGGCCGCGCATGCGCTGGAAGCGCACCCAGATGTCGGCCTGGATGTACTCCATCATGTGGCCGATGTGGAAGGGCGCGTTCGCGTAAGGCAACGCCGTCGTCACGAAGAGCTTGCGGGGCATGGGGCAACCGGTAGGGAACCGGTGATTTTAGGGACGCTCTGCCAGAATCCTTCGCTGAGCCTGTGCGCGGTGTCGGCGCACCCTCGCGCGGTCGCCTCGTTGGGCGACCCGGGACAACCTAGGAACCGAGATGGTCAGGAGAGTGGGCCGCATCGTCATCGCCGCCGCGGCGATCGGCGCGGCCGTCCTCGTCGGCAACGCCGCCGTCTCGGTCTATCACACGGCGCTGCTGCGCGAGGAGTCGGCTGCGGTGATTCGCAGCAACGAGCTGCTGCTCGCCCTCGACAACGTGCTGTCGCTCGTCAAGGACGCCGAAAGCGGCCAGCGCGGCTACGTGATCACGGGCCGGCAGGAGTACCTTGCGCCCTACCGCGCCGCGATCGGCTCGATCCAGGCCCAGCTGGATGCGCTCGAGCGGCTGACCATCGGCGACCCGGTGCAGCAGCGCCTGATGGCCGACGTCCGGCGCCGCGTCGGCGCCAAGCTCGGCGAGCTCGAGCTGACGGTCGGCCTGCGCGATCGCAAGGGCTTCGACCTCACCCGCGACGTCATCTTGCTCGGCGCGGGCCGCGCCGAGATGGAAGCGCTGCGCGCGACCGCTGCCGAGATGGCGGCGCACGAGACCGAGCGGCTGGTCGAGCGCGAAGCGGCTGCCGACCGGACCTATCGCGCGGCGCTGGCCGGCGAGGCACTCTCGACGCTGGCGGCGCTCGCCGCGCTGGTTGGCTTTTCGGTCCTGCTCGCGCGCCACCTGCGCACCCGCGACGAGGCCGAGGCGGTGATCTCGGCGCAGGGCGAGCGTCTGCGCACGATGCTGGCGAGCATCGGCGACGCGGTGATCACGACCGACCTCGACGGCCGGGTCGCCAACCTCAACCGGGTCGCCGAGTCGCTCACCGGCTGGCCCGGTGACGAAGCGAAAGGGCAGCCGCTCGAGGCCGTCTTTCGCATCGTCAACGAATCGACGCGCCAGCCGGTCGAGAACCCGGCGACGCGCGCGCTGGGCGACGGCGTGATTGTCGGCCTCGCCAACCACACGCTGCTGATCAGGAAGGACGGGTCGGAGGTGCCGATCGACGACAGCGCGGCGCCGATCCGCGACCGCCAGGGCCGGGTGCACGGCTGCATCCTCGTCTTTCGCGACATCAGCGAGAGGAAGGCGGCCGAGCGCGAGATCGGCGCTGCGCAGGCGCGGCTGCAACGCGTCGTCACCGACATGGCGATCCCGACGATGGTCTACGCCGACGACGGCGAGGTCGTCCTCGTCAACGGCGCCTGGACCGGCATCAGCGGCTACGGCGCCGACGCGCTGGCGACGATCCCGGCGTGGACGAGCAACGCCTACGGCGCGCGCGCCGAGACCATGAACGCGGTGATCGCGTCGCTGTTCGACCTCGAGCACAGCATCGACAACGGCGAGCGCGAGATCACGACCGCGAGCGGCGAGAAGCGGATCTGGCATTTCGTCACCGCGCCGATCGGCCGCGACGGCAAGGGCCGGCGCATGCTGGTGACCAACGCGATCGACGTCACCGAGCGGCGCCGCCTCGACCAGGAGCTGGTCGATAAGGAAGCGCGCATGCGGCTGGCGATGGACGCCGCCAACTACGGCGGCTGGGAATGGGACCGCGCGAGCGGCGAGATGATCTGGACCGAGAAGACGCGCGAGCTGCTCGGCGTCGGCGCCGACGAGCCGATCAGCTTCGAGCTGATGCAGGGGCGCCTCCATCCCGACGATCGCGCCCGCCGCGAGCGCGCCATCGCCGACGCCTGGGTGAGCGGCGTGCACAGCAACGAGTACCGCTTCATCCGCCCCGACGGCGAGGTGCGCTGGGTGTCGTCGCGCGGCCGCGTCATCCGCGGCCCCGACGGCAGCGAGCGAATGCTCGGCGTCGTCGGCGACATCACCGAGCAGAAGCGCGCGGTCGAGGCGCTCGAGGACGCCGACCGGAGGAAGGACGAGTTCCTCGCGACCCTCGCGCACGAGCTGCGCAACCCGCTCGCGCCGCTGCGCAACTCGCTCGCGATCCTGCAGCGAAGCGCCGACGATCCGGAGAGGTTCGACAAGGCGAGCGGCGTGATGGAGCGCCAGCTCAGCCACTTGGTGCGCCTGATCGACGACCTGCTCGACGTCAGCCGCATCAGCCTCGACAAGCTGACGCTGCGCGTCGAGCTGGCCGACCTCGCCGCGGTGCTCGAGCACGCGGTCGAGGCGAGCCGGCCGGCGGCCGAACGCGCCGGCCACGTCCTCGAAGTTCACCTGCCGGAGCGCCCGGTCAAGCTCCAGGGCGACCGCGCCCGACTCTCGCAGGTGTTCAGCAACCTGATCGGCAACGCCTGCAAGTTCACGCCAGATGGGGGCCGGATCGTCGTCGACGCCCGCGCCGACGGCGACCGTGCCGTCGTCAGCGTGCGCGACAACGGCATCGGCATCGCCGCCGACCGGATCGGCGGCGTGTTCGAGATGTTCTCGCAGATCGACAACTCGCTCGAGCGCACGCATGGCGGCCTCGGCATCGGCCTGACCCTCGTCAGGCGCCTGGTCGAGATGCACGGCGGCAGCGTCGTCGCCAGAAGCGCCGGCCTCGGCGAAGGCAGCGAGTTCGTCGTCACGCTGCCGCTGACGCAGGCAGCCGGCGGCGCGACGACCGGCCGCGCGCCGTCGGCTGCGGCAGCGCCGTCGGGGCGGCTGCGCATGCTCGTCGTCGACGACAACGGCGACAGCGCCGAGAGCCTGGCGCTGCTGCTCTCGCTCGCCGGCCACGAGACGCACGTCGCCCACAGCGGCCCGGAGGCGCTCGTGCGCGCCGACGCGCTCCGGCCCGACGCGGTGCTGCTCGATCTCGGCCTGCCCGGGCTGAACGGCTACGAGGTCTGCCGACGCCTGCGCGCCGCCGCCTGGGCACGCGAGATCCCGATCGTCGCGATCACCGGCTGGGGCCAGGCCGACGATCGCCAGCGCTCCAGGGAAGCCGGCTTCGACGGCCATCTCGTCAAGCCCGTGGTCCTCGACGAGCTGACGGCCTTGCTCGACGAGTCGCTGCGCTAGACTGGCCCGCTCCCCTCGCTGCGTCCTCCGCTCCCATGCCCATTGCCGACACCGATCTGCTGCGCGCCCTGCAGGCCGTGGTCGACCCCGAAACCGGTCGCGACTTCGTCTCCGCCAAGCAGCTCAAGAACCTGCGCATCGAAGGCGGCGACGTCGCCTTCGACATCGAGCTCGGCTATCCGGCGCGCTCGCAGGTCGATGCGCTGCGCAAGGCGCTGATCGCGGCGGCGCGAAGCGTTCCGGGGGTCGCCAACGTCAGCGTCAACGTCGCCTCGAAGATCGTCCCGCACGCGGTGCAGCGCGGCGTCCAGTTGCTGCCGAACGTCAAGAACATCGTCGCCGTCGCGTCCGGCAAGGGCGGCGTCGGCAAGAGCACGACCGCGGTCAACCTGGCGCTCGCGCTCGCCGCCGAAGGTGCGCGCGTCGGCATCCTCGACGCCGACATCTACGGGCCGAGCCAGCCGATGATGATGGGGATCGAGGGCCGGCCCGAGTCGAGCGACGGCAAGACCATGGAGCCGATGGAGAACTACGGCGTCCAGGTGATGTCGATCGGCTTTCTCGTCGAGCAGGACAACCCGATGATCTGGCGCGGGCCGATGGTCACGCAGGCGCTCGAGCAGCTGCTGCGCCAGACCAACTGGGCCGAGCTCGACTACCTGATCGTCGACCTGCCGCCCGGCACCGGCGACATCCAGCTGACGCTCTCGCAGCGAGTTCCGCTCACCGGCGCGGTGATCGTGACGACGCCGCAGGACATCGCCCTCCTCGACGCCAGGAAGGGCATCAAGATGTTCGAGAAGGTCGGCGTGCCGATCCTCGGCATCGTCGAGAACATGGCCGTGCACGTGTGCGAGAACTGCGGCCACGTCGAGCACATCTTCGGCGAGGAGGGCGGCAAGCGCCTGGCCGAGGAGTACAAGATGGACTACCTGGGCGCCTTGCCGCTCAACCTGTCGATCCGGGTCCAGGCCGACAGCGGCCGGCCGACCGTCGTCAGCGACCCCGACGGCGAGATCGCCGCGCTCTACAAGCGCGTCGCCCGCAAGGTCGCCGTCAAGATCGCCGAGCGCAGCAAGGATTTCTCGTCGAAGTTCCCGACGATCGCGATCTCGAAGAACACGTGAGCCCGACGCCTCGGTCCGAGCCGCGACCCGCGATCAGCGTCGCGGTGGTGATCGACCGCGAGCGCGCGCCGAACCGCTGGCAGGACTGGGGCTTCACGATCGCCGAGGTCGTCGCCGCCGAGGACGCGTTCGGCGCCGAGCCGCGCGTCCTGCGCGACGACGGCAAGGTCCGGCGCACGCTCCATCCCGGCTTCACGCTCGAGCTCCACGCCGACCAGGCCGACGGCTACTACCTCAACCTCAGCTCGGGCGCGCCGGTCTGGTTCGTCGTCTGGCGCATCGACGACGCCGATCCGTCGCTCGCCTGGCCGGAGACGGTGAGCCTCTCGTACACCGAGGCCGGGCGCTGGCTCGACGCGCAGGAGCGGGTCGACAACGTGCCGCTGCAGGCCGACCTCGTGCCCTGGCTTCAGGCCTACACCGACGAGCACTACCGGCCGGAAGAGAAGAAGGCGCGGCGCCGGCCGCAGTCGTTCGTCGCGCCGGCGGAGCGCAAGTGATGGCGAGCGGCGACGGATTCCTCTCGCGCTGGGCGCGTCGCAAGGCGGGCGCGCGCAGCGACGCGCCTGTGGCCGATGTTCCGACCGTGGCGGTGCCGGCGACGGCGAGCGAGCCTGCCGCGCCGCCCTTGGCCGAAGCACACGCTGCCGATGCGACGCTCACGCCGGCCGCCGAGCCGGCGCCGCTGCCGACGCTCGACGACGTCGCCCGGCTGACGCACGCCTCCGACTTCTCGCCCTACGTCGCGCGCAACGTCGACGCCGGCGTTCGCAACGCGGCGATGAAGAAGCTCTTCAGCGATCCCCACTTCAACGTCATGGACGGGCTCGACACCTACATCGACGACTACGGCAAGCCCGACCCGATCCCGCTCTCGATGCTGCGCCGGATGAACCAGTCGGCCGTGCTCGGACTCTTCGCCGACGAGACCGAGCCGGCCGTGCCGGAGGACACGCCGGCGGCGCTGCCCGCCAAGGCTTCCCCCGATGGTGCCGGCCCCGCCGCGATGGCAGAGTCGACAGCGTCGGTTCCCCCACCCGCCGACGCCCCGCCCCTTGCCCATGACGACCCTGATCTGCAACTGCAACCAGACGATGCCGATCGACGGGCCGGCGCTGGCCCGGGCCCTCGGGGCTGACGCGAACGGGGCCGACACCGTCCACTCGTTGCTCTGCCGGCGCGAAGCCGGCGCCTTCCAGCGCGCCGCCCGTTCGAGCGACGACCTGCTCGTCGCCTGCACGCAGGAAAGCCGCCTCTTCCTCGAGCTGGCGAGCGCGACCGAAGGCGCGCTGTCGCCCGTCGAGCGGCCGATCCGATTCGTCAACATCCGCGAGACCGGCGGCTGGTCGAAGGACGCGGCGACGGCGCTGCCGAAGATGGCGGCGCTGATCGCCGCCGCGCAGCTGGCGCCTCCCGCGCCGGTCGCGACGGTCTCGTATGCCTCGGTGGGGCGCGTCCTGGTCATCGGCGGTGCCGATCGGGCCGAGCGCGCTGCGGCGCTCCTCGCCGATCGCCTCGACGTCAGCCTGCTCCTGCCGCGCCCAGGAGGCACGCTGGCGCAAGCGCGGACGATTCCGGTCCACACGGGCCGGCCGACGCGCATCTCGGGCTGGCTCGGCGCCTTCGAGGTTACGTGGACGCGGAGCAATCCGATCGACGCCGACCTCTGCACGCGCTGCAACGCCTGCATCGACGCCTGCCCCGAGCAGGCGATCGACTTCAGCTACCAGATCGACCTCGACAAGTGCACCGGCCATCGCGACTGCGTGCGCGCCTGTGGCGCCGCCGCGGCGATCGATTTCGAGCGTGCCGCCGAAGAGCAAAGCGAGCGCTTCGATCTCGTCCTCGACCTGCAGGACGTCGCACAGGTCGCGCTGCACCAGCCGCCGCAGGGCTACTTCCACGCCGCCGACGACGCTGCGCTCTTCGCCGCCGTGCTGCGCCTGCGCGAGAGCAGCGGCGAGTTCGAGAAGCCGAAGTTCTTCGACTACAAGCAGAAGATCTGCGCGCACACGCGCAACGGCCAGATCGGCTGCACCGCATGCATCGACGTCTGCTCGGCGGCGGCGATCCGCAGCGACGCGGCGACCAAGGGAAGGATCGGCAGCGGCGGCATCGTCGTCGAGCCGCACCTGTGCGTCGGCTGCGGCGCGTGCACGACGGTGTGCCCGAGCGGCGCGCTCACCTATGCCGCGCCGCGCCCGCACGAGCTCGGCACGCGCGTCCGGACGATGCTCGCGACCTATGCGCGTGCCGG
>JADGRJ010000409.1 GCA_017881025.1 Rhizobacter sp. | reverse complement strand
GGCGCCGATGAACTTGCGGCCCCAGCCCTGCATCACCAGGTTGATGCCGTCGGTCGTGCCGCTGGTGAAGATCACCTCGCGCTCTTCGCGCGCGTTGATGAAGCGCTGCAGCTTCCTGCGCGCGGCCTCGTATTCGGTGGTCGCGGTCTCCGACAGGTAATGCACGGCGCGATTGATGTTGGCGTGCTGTGTCGTCCGGTAGCGCACCAGGCGGTCGATCACCGGCTGCGGCATCTGGCTCGACGCGGCGTTGTCGAGATAGACCAGCGGCTTGCCGGCGATGGTAAGCCGGAGGATCGGGAAATCGGCACGGACCCGCGCGACGTCGAACTCGCCGCCCACCCGGGCCGGCGCGCGCGTCGATGCCGGCGCAGGCGTCGCCGGCGGCGTTGCGGCGGCGCTCGGCAGGGCTTTCATGGCTGGCGCGCGGTGCGTTCGAGCACCGTCTGTTCGAGCCGGCGGCGCAGCGACGCAACCGGAATGCGCTCGATCACCTCGGCGCCGAAGGCATACGTCAGCAGATTGCGCGCGGCGTCTTCCGAAAGGCCGCGGCTGCGCAGATAGAAGAGCTCCTCGCTGTCGAGCTGGCCGACGGTCGCCCCGTGCGTGCACTTCACGTCGTCGGCAAGGATCTCGAGCTGCGGCAGGGTGTCGACCACGGCCGTCTTCGTCAGCAGAAGGTTCCGGCTCGACTGCGCCGAGTCGGTCTTCTGTGCGCCCGGCCGGACCATCACCTTGCCGTTGAAGACCGCGTGCGCGGCACCGTCGACGATGCACTTGTGGAGTTGCCGGCTCGTGCCGTGCGGCTTCAGGTGATCGATGCAGGTGTGGCTGTCGGCGACCTGGCGCCCGCCGATCAGCGCGAGTCCGTCGAGCGTGCATTCGGCGGCCTCGGCAGCCTGCCGCACCTCGAGATCGAGCCGCGAAAGCTTCGCGCCGAGCGCCACGCTGATCGAGCGATATCGGCTCGCGTGGGCGAGCGACACCGCGCACGAGGCGATGTGGAACGCCGCGTCGCTTTCGCGTTGCACCCGCACGTGTTCGATCTTCGCGTTGGCGCCGACCACGATCTCGGCGACCGAGTCGGTGAAGTAGCTGCCGTCGTGCAGCGCGACGTAGTCTTCGACCAGCGTCACGCTGCTGCCCGGCTCGCCGGCCACGAGGATCCGTGGGTGGCTCGCCACGCCGGGCTCGGTGGCGATGAAGAGAAGGTGCACCGGTGCGGCGACCGACGTGTCGCGCGGCACGAGGACGACTGCCGCATCGTGCAGGAACGCCGTGTTCAGCGCTGCGAACAAATGGTCGTGGAATCCGGCGTGGCGGCCCAGATGGGCCTGGACGACTTCAGCCCGCGCCGCGATGGCCGTCGCCAGGTTGCCGATCACGACGCCGGTGCCGGCCGTGCCGGCGGCGCCGACGCTGGAGAGTTGCGGCGCATGGACGCCGTCGACGAAGACGAGCCGAATCGCCGCTTCGTCGATGCGAAATCGCTCGATGTCCGCGGGCTGCAAGGCAGCCGGCGCAGCGGCCGGATGGAACGACTGCTGCGCGAGTGCCGAAATGCCGGTGAAGCGCCAGGCTTCGTCGTGCGAGGTCGGCAACTTGAGCGCGCCGACCCGCTCGACCGCTTCCGCACGCAATTCCTTCAGCCAGGCCGGCTTCGGCGCTGCGAGACCCGCGGGCAGCTTCGCCGCCTGGCCGGTCAGCAGCGTTGCCAGATCGCCGCTGGCCAGTGTGCTGTCGACACTCACGGCAGCGCTCCGGTGGTAGCCGGCGCCGCGGCTGCCGCATCGGCATCGATCCCCTCGTAGCCGCGTTCCTCGAGCTCGAGCGCGAGCTCCCTGCCGCCGGTCCTGACGATGCGGCCACCGTCCATCACGTGCACGTAGTCGGGAACGATGTAGTTCAGCAGCCTCTGGTAGTGCGTCACCAGCACGATGGCGTTGTCCTGGCCGGCGAGGTGGTTCACGCCCTTGGAGACGATGCGCAGCGCGTCGATGTCGAGGCCGGAGTCGGTCTCGTCGAGGATCGCGAGCGTCGGCTCTAGCAATGCCATCTGGAGGATCTCGTTGCGCTTCTTCTCGCCGCCCGAAAAGCCTTCGTTGACGCTGCGACCGAGGAATTCGGGGCTCATCTCGAGCAGCTTCATCCTCTCGCGCACGAGGTCGTCGAACTCGAGCGGGTCGAGCTCCTCCTTGCCGCGCTCGGCCTGCACGGTGTTGTAGGCCAGGCGCAGGAACTGGCTGTTGCCGACGCCGGGAATCTCGATCGGGTACTGGAACGCGAGAAAGATGCCGGCGCGCGCGCGCGCTTCGGGGGCCAGCTCGAGCAGGTCGCGGCCTTGGTAGAGCACCTCGCCGGCGGTCACCTCGTAGGCCGTGTGGCCGGCCAGAACCTTCGCGAACGTGCTCTTGCCCGAGCCGTTCGGACCCATGATCGCGTGGACCTCGCCGCTCTTCACGCTGAAGTCGAGGCCCTTGAGGATCGGCGTGCCGTTGACGCTGGCGCACAGGCCGCGCACTTCGAGCAGGGTCCGGCTGTTCGGCAGGATCATCCGACGCTCCCTTCGAGCTTGAGGCCGAGCAGCTTGGTCGCCTCGACCGCGAACTCCATCGGCAGCTGGCGGAAAACGTCCTTGCAGAAGCCGTTGATGATCATCGAGACGGCGTCCTCGGCGCCGATGCCGCGCTGCGCGAAATAGAACAGCTGGTCTTCGCCGATCTTCGAC
>JADGRJ010000024.1 GCA_017881025.1 Rhizobacter sp. | reverse complement strand
GACATCTGGCGCTGGGTCACGTGCGGGTTCGAGGCGACCAGCATCAGGATCGTGAAATCGAGTCGGCGCAGCTGGAACGGCTCGCCGATCCGCTTGTTGAAGATCTTGAGGCTCGGGATCGCGGCCTGGGCGAGGTTGTAGCCGAGCAGGCTTCGCATCCTGCCGTGGTCGAGGCCGCCGGGAAGGGCGGTTTCGCGATCGCTCGGGGTCGGTGTCCGCATCGCGGAAAGTGTAGATGCCACGCTGGAAAAAAGGGGTTGTCAGGGTCGTTGCGATCCAATATAGTTTTCATTGTTAACCATTAACCTAAGTAAATACCCGCAGTTCGCCGCGACCGTGAAGCGGCGAAGGGAAGTCCCTAGGCGATGGCGCGACCGTCCTCCTTACGATCGAATCCAATGACACCGACCGAGCCGCGCGCGAGCGCTCTCCTTCCCGCCGTCCTGCAGTCGCTCGACCTGCTGCGCATCGAGCCCGCCGGCGCGGTCCTGCACGTGCGCCTGAACCGTCCGCAGAAGCGCAATGCCGTCAGCGACGCGCTCGTCGCGCAGCTGCACACCACCTTCGTCAACCTGCCCGAAGCGACGCGCGCTGTCGTCCTGAGCGGCGCCGGCGATCACTTCTGCGCCGGCCTCGACCTGGCGGAAATCTCGGAGCGCAGCGTCGCCGAGGGCATCGTCCATTCGCGCTCGTGGCACGCCGCGTTCGAGCAGATCCAGTTCGGCCGCGTGCCGGTGGTCGCGGTGCTGCACGGCGCCGTCGTCGGCGGCGGTCTCGAGCTCGCGGCAGCATGCCACGTCCGCGTCGCCGAGGAGAGCGCCTTCTACGGCCTGCCCGAAGGCCAGCGTGGCCTCTTCGTCGGCGGCGGCGGCTCGGCGCGAATTCCGCGCCTCATCGGCGCGGCGCGAATGACCGACATGATGCTGACCGGCCGCGTCTACGACGCGAAGGAGGGCCTGGCGATCGGCGTCTCGCAGTACGTCGTCGAGGCCGGGCAGGGGCTCGCGAAGGCGTTCGCGCTCGCCGAGCGTATCGCCGCCAACGCGCCGCTCTCGAACTTCGCGGTCATGCACGCGCTGCCGCGCATCGCCGACATGGCGCAGGGCGAAGGCCTGTTCGTCGAGTCGCTGATGGCGGCGATCGCCTCGGGCGACGAAGCGGCGAAGAGCCGCGTCCGCGCCTTTCTCGACGGCAAGGCGGCGAAGGTCAAGAAGGCGTGAAGGCGGCGGCGCGCTATCGCCCGTTGCCGCTCGGCGGCTCGCTCGAGGCCGACTTCGCGCGCCGCGCCGACGGCTCGACCCTGGTCGTCTCGCGCGAGCCGCTGGCGCCGTACCCGGAGCGGCTCACCGATCGCCTCGTCGAATGGGCCGGACGCGATCCCGACAGAACGCTCGTCGCCAAGCGCGTCAACGGCGGCGACTGGCGCCGGGTCAGCTACGGCGCGGCTTTGCAGAGCGCGCGATCGATCGCGCAGGCGCTGCTCGACCACCGCCTCTCGGCCGAGCGGCCGGTCGCGATCCTCTCCGACAACGACATCGAGCACCTGCTGCTCGCCCTGGGGGCGATGATCGCCGGCGTGCCGTTCGCGCCGGTCTCGCCGGCGTATTCACTCGTCTCGCAGGACTACGGCAAGCTGCGCCACATCCTCGGCATGCTGACGCCGGGGCTGGTGTTCGCGAGCGGGCCGGCCTACGGCAAGGCGATCGCCGCCGTCGTGCCGGGCGACACGACGGTCGTCCTCGGCGAAGGGGCTCTCGACGGGCGCGAGACGCTGAGCTTCGCCGACTTGCTGGCGACGGCGCCGACGGCGGCGGTCGACGCCGCCCATGCGGGTGTCGGCCCCGACACGATCGCCAAGTTCCTGTTCACCTCTGGATCGACGAAGCTGCCCAAGGCCGTCGTCAACACGCAGCGCATGCTGTGCGCGAACCAGCAGATGATCCGGCAGTGCTTCCCGGCGCTCGCCGAGGAGGCGCCGGTCCTGGTCGACTGGCTGCCGTGGAACCATACGTTCGGCGGCAACCACAACGTCGGCCTCGTCATCTACAACGGCGGCACGCTCTACATCGACGAAGGCAAGCCGACGCCGGCGCTGATCGGCGAGACCTTGCGCAACCTGCGCGAGATCGCGCCGACGATGTACTTCAACGTCCCCAAGGGCTTCGAGGAGATCGCCAACGCGCTCGAGGTCGACGCGCTCCTGCGCAAGACGCTCTTCAGCCGCGTCAGGATGTTCTTCTTCGCCGGCGCCGGCCTGGCGCAGCCGGTCTGGGACAAGCTCGATCGCCTCGCCGAGCAGGAGTGCGGCGAGCGCATCCGCATGCTCACCGGTCTCGGCATGACCGAAACGTCGCCCTTTGCGATCTGCGCCAACGCGCACGAGGTCAAGTCGGGCCACATCGGCCTGCCGGCGCCGGGGCTCGAGCTGAAGCTCGTGCCGTGCGGCGACAAGGAGGAAGTGCGCTACCGCGGGCCCAACGTCACGCCCGGCTACTGGCGCGCGCCCGAGCAGACGGCCGAGCATTTCGACGATGAGGGCTTCTACTGCAGCGGCGACGCCGCCAAGGCGATGGACCCGTCGCGCCCCGAGCTCGGCTTCATGTTCGACGGCCGCATCGCCGAGGACTTCAAGCTCGCGACCGGCACCTTCGTCTCGGTCGGGCCGTTGCGCGCCAGGATCATCGCCGCCGGCGACCCGATCGTCCAGGACGTCGTCATCGCCGGAATCGACCGCAACGAGATCGGCATCCTGATCTTCCCGCGCCTCGACGCCTGCCGGGCGATGGCCGGCCTGCCGTCGAACGCGTCGGCGCACATCGCCCTCGGCGACGCGCGCGTGCGCGAGTTCCTGCAGCGACTCGTCGACTCGCTGCACGCGAGCGGCACCGGCAGCGCGACGCGCGTCGCTCGCGCCATCGTCCTCGCCGAGCCGCCGTCGATCGATCGTGGCGAGATCACCGACAAGGGCTCGATCAACCAGCGTGCCGTGCTCACGCACCGCGACGCCGACGTCGTCCGCATGTACCTCGGCCGCGATCGCGATGTGCTCGTCCCGCGCGCGCACTAGGGCCAGCGCCGATGGCCAAGACGACCCACCATCGCGTCACTGTGCAGTTCGGCGATTGCGATCCCGCGGGGATCGTCTTCTATCCGAACTTCCAGCGCTGGATCGACGCTGCCTCGCTCTCGTTCTTCATGCAGTGCGGCGTTGCGCCGTGGCGCGAGCTCGTCAAGACGCACGGCATCGTCGGCACGCCGCTGCTCGAGATCTCGACCCGCTTCGTCACCGCCGCGACGTACGCCGAGGAGCTCTCGATCGCCACCCACGTCGAGGAGTGGCGCGCCAAGGTGTTCGTCCAGCACCACCGCGTCACGCGCGGCGAGACGCTCATCTGCGAAGGGCGCGAGACGCGCGCCTTCGTTCGCCGCGACGCCGACAACCCCGACCGGCTGCGCGCGATTCCGATTCCCAAAGACATTCGCGCCCTGTGCGAGTGACGATCCTTCCATCTGTCCTACCAGGAGACATGCCCATGAACAAGATTCGCATCCTCGCGGCCGCCGCAACCGCCGGCTTCGCCGCGCTGGCGAGCGCACCCGCGCTCGCCGACCTGACGATCGGCGTCAGCATCTCGCTCACCGGGCCGACCTCGGCGCTGGGCATCCCGACCAAGAACGGCATCGCCCTCTGGCCGAAGGAGATCGGCGGCGAGAAGCTCAACGTCATCGTCCTCGACGACGCGACCGACCCGACCAAGGCGGTCCAGAACACGAGGAAGTTCCTCAACGAGGACAAGGTCGACGTCATCGTCGGCTCGACCGCGACTCCGGTCGCGGCGGCGATGGCCGACGTCGCCGCCGAAGGCAAGACGGTGCAGCTGATGCTCTCGCCGGTGAACCTACCCGAAGGCCGCGGCGGATGGTCGTTCCGCATGCCGCAGTCGACGGCGGTGATGGCGATCCCGATCGTCGAGCAATGGAAGAAGCTCGGCGTCAAGACCTACGGCTTCCTCGGCTACGCCGACGCGTACGGCGAGGCGTGGCTGAAGGACATCACGCCGCTGGCCGAGAAGGCCGGCATCAAGCAGGTCGCGGTCGAGCGATTCGCGCGCACCGACACGGCGGTCACGGGCCAGGCGCTCAAGCTGATGAGCGCCAACCCCGACGCGATCCTCGTCGTCGCTTCCGGCAGCGGCTCGGCGATGCCGCACAAGGGGCTGGTCGAGCGCGGCTACGCCAAGGGCAAGATCTACCAGACGCACGGCGCGGCGACGATGGACCTGATCCGCGTCGGCGGCGCCGACGTCGAGGGCTCGTTCGTCTCGTCGGGGCCGGCGGTCGTCGCCGAGAAGCTGCCCGACTCGAACGCGAGCAAGGCGCTCGGCGTGCAGTTCAAGAACCAGTTCGAGGCGGCCAACGGCAAGGGCTCGGCGAACCAGTTCGCCGCGCACGCGTTCGACGTCGTCCTCGTCCTGCAGAAGGCGGTGCCGATCGCGCTCAAGAAGGGCAAGCCGGGAACGCCGGAGTTCCGCGCCGCGCTGAAGGACGCGTTCGAGACGATGGGCCGTACGCCGGTCTCGCAGGGCGTCCTCAACTGGACCGCGACCGATCACTTCGGCTACACGCCCGAGACCGGCGTGCTGCTCAAGGTCGTGAACGGCGACTGGCAAGTCGTGCATTGATGCCTCCACGCTCTCTTCGTTCGCTGCCCCCCGAGGGGGCGCCCGGTCCGCTTGGGAGCGGCCCGGCGCGGCCCGGGGTTGCGGTCTAGACGGCCCAAGGGCATGGACCTCTCCACCGCCGGCATCCTCCTGCTCGACGGCGTCACCAACGGCGCCGTCTATGCGTTGCTGGCGCTGGCGACGGTGCTGGTGTTCGCGGCCACCCGCGTCATCTTCATTCCGCAAGGCGAGTTCGTCGCCTACGGCGCGCTGACGCTGGCGCTGCTGCAGCTCGGCAAGGTTCCCGGAACGATCTGGCTGCTGCTCGCGCTCGCGGCGCTGGCGGCGCTCCTCGATCTCGCCGACGCGGTGCGGCGCGGCCTGCCGGCGACGGCGATGCTGCGCGGCCTGGTGCGAACGCTCGTCGCGCCGGTCGTCGTCGTCGCGGTCACGTGGTGGGCGGCGCCGCTGAAGCTGCACCTGCTCGCGCAGAGCGCGCTGACGCTGGCGATCGTCACGCTGCTCGGGCCGCTCGTCTACCGCCTCGCCTACCAGCGCCTGGCGGATGCGACCGTGCTCGTGCTGTTGATCGTCTCGGTCGGCGTCCATTTCGCGCTCACCGGCCTCGGCCTCGTCTTCTTCGGCGCCGAGGGCTTTCGCAACCCGAGCTTCTGGGACGTTCGCTTCTCGGCCGGGGCGCTCACGCTCTCGGGGCAGACGATCTTCATCTTCGTCGCCTCGATCGTCCTCATCGTCGCCCTCTGGCTCTTCTTCGGCCGCACGCTGCGCGGCAAGGCGCTGCGCGCGACGGCGGTCAACCGGCTCGGCGCGCGCCTGATGGGGATCTCGACCTCGGGCGCCGGCAAGATGAGCTTCGGCCTGGCGGCGTTCATCGGCGCGCTCTCGGGCCTCCTGATCGGGCCGACGACGACGATCTTCTACGACTCCGGCTTCCTGATCGGCCTGAAGGGCTTCGTCGCCGCGATCTTCGGCGGCCTGGCGAGCTATCCGGCCGCCGCGCTGGGCGCGCTTCTCGTCGGCGTGCTCGAGAGCTTCAGCTCGTTCTACGCGAGCGCGTTCAAGGAAGTGATCGTCTTCACGCTGATCATTCCCGTGCTGCTCTGGCGCTCGTTCCAGCACGGCCACGACGACGAGGAGGAAGGGTGAAGCCCCCACGCGCACTTCGTTCGCTGCCCCCCGGGGGGGCGTGTCCCGCCTCGGGGCGGCCCGGCGGCGGGACGGCATGAACCTGCGTCGCCTCGCCCTCGTGGTGTTCGTCGTCGCCCTGGCGCTGGTGCCGGTGCTGACGCCGGCCGACAACGAGTTCCTGATCACGCAGGCGAACTACATCGGCCTCTACACGCTGGTCGTGATCGGCCTGGTGCTGCTCACCGGGATCGCCGGCCTCATTTCGTTCGGCCAGGCGGCGTTCGTCGGCATGGGCGCTTACACCGCGGCGTACCTGACGCTGACCTACGGCGTCTCGCCCTGGCTCACCGTCTGGATCGGCCTGGCGGTCACCGCGCTCGCCGCGCTCGTGCTCGCGTGGGTGACGCTGCGGATGTCGGGCCACTACCTGCCGCTGGCGACGATCGCCTGGGGCCTCAGCCTCTTCTACCTGCTCGGCAACCTCGACTTCCTCGGCAAGTACGACGGCCTGCTCGGCATTCCGGCGCTGTCGTTCTTCGGCATCTCGCTCCGCACCGGGCGGAGCTTCTTCTACCTGCTCTGGATCATCGTCGTCCTCGCCGCCGTCGCGATCACCCACCTCCTCGATTCGCGCGCCGGCCGGGCGCTGCGCGCGGTCAAGGGCGGATCGACGATGCCCGAGGCGATGGGCGTCGACACCTTCCGCGTCAAGGTGACGGCGTTCGTCCTCGCCGCGTTGCTGGCGAGCGTGTCGGGGTGGCTGTTCGCGCACTTCCAGCGCACCGTCAATCCGTCGCCGTTCGGCCTCAACATGGGCATCGAGTACCTGTTCATGGCGGTGCTCGGCGGCGTCGGCTACGTCTGGGGCGCGCTCGTCGGCGCCGGCGTCGTCCAGATCCTGAAGGACCAGCTCCAGGTCTGGCTGCCGAAGCTGATGGGGACGAGCGGCAACTACGAGATCATCGTCTTCGGCGTGCTGCTGGTCCTCATGCTGCAGTACGCGCGCGACGGCATCTGGGCGTTCGTCGACGCCGCGTTGCCTCGGATCCGCAGGAAGGTCGACTGGGCCGATGCCGCTCCGCTGCCGGCGCGCCCGCGGCCGCCGCACGGCGACGTCGTCCTCGACGTTCGCGCGGTGCGCAAGGAGTTCGGCGGCCTCGTCGCCGTCAACGACGTCAGCTTCCAGGTGAAGGCGGGCGAGATCCTCGGCCTGATCGGTCCGAACGGGGCCGGCAAGTCGACGACCTTCAACCTCGTCACCGGCGTGCTGCCGGCGACGGGCGGCGAGGTCGCGCTGCTCGGCAAGCGCATCGACGCGCTGCCGTCGCGCGAGATCGCCCGCCTCGGGGTCGCGCGGACGTTCCAGCACGTCAAGATGATCGGCGCCATGACGGTGCTCGAGAACGTCGCCCTCGGCGCCCACCTGCGCGGCCGCCACGGCGTTGCGGCGGCGATGCTGCGCACCGATCGCGCCGAGGAGCGCCGCCTGATGCGCGAGGCCGAGCGCCAGCTGCAGCGGATCGGCATGGGCGAGCTGATGCACGAGCAGGCCGGCAACCTCGCCCTCGGCCAGCAGCGGCTGATGGAGATCGCGCGTGCCCTCGCTGCCGACCCGACGCTGCTCCTGCTCGACGAGCCCGCGGCGGGCCTGCGCCTGAAGGAGAAGGAGGGCCTCGCGACCGTGCTGCGCCAGCTGCGCGACGAGGGCCTGTCGATTCTGCTCGTCGAACACGACATGGACCTGGTCATGGGCCTGGTCGACCGGGTGGTGGTGATGGAGTTCGGCAACAAGCTGATCGAAGGCACGCCCGAGGAAGTGCAGGCGTCTCCGGCAGTGCGCGCCGCCTACCTCGGCACGGAGCACTGAGGACATGAGGCCCCCACGTTTGCGGCTGCGCCGCTGCACTACCCCCCGAGGGGGCGCGCGCCTCCTTGGGGCGGCCCGGCGGAGGCGCAATGGCTGAGATGCTCCTCAACGTCAAGGACCTCCACGCCGGCTACGGCCGCGCCGAGGTCCTTCACGGCCTGACGATCACGGCGCGCGCCGGCAAGGTGATCACCGTCATCGGCCCGAACGGAGCCGGCAAGTCGACGCTGCTCAACGCCCTGATGGGCGTGCTGCAGGCGCGCGGAACGATCGAGTACGACGGCCGGCCCGTCGGCCTGCTCTCGCTCGAGGAGCGCGTCATGCTCGGCATGGCGCTGGTGCCCGAGACGCGCGCCCTGTTCGCGACCATGTCGGTCGAGGACAACCTGCTTCTCGGCGCGTACCGCCAGGTGCGCCTCGGCCACAAGGACAGCGCCAGGTCGCTCGGCGAGGTGTTCGTGCTGTTCCCGCGCTTGCGCGAGCGGCGCGGCCAGCTCGCCGGCACGCTCTCGGGCGGCGAGCGCCAGATGCTCGCCGTCGGCCGCGCCCTGATGGGCAAGCCACGCCTGCTGATGCTCGACGAGCCGAGCCTGGGCCTCGCGCCGCTCGTCGTTCGCGACATCTTCGCGACCATCGCCGCGCTGCGCGCGACCGGGGTGACGATCCTGCTCGTCGAGCAGAACGCGCGCGCCGCGCTCGAGGTCGCCGACTACGGCTACGTGCTCGAGATGGGCGAGATCGCGCTCGAAGGGCCCGCCGAAGACCTTGCCCAGGACCCCCGCGTCATCGAGACCTACCTCGGTGCGACGCGCAAGAAGCCGAGCGCCTGAGCGCAGGGTGGCGGGCGTGCCGCTGCGCTAAGCGGCGCCTTGACTCGGGTCAAAGGCGAAGGGCCCGTTCGCGTCGAGAATCGAAGCCTCCGAGGGCATCCATGCGAGCAAAGAAATCCGCCGCCGCCGGGCGCAATGCCGCCAAGGCTTCCCCGATCGAAACGCCGCCGTCGAAGCGCTCGCCGAAGCGGTCCCCGGCGAAACGGTCCGCGGCAAAGCGGTCTGCGGCAAAGCGCCTGCCGCCGCACGACGTCGTCGGCGCCCTGTTCGTCGAGCATCGCTACGTGGCGCGGCTGCTGGCGGTCCTCGACGCCCAGGTCGAAGCGGCGTCGCGCGGCCAACCGATCGACTGGCGTGCGGCGCTCGGCGTCATGCAGTACATGACCAGCAACCCGGACAGGTATCACCACCCCCGGGAGGACGCGATGTTTGCCCGGCTGGTGAAGCGCGATCCGGGCTTGGCGAAGCGCATCGCCGAGATCCAGCGCGCGCACCGGACCATCGGTGCGGCCGGCAAGCGCCTGCTCGCCGCGCTCGAGCGGTTCGAGCGGAGCGCGGACGGCGGCCACGCCGGAGTCGTCTCGCGAATCGGCGACTACGTGGGAGCGATGCGCGAGCACATGGCGATCGAGGAGCGCGACCTGTTCCCGCGCGCCCGAGCGGTGCTCGACGACGGCGACCTCGAGGAGATCGATCGCGCCTTCGCGCGCGTCACCGACCCCTTCTTCGAAGCCGAGCTGCGCGACGCGTATGCCGCTTACAGCCCGGTGGTCCGCTACCTCGTCGAGCAGCCCGCCGTCCGCCGGGCGTTCGAGGTCCTCGAGGCGTTCTACGCGTCCGCGGGATCGCTCGGCGAGGTGCTCTTCGGAGCAGGCGGACCCGGCGCCTCGCCGACCCTTCGCGCCGACGCGGCGCCGGCGTCGCCGCAAGGGAGCCGGGCGAAGCAACGCGCGCCGTCTCCCGCGCGCCGAGGCCGCGCGCAACCCGCCACGCGGTAGGCGCAGCGGCTCGGGGCGCTCAGCGCGCCCGCCCCCAGACCTCGCGGCGACGGGCCGAACGGGCGCGGCGTCGCGGCGCTACTGCAGCGCGGTGTTCGCGATCAGGGTGATCGCGCCCGGCTCGCTGACGGCGACGCGGCCCTGCGGGCCGGCGACCACGCGCCACGGCGAACTCGCCGGGCCGCCGAAACCCGGGCCGCCATAGGACAGCGTCGCCAGTGTCGCGAAGTTGACCGAATCGACGACGACGATCTGGGCCGTGTCGGCTGCGTGGCAGGCGATCTTCGCGACCCCCGGCAGCTTGATGCAGTCGCGCCCGCCGGCGACGGTGCCGAGCAGCGCCAGCGTCGGGTCGGCGCGGAACACGCCGTTGCCGATCACGGCGAGCCCGTCGGTGACGGTGAGGTCCGTGCCGAAGCCGCCGCCCGTGGGCGTCACCTGGATCTCGGCGAGGCCGTCGGCGAGCACCTGGAGGCGGCGCAGGCCGAACTCGGTCGACTGGCTGTTGAAGCCGAAGACGAACGCCCCGGTGGCATCGAAGGCGATCCGGTTGCCGCCGATGTTCGCCTGCGTGCGCTGCGGCTGGACGATCATCGCGCGAACGAGCGTGACACCGGAATGGCCTGACGCCGAGTTGCCGCGATTCATCGACATCGCGAGGACGTCGTTTGCGGCCGGAGAAATGCTGATGTCCTCGGCGAACAGCTGGCCGAAGAACGGATCGACCGGCAGGCGAACGCGCGCCACCTCGGTCATCGTCGGCGGGCTGAGGCGGAGCACTTCGCCCGAGCCGTCGAGGCCGACATAGAGGACGCTGCCGTCGCTCGAGACCGCGAGCGGCCCGGGTGACGAGCCGACCGGCGCCGAGTAGCTGACAGCGCCCGTCAGCGCGTCGATCGTGGCGATGCGGTTGGCGAAGGCGGCGTCGGACGACGCGACCGACGCGTAGTACACGCCGCGCGAGGCGTCGTAGACGAGGCTGGCGTGCGCGATCGCGATCGCCGCGCCCGCGAAGCGGTCGACGCCGTTCACCGTCGCGCGCTGGAGGTCGAGCCGGTACGGTGCCTCGAGCGGCTGGCCGTCGCCGTCGACCACCGAGCGATCCGCGCGGACGAGGCCGAGGCCGCTCGCCAGGTAGCTGTCCTCGCTGGCGACGAAGGTCGCGCTGTTGCCGCGGGAGGTCGTCAGCGTGGTCAGGGTGGCAGTGGTTCGGAAATGGGCGACTTCAGTCGCCTCACCGTTGACTCCCAGCGTCTCGAAGCCGATGAATGTCTGTGTAGTCTCGACGCGGAAGGAATCGTTCTTGGCGTCACCGTCGAGGTCGGTCTGCAGGCTGCCCTGGCGCACGTGGCGCAGCGTGGCGCCGGCGGGGTAGAACGGCGTCGGATACGCCTCGAAAGAAGGCAGCGCGGCGAAGAGCCCCGGCAGGAAGCCTTGGGCGTCGAGCGGATCGAGCTGGGTCAGGCCGCTGCCGTCGATCCGGTAGTGGCTGACGTCGACGTCGGCGCCCTGGGTCTCGCTGACGGCGAGGAGGCCGGCGGCATCGGGGCCGCTCGTCACGGTTCGCGTGACGAGTCCCGCCTGCAACCCGCCCGAGGTGCGCGTGTAGACCCACGTGTCGCCGGCGTGAAAGGGCAGGAAGTCGCGCGCCGAGACGTCGATCCGGGCACCGGCCGGAACGTCGTCGGTCGACAGCGGCGGCAGCGTGTCGGGCGCCTGCCCCGCGGTCCCGCCGCCGTCGCCTCCGCCGCACGCCGTCGCCAGGAGCGCGATCGCCGACACCACCCAGCCACGCCGGGCGCGTCGCGCCGTCTCCGCCATGTCGGCTCGCACGCTCGTTCCCGGTCGGTGTGTCGTTGCGGTTCTTCGGATCAATGCCCGCCCCACACCTCGTCGGCAACCTCGACGACGAGGGCGAGCTTGGCGCGCTGCGCCTCGACCGCGATCGCGTTGCCGTGCACGGTGCTCGAGAAGCCGCACTGGGGCGAAAGGCACAGCTGCTCGAGCGGGACGTACTTCGCGGCCTCGTCGATGCGCCGCTTGAGGTCGTCCTTCGACTCGAGCTCGCCGAGCTTGGTCGTGACCAGGCCGAGGACGACGGTCTTGCCCTTGGGCAGGAAGCGCAGCGGCTTGAAGTCGCCCGAGCGCGCGTCGTCGTACTCGAGGAAGTAGCCGTCGACGGCCATCTCCGAAAGCAACGCCTCGGCGACCGGCTCGTAGCCGCCCTGCGCGGCCCAGGTGCTCTTGAAGTTGCCGCGGCACAGGTGGACGGCGAGCGTCATGCCGGCGGGCTTCTGCGCGACGACGCGGTTGATGAACGACGCATAGCGGTGCGGCAGCTCGTCGGGGTCGTCGCCGCGCGACCGGGCCGCCTCGCGCATCTTGTCGTCGCAGAGATAGGCGAGGTTGGTGTCGTCCATCTGCACGTAGGTGGATCCGGCGGCCGCGAGCGAGCGCAGCTCGTCGCCGTAGGCGTCGGCGACGTCCTGGTAGAACGGCTCGAGATCGGGGTAGTGCTCTCGGCTGATGCCGGCGCGGCCGCCGCGAAAGTGCAGCATCGTCGGCGACGGGATCGTCACCTTCGGCGTGTGACCGGCGCTCACGCGCGACTTCAGGTACTCGAAGTCGGCGCGCTGGATGTCCTTGACGTGGCGAACCTTGTCGATCACGCGCATCACCGGCGGGGCGAGCTCCTCCGTGCCGTCGGGCTTTCTGATCGTCACCGGGATGTCGGTCTTGACGCCGCCGAGCTGCTCGAGGAAGTCGATGTGGAAGTAGGTGCGCCGGAACTCGCCGTCGGTGACGCTCCTGAGGCCCACGTCTTCCTGGAACTTGACGATCTCGGCGATCGCGTCGTCCTCGACGGCGCGCAGCGCCTCGGCCGGGATCGCGCCGGCGGCACGCTGCTCGCGCGCCTCCAGCAGGCGCTTCGGGCGCAGGAAGCTGCCGACGTGGTCGGCGCGGAACGGGGGCTGGGTGCGGGTCGTCATGGCGTGTCTCGTGGCGGCGGCGAAGGACGTGGCGAAGGGGCGGAAGACGGGCGCCCCATGATAGGCAGGCCGTTCCCGCCGTTAACGAATGTCCGGATGGGCGGCAACGGGCGGCGGCGAGAGAATCGGGATCCCCGAACTCGAAGGACTGTTCCCATGGACCGCCGCCACGCACTTCGCACCACCCTGACGGCGCTCGGCGTCGCCGCCGCGTTGACGGCGACCGCGCAGGCCCAGAACACCACGCCGTTCAAGATCGGCTTCATTCTGCCCATGACCGGCCAGTCGGCATCGACCGGCAAGCAGATCGAGGCGGCCGTCAAGCTCTGGCAGGCGCAGAACGGAACGACCGTGGCCGGGCGCAAGGTCGAGGTCATCCTCAAGGACGACGCCGGCGTCGCCGACACGACGCGCCGGATCGCGCAGGAGATGGTCGTCAACGACAAGGTCGACGTCCTCGCCGGCTTCGGCCTGACGCCGCTCGCCCTCGCCACCGCGCCGATCGCCACGCAGAGCAAGACGCCGATGGTCGTGACGGCGGCGGCGACGTCGATCATCACGGCGCAGTCGCCCTACATCGTCCGCACCAGCTTCACGTTGCCGCAGGCGACGGTGCCGATCGCCGACTGGGCGGCCAAGAACGGCATCAAGAAGGTCGTCACCTTCGTCGCCGACTACGGCCCGGGCCTCGACGCCGAGAAGTTCTTCAAGAGCCAGTTCCAGCTCAACGGCGGCCAGGTCATCGGCGAGATCCGCTCGCCGCTCAGGAGCCCCGACTTCGCGCCGTTCCTGCAGAAGGTCGCCGACCTCAAGCCCGACGCGGTGTTCTGCTTCCTGCCGTCGGGGCAGGGCGCGGCGTTCATGAAGCAGTTCGGCGAGCGCGGCCTCGACAAGTCGGGAATCAAGCTCATCGCCACCGGCGACGTCACCGACGACGACCAGCTCAACGACATGGGCGACGTCGCCCTCGGCGTCGTCAACTCGCACCACTACTCGGCGGCACATCCGTCCGCGACCAACAAGAAGTTCGTGCAGGCGTTCGAGGCGGCCAACAAGTTCCGCCCCAACTTCATGGCCGTCGCCGGCTACGACGGCATGCACGTGATCTACAACGCGATCGCCGCGACCAAGGGCGCGGGCGGCGGCGATGCGCTGCTCGCGGCGATGAAGGGCCAGATCTTCGAGAGCCCGCGCGGGCCGATCCTGATCGACGCGCAGACGCGCGACATCGTCCAGGACATCTACATCCGCAAGGTCGAGCGGGTCAACGGCCAGCTCTACAACGTCGAGTTCGACGTGCAGAAGGCAGTGAAGGACCCGGCGAAGACGAAGTAGCCGGCGGCGCGCGCGCCGGCGACACGCCGGTTCAGCGCTCGACCGTGACGATGTGCGCCTGGATCTTGGCGTCGACCGGGCCGGCGCCGAAGCGCCGCGCGACCGCGGCGGCGGCGAAGTCGGTCGCTTCGCCGAGCCGCGCCGGGTCGCGCGCCTCGATCTCGCTGCGCAAGGGCGTGCCCTGGCAATAGGCGATCGCCGGGTGTCGCGCCGACGCTGCCGTGCTCCTCGCCGCGATCGTGTCGATGCGCGCGGCCGTCGCGAAGCCGCCGGCGCGGAGGTCGGCCTCGATTTTCGCCCGATCGTGGTAGCCGTGCGGCGTTCGCGCCAGGAAGCGCGGCGGGTCGGCGGGGAAGAACGTCGCGAGCGAGCTCGTCACCACGTCGGCGAACTCGTTGTCCTCGATCCGGTCCCAGGCGTTGAAGAGGAACGCGCCGCCCGGGCGCAACACGCGGCGCGCCTCGGCGAAGGCCTCGGGCCGGTTCGGGAAGAACATGACGCCGAACTGGCAGACGACGGCATCGAACTCGCCGTCGGCGAAGGGCAGCTGCATCGCGTCGGCCTGGCGCCATTGCACGGGCCGCTTCGTGCCGATGTGGCCGGCGGTCTCGAGCATTCCCGGGTTGAGGTCGGTGGCGACGATCGACGCCGACTCGGGCAACTGCGCTGCCAGGGCGCGCGTGACGACACCGGTGCCGGCGGCGATCTCGAGCACGCGCGACGGCGTTCGTGCGCCGACGCGGCCGGCCAGGTCTCCGGCATACGGCTCGAAGATCAGCGGGACGAGGTACTCCTCGTAGAGCCTCGGGATCGAACCCGCGAAGACCTTGTCGACGTCGGCGCTGCTCATCGAGCCTTCTCGTTCGCCCCGCGAAGGCGGCGACGGGCGCGGCCCGTCGCGCGCCGCGCCTCAGGAGTTCGCGAGGTTGAAGTAGCGGGCTTCGAGCGCCTTCGCGCTGGTGAGGTGCAGGGCGACGAGCACCCGCTCCCAGAAGGTCAGTGGCTGGATCGTCCCGCTCGGCAGGACCAGCACCGCGCCGAGGATCGGCTCGTCTTCGATGCGGGATTCCTTGTATTCGCGCGCTTCACTCATGCTTTCTCCTGGACCGCTCTGTACGAGCTGTTTTTCCAATGTAACAGAGTGTGTGCAGAGCGCCAGACCGCTCGTCGGATCGTCACATCGCCCGGCCCAGGACGACGATGGCGTAGGTCAGGAACGCGATCCAGGCGATCGTGAACAGGATCGTCCGCGCCTTGAACATGCCGGTGCCGCTGATGTGAACCAGCGCATGGGCCAGGCGCGCATAGAAATAGACGGCGGCGCACGCGACCGTGACCGGCGTCGAGATGCCGGCGACCTGCGCGATCAGCACCACCGCCGCGAACGGCGCGAAGTTCTCGACCGCGTTGACGTGCGCGCGGTTGGCGCGGTTCACCCACGGCGGCAGCGGCGAGCTCGGCGCCACCTTGTAGCTCTCGTCGGTGAGCGGGCCGCGCGTCTTCACGTAGCCGATCACGACCGGAACCCAGAGCACGCCGGTGAGGATGGCGGTGAGCAGCAGGTAGACGAGCTCGATCTTCATGGGACCTCCCTGGTTGAACGGTGGCGTAGCGTAGCCCTACCGGCCACGCCTGTCGAAGCGCTTCGAACGAAGCGCGTCTTGCCCCGCCTGCTGCTCGGGGGTTCTCCCGGCTGCACCCCGGCCGGCGCGGCGCCGAAACTAGGCGGATGCAACTTCGCCTCGAGGGCGTGAGCAAGCACTGGGGCACGGCGAAGGCGGTCGACAGCGCGAGCTTCGCGACCGATTCCGGCAAGCTCGTCGTCCTGCTCGGCCCGTCCGGCTGCGGCAAGTCGACGACGCTGCGAATGATCGCCGGCCTCGACACGCCGAGCGAGGGGCGCATCCTCATCGACGGCCGCGACGTCACCGGCGTCGCGCCGGCGGAACGGCGCATCTCGATGGTCTTCCAGTCGTACGCGCTCTTCCCGCACCTGAGCGTCGCCGAGAACATCCTGTTCGGCGTCAAGGTCCGGCGCGAGCCGGCGGCAGAGCACGCGCGCCGGCTCGCGCGTGTCGCGACGCTGCTCGGCCTGACCGAGCTGCTCGACCGCAAGCCCTCGCAGCTCTCCGGCGGACAGCAGCAGCGCGTCGCCCTCGGTCGCGCGATCATCGCCGAGACCAAGGTGTGCCTGATGGACGAGCCGCTGTCGAACCTCGACGCGCAGCTGCGCCAGGAGATGCGGCGCGAGATCCGCGCGCTGCAGCAGCAGCTCGGCATGACGATGGTCTACGTCACCCACGACCAGACCGAAGCGATGAGCATGGCCGACCAGGTCGTCCTGCTGCGCGCCGGCCGGATCGAGCAGGACGCGGCGCCGGCCGACCTCTACGCGCGGCCGGCGACGGTGTTCGCGGCGCGCTTCATCGGCACGCCGCCGATGAACATCATCGCGGCGCCGGGGCGGCCCGATCTCAAGCTCGGCGTTCGGCCCGAGCACGTTCGCGTCGTCACCGAGGGCGGCATGGAGGCGGTCGTGCAGAGCGCCGAATACCTCGGCGCCGACACCGTCGTCACCTGCTCGACATCGGCCGGCGGCATGCTCGCCGACACGCTCGCCGCGCGACTGCCCGGGCGCTTCGACGTCGCCGAGGGTGCGCGCCTTCGCCTCGGCTGGGCGGCCGAGGACAGCCATTACTTCGACCACGCGACGGGCCGCCGTCGCGACGACATCGTTCCCGTTCCCGTTTGACCGATCGACCCAAGGAGACACGCATGAAAAGAGCCCTGACCCTCGCCTTCGCCGCCACGGCGATCGCCGCCGCCGCGCCGGCCGCGGCGCAGAAGGTCACCGAGATCAGCTTCTACTATCCGGTCGCCGTCGGCGGCCCGGTGACGAAGACGATCGACCAGATGGCCGCCGACTTCTCCAAGGAGAACCCCGACGTCAAGGTCAACCCGGTCTACTCGGGCACCTACCAGGAGAGCATCGTCAAGGTGCTGACCGCGACCAAGAGCGGCAAACCGCCGCAGGTCGCGGTGCTGCTCTCGACCGACATGTTCTCGCTTATCGACGAGGAGGCGATCGTGCCGATCGACGACGTCGCCAAGAGCGCCGACGACAGGAAGTGGCTCGACGGCTTCTACAAGAGCTTCATGATGAACAGCCGCACCGGCGGCAAGACCTGGGGCGTCCCGTTCCAGCGCTCGACGATCGTCCTCTACTGGAACAAGGACGCGTTCAAGGAAGCCGGCCTCGACCCCGAGAAGGGCCCGGCGAGCTGGGACCAGATGGTCGAGTTCGCCAAGAAGCTGACCAAGACCGACGCCAGCGGCAACGTCACCCAGTGGGGCGTGAAGATTCCGTCGTCGGGCTTTCCGTACTGGCTCTTCCAGGGCCTGACGACGCCGAACGACGTGCTGCTCATGAACGACGCCGGCACCGAGACCTACTTCGACAAGCCGGCGGTGATCGAAGCGCTGCAGTACTGGGTCGACCTCTCGGCCAGGCACAAGGTGATGCCGGCCGGCGTGATCGAATGGGGAACGACGCCGAAGGACTTCTTCGAGAAGAAGGCGGCGATGATCTGGACGACGACCGGCAACCTCACCAACATCCGCGCCAACGCGGGCTTTCCGTTCGGCGTCGCCATGCTGCCGGCCAAGAAGCATCCCGGCAGCCCGACGGGAGGCGGCAACTTCTACGTCTTCGCCAAGACGACGCCGGCCGAGCAGCAGGCGTCGCTGCGCTTCATCAAGTGGGCGACGGCGCCGCAGCGCGCCGCGCAGTGGAGCATCGCCACCGGCTACGTCGCGGTCACGCCGGCGGCGTGGGACACGCCGGAGATGAAGAAGTACGCGCAGGAGGTGCCGCAGGCGCTGGTCGCTCGCGACCAGCTGCAGTACTCGGTCGCCGAGCTCTCGACCCACGACAACCAGCGCGTGACGACGGCGCTCAACAACGGGCTGCAGGCGGCGCTCACCGGATCGAAGCCGCCGGCCGACGCGATGCGCGACGCCCAACGCGAGGCGACTCGCATCCTCAAGGACTTCAAGAAGTAGCGGTCGTCGCTCGAACGGAACGCAGCGACCGGATCGATTGATGGGCTTTCGCGCCCGCGTCACGCCGTGGCTGCTGCTGCTGCCGGCGCTGACGCTGCTCGTCGCCTTCACGCACTGGCCGGCGCTGGCGACGGTGTGGGACAGCTTCCTGTCGACGCCGAAGAAGGGCCGCCCGGCGCACTTCATCGGCATCGACAACTACCGCGGCATGGTCGAGGACGAGGTCTTCTGGCAGGCGCTCACGAACAACGTGATCTACGCCGTCGGCACGATCCCGCTCTCGATCGCGCTGGCGATCGCGATGGCGCTCTGGGTCGACAGCCGGCTGGCCGGGCGCGGCTTCCTGCGCCTGGCGTACTTCACGCCGACGGTGCTGCCGATGATCGCCGTCGCCAACATCTGGCTCTTCTTCTACACGCCGCAGTACGGCCTGCTCGAGCAGATCACGCAGGCGCTCGGCCTGCCGAGCCACAACTGGCTCGGCGACAAGCACACGGTGCTCGGCGCGATCATCGTCGTCGCGGTCTGGAAGGAGGCCGGCTTCTTCATGATCTTCTACCTCGCCGCGCTGCAGCAGATCCCGCCGTCGCTGGCGGAAGCGGCGGCGCTCGAAGGCGCGTCGCGGGCGCAGTACTTCCGGCGCGTCCTCTTTCCGCTCCTCATGCCGACGACGCTCTTCGTCCTCGTCAACGCGCTGATCAACTCGGTGCGGATGGTCGACCACCTCTTCGTCATGACGCGCGGCGGCCCCGACAACGCGAGCGCGCTCCTCCTCTACTACATCTACCAGGTCGGCTTCAGCTTCTGGGACACCGGCTACGCGGCGGCGCTCACCGTCGTCGTCCTCGCCGCGCTCGGCGTGGTCGCGTTCTTCCAGATCCGCTTCCTCGACCGGCGCACGCACTACCAGTGATCGCACGCAGCGACATGACGCGGACCTCCACCATCTTCCAGCCCGCGCCAGCGTCGCGCGCGCTCGAGACCGCTGCGGCCTGGCTGCTCGGCCTGCTCTGGATCCTGCCGCTCGCCTACGCGATGTGGACGGCGTTCCACCCGGCGGCGTTCTCGACGCGCTTCGAGATCGGCGCGCCGCTCAGCCTGCAGAACTTCGTCAACGCCTGGCACGCGGCGCCGTTCGCGCGCTACTTCCTCAACACGACGCTGCTGGTCGCGATGATCCTCGCCGCGCAGCTCGTCCTCGGCACGCTCGCCGCCTACGCGCTGGCGCGCTTCGAGTTCCGCGGCCGCGACCTCGTCTTCGGCCTGATCTTGCTGCAGCTGATGGTGATGCCCGACGTGCTGATCGTCGAGAACTACCGGACCATGAACGCGCTCGGCCTGCGCGACACGATCGTCGCCATCGGCCTGCCGTACTTCGCGTCGGCGTTCGGTATCTTCCTGCTGCGCCAGACCTTCAAGACGGTGCCGAAGGAGCTCGACGACGCGGCGCGCGTCGAGGGCGCAAGCGCGTTGCAGGTGCTGCTCAAGGTCTACGTTCCGCTCGCCCGCCCGGTCTACCTCGCCTACGCGCTGGTCTCGGTGAGCTACCACTGGAACAACTTCCTCTGGCCGCTGATCGTCACCAACTCGGTCGAGACGCGGCCGCTGACGGTCGGCCTGCAGGTGTTCTCGTCGACCGACCAGGGCGTCGACTGGTCGATCATCACGGCGGCGACGCTCATGACCTCGGCGCCGCTCTTGGTCGGCTTCCTGCTGTTCCAGCGCCAGTTCGTTCAGTCGTTCATGCGCGCAGGCATCCGCTGACGCGACAATCGTTCTCGAGGAATCGCGATGAAGCTCGTCACCTGGAACATCCAGTGGTGCCTCGGTGTCGACGGCCGCGTCGATCCGAAGCGGATCGTCGACGACGCTCGCGCGTTCGCCGACTTCGACGTCCTCTGCCTGCAGGAGGTCGCCGCCAACTTCGCGACCCTGAAGGGCAGCCGCGGCGAGGACCAGTTCGCGCTCCTGGCGGCGCTGCTCCCCGGCTTCACGCCGGTCACCGGCACGCCTGTCGACGTCGCCGGGCCGGACGGCTCGCGCCGCAGCTTCGGCAACATGATCCTGAGCCGCCTGCCGGTCGAGCAGGTGCTGCGCGTGCAGTTGCCGTGGCCCGCCGACCCGGCGGTGCGCAGCATGCCGAGGATGCTGCTCGAAGCGGTCGTGCAGGCGCCGTTCGGGCCGCTGCGCGTGATGACGACGCACCTCGAGTACTACTCGCAGACGCAGCGCGCGGCGCAGCTCGAGGCGCTGCGCGCGCGTCATGCCGAGGCATGCACGCATGCCCTCGACGATCGCGCCCGCAGCGATTCCGGCGATCCGTTCCAGGCCCAGCCGCAGACGGTCTCGGCGGTTCTCACCGGCGACTTCAACTTCCGCCCCGACGACCCGCTGCACGCACGGATGGCCGCGCCCTTCGACGACGCTCGCGTGCCCGCCTTCGACGACGCCTGGCAGGGTCTCTATCCGGCGCGGGCGAATCGGCCGACGATCGGCGTCCACGACCGCGGCCAATGGCCCGACGCCTTCGCCTGCGACTTCATCTTCGCGACGAGCGACCTGCGCCCGCGCCTGCGTGCCGTCGCCGTCGACGCGACGACGGCGGCGAGCGACCATCAGCCGATGCTCGTCGAGCTCGGCTAGGCGCGGGCGCGTCGTGTGCCGGCGGTCGCGATGAGCGAGGCAGCGCGGGATGGCCTTGGCCGGGGTCGTGAACGTGGCCGCTTCAGTGGCCGCGGGCCGTCGCGCGCGCAGCTCGTTCGGGGCGCCGCCGCGCTGTCGCTCGCTTCGATCCTGCCGCCACTCCTCCGCGCCCAACCCGCACCGACCTCGAAGATGAACACCCGCCCGATCCCCTCGACCCGCGAAGCCCTGCCGGTGATCGGCTGCGGCACCTACATCGGCTTCGACCACGCGCCGGGAACGCCCGAGTACGCGCTCCTCCCCGGCGTCGTCGCCGCGCTTCTCGACGCCGGCGGCAAGGTGCTCGACAGCTCGCCGATGTACGGCCGCGCCGAGGCGACGACCGGCGAGCTGCTCGCCGCGAGCGGCCGGCGCGGCGAAGCCTTCCTCGCGACCAAGGTCTGGACGCAGGGTCGCGACGAAGGCGTGCGCCAGATGGAAGCGTCGCTGCGCCTCCTGCGTGCCGACCGCGTCGACCTGATGCAGATTCACAACCTGGTCGACTGGCGCACGCACCTGGCGACGTTGCGCGCCTGGAAGGACGCCGGCCGGATCCGCTACCTCGGCATCACCCACTACACCGCGTCGGCTTACGCCGAGGTCGAGGCGGTGCTGCGCTCCGAGCGGCTCGACTTCCTGCAGATCAACTACGCGCTCGACGACCGCGACGCCGAGCGGCGCATCCTCCCGCTCGCCGCCGAGCGCGGCGTCGCCGTCATCGTCAACATGCCGTTCGGCGGCGGCGGCCTGTTGCGCGGCCTGCTCGGCAGGCCATTGCCGGCGTGGGCCGCCGAGATCGGCTGCGCCAGCTGGGCGCAGGTGCTGCTCAAGTTCGTGCTGAGCCATCCGGCCGTCACTTGCGCGATCCCCGGCACGCGGCGGCGCGAGCATATGGAGGACGATGTCCGCGCCGGCTTCGGCAGCGTGCCGCCGCCTGACTTCTGGCGCGACAAGCTGGCGGCGATCGGCCGCTAGCCGCGAAGCGCCGCTAGCCCGGCGCCGATACCTGCACGGGCATCGGCGCGCTCGGCAGGCGAACGACGAACTCGGTGCCGCGGTCGTCGCCGTCGCTGCTCGCGGTGACGCTGCCGCCGTGTGCGGTGATCAGCTCATGAACGACGGCCAGGCCGATGCCGAGGCCCGATTCGTCGAGCGGCATGTTCGTGTCGAGGGTGAACAGATCGAAGATGTGCGGAAGCGCTTCGGGGGCGATGCCGACGCCTTCGTGGGCGACGCTGATCGCCACCTGATCGGCGCCGGCGACCATCGCCAGGACGATGTCGCCGTGCTGCGGCGTTCGCCGCGACGCGTTGTTGAGCAGGTTGCTGAACACTTGCGTCAGCCGCTCAGGATCGCCGTGCACCGCGGTCGGGCCGGGAGCGAGCTCGACGCGCAGGCGCTGCCGCTTGGCGTCGATCGCGTGCCGGCAGGCGTCGACCGCCTCGGCGACGATGAGGCGCAGGTCGAGCGTGCTGCGCTGGAGGCGGAACTCGCCGGCGCCGACCCGCGAGCCGTCGATCAGGTCGTCGATCAGGCGCGCCATGTGCGCGGTCTGGCGCTGGATCACGGCGCTCTGGGCGGCGCGCACGGTGTGGTCGGCCTTGGGGTGCCTGAGCGTCGCCGCTGCCAAGCGGATCGCCGACAGCGGGGTGCGCAGCGCATGCGCCGCCATGGCGACGAAATTGATCTGGCGGTGATGCGCATTCTCGGCGCTGGCCTGCAGCTTCTGCGCGCTCTGCGCGGCGCTGACGAGGTGCTTGTTGGCCTCGAGCAGCTCGCGCAGGCGTGCCTCGTGCTCGGCGAGCGCCGAGTCGGGGCGCTTGCCGGCGTGGCTCGTTGCCTCGGCCGGCGCGCGCAGCTCGGGGTCGAGGCCGTCTTTTTCGACGATCTCGCTGCAGAACGCGTAGCGGCCCGGCCCGGCCTTCTTGGCGCGGTACATGGCGGCGTCGGCGCAGTCGATGAGCGTCATCGGATCGGCGCCGTCTTCCGGATAGACGCTGATGCCGAGGCTGCCCGAGAGCGACAGCGTGTGCGCGCCGACCTGCGCCGGCGCGGCCAGCGAGTCGAGGATCTTCTGCGCCACGGCCGCGGCGTCGCTCGCCTTGGCCATCTCGGCGAGAAGGACGACGAACTCGTCGCCGCCGTGGCGGCTGACCGAGTCCGATTCGCGCACCGAGGCCTCGAGGCGGCGCGTCGCCAGCTGCAGGACGCGGTCGCCGACGGTGTGGCCGAGCGAATCGTTGATCTGCTTGAAGTAGTCGAGGTCGAGGAAGATGACGCCGACCCGGGTCGCGCGCCGCCCGGCCATCGCGATCGCCGTCTCGAGGCGGTCGAACATGAGGGCGCGCGTCGGCGCGCCGGTGAGCTCGTCGTACTGCGTCGATCGGGCGAGCTCGTCGAGGCTGCTGACGGCGGTCTGGGCGACGCTGTCGGCGTGGACCGCCGCCTGGACGAGCTCGGTGCTGACCTCGAGCAGTTGCGAGCTGCGCAGGCCGCTCAGCTCGTCCTTCGCCTTCGCCAGGTCGCGGCGCAGGCCCGCGAGCTCGGCGCGGACGGCGTCGGCCTGGGCGTTGAGCAGCGCCAGCGAGCGGCGCGCCGCCGCCGCCTTCGCGTCCTCGCTGTCCTCGCTCATGTCGCCCTCGTCTCTCCGCCGCGCCCGCGCGCGCTTGCACTCTTTTTCATGATGCCGCGTTTGCACCGCCGCTGCTCCCGCTCGGCCGCTAAGCGCGCGAAAGGGAGAGAAATGCCACATACAGTCGCGGTTTCGCATTCCGCTTCCTGCCGTCGCCGTGTCAGACGCCGCCTCGCCCTCCTTGCCGCCGCCCGAAATCGAGGCCGACCCGCTCGACGTCCTCATCGTCGGCGCCGGCCTGTCGGGCATCGGCGCCGCGCATCACCTGCAGCAGCGCTGCCCGGACAAGCGCTACGCGATCGTCGAGAAGCGCGCGGCGATCGGCGGCACCTGGGACCTGTTCCGCTATCCCGGCGTGCGCTCCGACTCCGACATGTACACGCTCGGCTACCGCTTCCGACCGTGGACCGATGCGCAGGCGATCGCCGACGGGTCGTCGATCCTGAGCTATATCCGTGCCACCGCCGACGAAGCGGGAATCGTGCCGAAGATCCGCTTCGGCACCGTCGTGCGGAGCGCCGACTGGTCGAGCGCCGACGCGCTCTGGACGGTGCACGGCGAACGCGTCGCCGACGGCGCGCCGGTGCGCTGGCGGGCGCGCTTCCTCCACGTCTGCGGCGGCTACTACGACTACGACGAAGGCTATCGCCCCGAGTTCGCGGGCGAGGCCGACTTCGCCGGCACGCTGGTCAGCCCGCAGTTCTGGCCCGAAGGCCTCGACGTCGCCGGCAAGCGCATCGTCGTCATCGGCAGTGGCGCGACCGCGGTGACGCTCGTTCCCGCGCTCGCCGCGACCGCCGCGCACGTGACGATGCTGCAGCGCTCGCCGAGCTACGTCGTCTCGCGGCCGCGCCGCGACGCGCTCGCGCAGTGGCTGCGCCGCGCGCTGCCCGAGCGCCTCGCCTACGCGGCGACGCGCTGGAAGAACGTCCTCGTCGGCGCCTTCTACTATCGGCTGGCGCGGCGCCGGCCCGAGCAGGTCAAGCAGCGCATCGTCGCGATGGCGGCCGGGCAGCTCGGCCCCGGCTGCGACGCCGGGATCCACTTCACGCCGCGCTACAAGCCGTGGGATCAGCGCGTCTGCCTGGTTCCCGACGGGGATCTGTTCACCGAGATTCGCGCCGGCCGCGCCTCGGTCGTGACCGACACCATCGACCGCTTCACCGCGGACGGCATCCGCCTCGTATCGGGCGAGACGCTCGGCGCCGACATCGTCGTCGTCGCCACCGGTCTCAAGCTCAACCTGCTCGGCGACATCGCGCTCAAGGTCGACGGCCGCGCCTGCCGCGCCAGCGAGGCGATGGTCTACAAGGGGATGATGCTGAGCGACGTGCCGAACCTCGCGCTCTGCTTCGGCTACATCAATGCATCGTGGACGCTGAAGGCCGATCTCACCGCCGAGTACGTCTGCCGCCTGCTGCGTCACATGGACCGGCACGGCGCGACCATCGTCGTGCCGCGCCGCGACCCGTCGGTCGGCGTCCAGCCCTTTCTGAGCTTCACCTCGGGCTACGTGCAGCGCGCGAGCGAGGTGCTCCCCAAGCAGGGCACGCGGCGGCCGTGGCAGGTGCACCAGAACTACTTCATGGACATGCTCGCGCTTCGCTTCGGCCGCATCGACGACGGCGTGCTCCGCTTCGGCGCGGCGGGTGCGCTGCCGTGAATCTGCGCGACCGCGTCGCCCTCGTCACCGGTGCCGGCGGCGGCATCGGCCGCGGCATCGCCCTCGCGCTGGCGCGCCGCGGCTGCCACCTCGCCCTCGCCGACATCGACGCCGCCGGCATCGCGGTGACGGCGACGCAGGCCGAGGCGCTCGGCGTCCGCACGAGCCGCCACGTCGTCGACGTTGCCGATCGCGCCGTCGTCGCGGCGCTGCCGGCGGCGCTGCGCGAGGCGCACGGCCGCGTCGACCTGCTCGTCAACAACGCCGGCGTCGCCGTCGGCGGCACCTTCGAGCAGGTGAGCGAAGCCGATTTCGACTGGCTGATGGCGATCAACTTCGGCGCCGTCGTTTGCATGACGCGCGCCTTCCTGCCGCTCCTGCACGCCAGCGACGACGCGCGCATCGTCAACGTCTCGAGCGTCTACGGCCTGATCTCGCCGCCCGGCCAGAGCGCGTACTCGGCGAGCAAGTTCGCGGTGCGCGGCTTCTCGAACGCGTTGCGCCACGAGCTCGAAGGCACGCGCATCGGCGTCACCGTCGTCCATCCGGGAGGCGTGGCGACGGCGATCGCGCGCAGCGCGCGCGTTCCGGCCGGCATCCCGGCCGAGGAGATCGCGCTGCGCCGCGCGGCGAGCGAGAAGATGCTGCGCATGGCGCCGGCGCGCGCCGGCGAGATCATCGTCAGCGCCGTCGAGCGGCGGCGTGCGCGCGTCCTCGTCGGCGGCGACGCCGTGGTCGTCGCCTTGATCGAGCGGCTCGCGCCGGTGCGCTACTGGCGTCTGCTCGGCCGCCTGCTGCCGCGCTGACGGGTCGCTCGGCCTAGCACACTAACGTCAGCGCGACGCGCCAGTCAGGACCCAGCGCGGCGGCCACTCGCAGGACGACGAGCCGTTCGCCCGCCCCGACGCGTTCGCGCTGTTGAGCATCGCCTCGACCGGTGCGCGCAGCCGCTCGCCGTAGATCGCGTAGACGTCGAGCGCCGCCTTGCACTGGCGCTCGAGGTTCGGCGCCAGCGAGAGGGTGACGAGGAAGGCGTTCTTCGCGTCACGCTCGCGGCCGGCGAGGGCGCTGGCGATGGCGAGGGTCGCCCAGTCCTCGATCCGCCCTTCCGGATAGCGCGCGCCATGCAAGGTCAGCGCGTGCAGCGCGAGCTGGCGCGCCGCTTCGGCCTGCGCCGGGCGCTGGCGCAGGAGCAGGAAGGCGAGGTTGCCCGCCGCCTCGACGTCGAGCGGGTTGGCGCCGAACGCGCGCACCTGCAGCGCCAGCGCTTCCGCCGTGCCGCCGCGGCGCGTGTATTCGGCGCGCGCCGCCTCGCCGAGGCGCTGCGCTTCGCGCGCCGAAACCGTCAGGCCGGCGAGCGCGTCGCCGCCGTCGCGGCCGATCGCGCCGGCGGCGGCGCGGATCTCCTCGTCGCCCGGGACGCGCTCGGAACGGCCGGCGACGAACAGCACGCGGGCGACGAGCCGCTCGGCGCGCTGCGCCAATCGCGGCACTTGGTTCGCCATCAGATCTCCGGCGCGAGCGGCGTAGTCGATCGGCGCGTTGTCGACGGCAGCCGGTGCCGCCGTCGCGGGCGCGGTCGATGCGCTCGTGACCGGCGCGGTGTCCGCTGTCAGGGCCGGCTTCGCGACGACGGCGAGTGCGGTCGGCGGCGGCGGCGCGGCCAAGGCAGCGACGGCACCCGGTGACGCGCTCGCATCGGCGTTGACGTTGACGAAGGCCGAAGAGCCCGGGCCCGCGGCGCGCGCGGGAGTCGGCGCGGCGATCGTGAGCGGCCCGGTCGACGATGGCAACAACGCGCCGCGCTCACCGCTGACGCCGGCCTTCGCGAGCGCGACGCGCGGCGCGGCGCGGCCCGCGACCGCCCACGGAATCGGCGTGCCGTTTCCCGGCCAGGCGGTCGCGCCGGCAGGTCGCCGTGACGGCGCCATGACGGCCAGGCGCGCCGAGTGCGACGCGAGCGGTCGCGCCGTGCCCGCCGCTCTGGTGCCGTTGCGCGCGAGGTGCACTGGCGCCGGGAAGGGCATCGCGCTGCGGGCGTTGCGAGCGAGCGCAGGACGAGCGGGCATCGGCTCCGGCGTGTGGCCGCGCGCCTGGACGCGCGCACGGGGCGGCTCCTGGCTTCTCGGCCGCGCTACCGCTGCGACGGGCGACGATTTCGGCGCGGCGGCCGCCGCCGAGGATCCGCCGGCTTGGGGGTCACCGTGGCTCCCGTCGCCGGCCGGCGCGGTTGGCGTGGGCGGCGGTGTCGGCGTCGGTGCCGCTGCGGGAGTCGTCATCGGCGCGCTCGGCTCGCCCGGCGTCGCAACGGCGATGTCGGTCGGCACCACCGGCACATCGGCGACCTTCGGCGGCGTCGCTGCCACGGGCGGTGCCGCGATCGCCGCGACCGGCGCGGCGCGACGCGGCGCCGGCGCTGGCGCCGGAGCGATCGCGACGTGGAGATCGCGGGCGTCCGGAAGCGAGCGCCACGTCGGCTCGAGCCAGGCGACGGCCGCCATCGCGACGACCGTCGCGGTGGCGAGGCCGCCGGCCCAGGCGAGACGTCGCGCCCGCTGCCCGCGCTCGCGACGGCGTTCCCGCAGGCGCATCGCGACGTCGGTCGGAT
>JADGRJ010000002.1 GCA_017881025.1 Rhizobacter sp. | reverse complement strand
TGCGCAACGTCAAGGACGCCGGTGGCGTCAACATCGGCACGCCGAACTTCTACGACTACAAGCTCGGCGTGACCTACGACCTCGGCTCGGGCTTCTCGGTCGCGGGTGCCGTCGTCGGCGCCAACAAGAGGAGCTACTACCACGACGCGAACAAGACGCGCGCGATCTTCACGATCAGCAAGTCGATGTGAGTTCCGGCGGCGCCAGGCCACGGGCCGCGCCGCCGCCGATTTTCAAATGCGAGGGAGTGGGCAATGAAGATGGTGACCGCGATCGTCAAGCCGTTCAAGCTGGACGAAGTACGTGAGGCCCTGAGCGCGATCGGCGTGCAGGGCGTCACGGTGACGGAAGTGAAGGGCTTCGGCCGGCAGAAGGGGCATACCGAGCTCTACCGCGGCGCCGAGTACGTCGTCGACTTCCTGCCCAAGGTGAAGATCGAGGCCGCCGTCGACGACGCGATCGTCGATCGCGTCATCGAGGCGATCGAGGCCGCTGCGCGCACCGGCAAGATCGGCGACGGCAAGATCTTCATCTCGACGCTCGAGCAGGTCGTCCGCATCCGAACCGGCGAGACCGGCAAGGACGCGCTCTGAGCCCCACAAGAACAACACCATGAACAAACTTCTTCTCGCCTTCCTCTTCGGCCTGCTCATGTTCGTCGCTGGCGGCGGTGCGTTCGCGCAGGGCGCGGCCTCCGACGCCGCCTCGGGCGCGGCGGCGGCCGTGGCAGCGGCCTCGGCCCCTGCCGCCGCCGCGTCCGACGCCGCGTCGGCGGCCGCTGCGGCGGCCTCGACACCGGTGCCCAACAAGGGCGACGTCGCCTGGATGCTGGTGTCCACCGCGCTCGTCATCATGATGTCGATCCCGGCCCTGGCGCTGTTCTACGGCGGCCTCGTGCGCAGCAAGAACATGCTGTCGGTGCTGATGCAGGTGTTCGTCACCTTCTCGATGATCGTCGTGCTGTGGTGCCTCTACGGCTACAGCCTGGCCTTCACCGAGGGCAACGCCTTCTTCGGCGGCTTCGACCGGGTGTTCATGAAAGGCATGTACGACCCGATCGCCGGAACGATGGCGATGGCCGGGACGTTCAGCAAGGGCGTCGCCATTCCCGAGCTGCTGTTCATGGCGTTCCAGGCGACCTTCGCGGCGATCACCTGCTGCCTGATCGTCGGCGCGTTCGCCGAGCGCATGAAGTTCGCCGCGGTGCTCGCGTTCATGGTGCTCTGGTTCACCTTCGCCTATGCGCCGATCGCGCACATGGTCTGGTTCTGGCCGGGCCCGGATGCCTACACGAGCAAGGCGATCGTCGACGCCACCAACGCCAAGGCCGGCCTGATCTGGCAGTGGGGAACGCTCGACTTCGCCGGCGGCACGGTCGTCCACATCAACGCCGCGATGGCCGGCCTGGTCGGCGCCTTCATGGTCGGCAAGCGGATCGGCTACGGCCGCGAAGCGTTCACGCCGCATTCGCTGACGCTGACGATGGTCGGTGCCGCGCTGCTGTGGGTCGGCTGGTTCGGCTTCAACGCCGGCTCGGCGCTCGAAGCCGGCAACAGCGCCGTGCTCGCTTTCATCAACACCTTCTCGGCCACGGCCGCGGCGGTGCTGGCGTGGAGCCTCGGCGAGGCGATGACCAACAAGGGCAAGGCATCGATGCTCGGCGCCGCGTCCGGCGCCGTCGCCGGCCTGGTGGCGATCACGCCGGCGTGCGGCAACGTCGGCCTGCTCGGCGCGCTCGTCATCGGCTTCGTCGCCGGCTTCGCCTGCCTCTGGGGCGTCAACGGCCTGAAGAAGATGCTCGGCGCCGACGACTCGCTCGACGTCTTCGGCGTCCACGGCGTCGGCGGCATCGTCGGGGCGCTCCTGACCGGCGTCTTCAACTCGCCGTCGCTGGGCGGCCCGAGCTTCCCGGACAACTGGTTCACGGGCGAGCTGGTCAAGCCCGAGAACTACTCGATCGCCAGCCAGGTCTGGGCGCAGGCCAAGGCCGTCCTGGTGACCATCGCCTGGTCGGGCATCGTCTCGCTGATCGCCTACAAGCTGGTCGACATGACGATCGGTCTGCGCGTCAGCGAGGAAGACGAGCGCGAGGGCCTGGACATCACCTCTCACGGCGAGACCGCCTACAACAGCTGATCGGGCTTGTCGCCTCCGGGCGACTACCGGGGCCACCGCGTGCGGTGGCCCTTTTTCTTGCTCCCGCCGGTCGCTTGCGTCCGCGTGCGGGTACCCCATATGCCTAGAATCTCGGCTCCGCCCGCCGCCCCCAGCAGGCAGCGAGCTCCTCGCCATGGTCCCCCACCTCATCACCGCGCTCACCGGCCCGATCAACGAGCTCGAGCAGCGCATGCTCGAGTCGCTGCCGGCGATCGAACGGTGGTTCCGGCTCGAATGGATGGAGCACACGCCGCCGTTCTACACGTCGGTCGACCTCAGGAACGCCGGCTTCAAGCTGGCGCCGGTCGACACCAACCTGTTCCCCGGCGGCTTCAACAACCTGACCACCGAGATGCTGCCGCTCGCGGTGCAGGCGGCGATGGCGGCGATCGAGAAGATCTGCCCGGAAGCGAAGAACCTGCTCCTCATTCCCGAGAAGCACACTCGCAATTCGTTCTACCTGATGAACGTGGCGCGGCTGATGGAGATCTTCCATATGGCCGGTCTCAACGTGCGCCTGGGCACGCTCGATGAGTCGATCACCGCCCCGACCGAGGTGCCGCTGCCCGACGGCAGCGCGCTCACGGTCGAGCCGCTGGTGCGGACGAGGAACCGCCTCGGGCTGAAGGATTTCGACCCCTGCACGATCCTCCTCAACAACGACCTCTCGGCCGGGATCCCGAAGATCCTCGAAGGCCTGCACGAGCAGTACCTGCTGCCGCCGCTGCACGCCGGCTGGGCGGTGCGCCGCAAGACCAACCACTTCGCCGCCTACGAGGAGGTCGCGAAGAAGTTCGCCAAGCTGCTCGGCATGGACCCGTGGCTGATCAACCCGATGTATGCGCGCTGCGGCGAGGTGAGCTTCAGCGACGGCTCGGGCGCCGAGTGCCTGATGAGCAACGCCGAGACGCTGCTCGGCAAGATCCGGCGCAAGTACAAGGAATACGGCATCCAGGAGAAGCCCTTCATCATCGTCAAGGCCGACGCCGGCACCTACGGCATGGGCATCATGACCGTGCGCGACCCGAAGGAGCTCGCCGACCTGAACCGGCGCGCGCGCAACAAGATGAGCGTCATCAAGGACGGCCAGGAGGTGAGCGAGGTCATCCTCCAGGAAGGCGTGCCGACCTACGAGCGCGTCAACGACTCGGTCGCCGAGCCGGTCGTCTACATGATCGACCGCTACGTCGTCGGCGGTTTCTACCGCGTCAACCCCGAGCGCGGCAACGACGAGAACCTGAACTCGCCGGGTGCGAGCTTCGTGCCGCTCGCCTTCGCCGGCTCGAACCAGCTGCCCAAGCCGGGCAGCAAGCCCGGCGCGAGCGCGCCCAACCGGTTCTACATGTACGGCGTCATCGCCCGCCTGGCGATGGTCGCCGCGAGCTACGAGCTCGAGGCGACCGACCCCGACGCCGAGATCTACGAATAGCGCGACGCGCAGGCCGGCGTCGTGCCGGGCCGTGCCGCGCGTCGTCAGCGACGGGCAGCACGGCACAATCAGCGCGCCTACGGGCACCTTCGTCCCATGAGCGCTGGACTTCCCCTGCCTTCCGGCACCCAGAACGAAACGAACGCCGGCGAGGCTTCGCGGCGTGGCGGCGCGATGAAGATCGCGCTGGCGGCGCTCGGCATCGTCTACGGCGACATCGGCACGAGCCCGCTCTACGTCATGAAGACGGTGTTCGACAAGGACGCCGGGCTGCCGCTCAACCAGCCTGAGCTGGTCGGCGTGCTCTCGCTGATCCTGTGGTCGCTGATGTTGGTGGTGACGTTGAAGTACGTGCTACTCATCATGCGCGCCGACAACCACGGCGAGGGCGGCATCATGGCGCTGCTCGCACTCGCGGCCTCGTCGGTGGCCGGCCGACCGCGGCTGCGCCACTTCCTGCTGCTGCTGGGCGTCTTCGGGGCGGCCCTCTTCTACGGCGACGGCGTCATCACGCCGGCCATCTCGGTGCTGTCGGCGATGGAAGGCCTGGAGGTCGCTTCGCCACGCCTGGCGCCCTTCGTCGTCGAGCTGACCGTCGCCGTGCTGGTCGTGCTCTTCCTGATCCAGAAGCACGGCACCGCCGGCATCGGCGCGCTGTTCGGGCCGATCATGGCTCTCTGGTTCGTGGTCCTGGCCGTGGCCGCGATAGCACCGATCGCGCGCCATCCGGCCATCCTCGCGGCCGTCAATCCGCTCGAGGGGCTCGGCTTTCTCGTCCGGCACGGCTGGCTGGCCTTCGTGGCGCTGGGCTCGGTGGTTCTCGCCGTGACCGGCGCCGAGGCGCTCTACGCCGACATGGGCCATTTCGGCGCCGGTCCGATCCGGATGTCGTGGCTGGTTCTCGTCCTGCCGGCCCTGGCACTCAACTACCTGGGGCAGGGCGCCTTGCTTGCGGCTCATCCGGAGGCGATCGCGAATCCGTTCTTCAAGCTCTTCCCGGACTGGGCCCTCCTGCCGATGGTCGTTCTCTCCGCCGCTGCGACCGTGATCGCCTCGCAGGCCGTGATCTCGGGCGCCTATTCGATGACCAACCAGGCCGTGCAGCTCGGCTTTCTGCCGCGCATGCGCATCGAGCACACCTCGGAACACGAGATCGGCCAGATCTTCGTGCCCGCCGTCAACACCGCGCTTCTCGTCGCCGTGCTCGCCGCGGTGCTCGGCTTTCGGTCGTCGACCGCGCTCGGCGCGGCGTACGGCATCGCCGTGACGGGCACCATGCTGATCACCACACTCCTCGCCTTCTTCGTGATCCGATACGCCTGGCACTTCAATTTCTGGCTTGCGCTCTTCGCGACCGCGTTCTTCGTCGCCATCGACCTCGCCTTCTTCTCGGCCAATCTCTTGAAGATCGCCGATGGCGGATGGTTCCCGCTGGTCATCGCCGGGCTCGCCTTCACCGCAATGGCGACGTGGGCGCGCGGTCGTGTGCTGCTGCACGAGCGCCTTCGCGCCGACGCCATCGAGCTCGGTCCCTTCCTTGCCTCCGTCACCGCCGACCTGCCGATGCGGGCCCCGGGCACGGCCGTGTTCATGAACGCCATTCCCGGCCTGACGCCGACGGCGCTCTTGCACAACCTGAAGCACAACCACGTCCTGCACGCGTCGAACCTCTTCGTCACCGTCGAGACCCTCGAGGTTCCATGGGTGTCCAGTGGCGACCGGGCCCTGATCGATCCGATCGCCGAGCGATGCTTCTCGATCCTCCTGCGCTTCGGGTTCAAGGATCGCATCGACGTGCCGGCAGCGCTCAGCGCTCTCGGTCACGGCATCGAGATCGACCCCATGACCACTTCTTACTTCCTCTCGCGCGCGACCGTGGTGCCCACCTTCGGCACCGGCATGGCCTCCTGGCGCGAGAAGCTGTTCGCGAACATGCATCGCAACGCGACGGCGGCGTCGGACTTCCTGAACCTGCCGGCGAACCGTGTCGTCGAGCTCGGCACGAAGGTGCAGATTTGAACGAGTCCGCCGTGGCGCCGCCGGTTGCCGACCCGCATGCCGCGCGTGCCACCGGCGGCGGCCGGCGCTCGCCGTCGGCGATCGCCGCCCTGACGCTCGGCGCCATCGGCGTCGTCTACGGCGACATCGGCACCAGCCCGCTCTATGCGCTGAAGGAAGTCTTCGGCCCGGGTCGCGTTCCCTTGAACGCCGACAACGTCCTCGGCGTCCTCTCGCTCGTTTTCTGGACGCTCACCGTCGTCGTCTCGATCAAGTACGTCGTCCTCATCTTGCGCGCCGACAACAACGGCGAAGGCGGCCTGATGGCCATGCTGGCCCTCGCTTCGCAGGCGGTGAAGGACCGGCCGGCGTTGCGTCGGCGGCTTCTCCTGGTCGGCATCTTCGGCACCGCCGTCTTCTTCGGCGATGGCGTCATCACGCCGGCCATCTCGGTCCTGTCGGCGGTCGAGGGACTCGAAGTCGCTGCGCCCGGCCTGCACCGGTTCATCGTGCCGATCACGCTCGTTGTGCTGACTGCGCTGTTCATGGTGCAGCGCTTCGGCACTGCGCGGGTCGGCCGGCTGTTCGGGCCGATCACGGCGATCTGGTTCGTGGTCCTCGCGGCGATGGGCCTGCCTCACGTCGCCGAGAACCCCTCGGTGCTGTGGGCACTGAGCCCGCATCACGCGATCGGCTTCATGCTTGGTCAGCCGAAGATCGCCTTAGTCGCCCTCGGCGGCGTGGTGCTCGCGGTGACCGGCGCCGAGGCACTCTACGCCGACCTCGGCCACTTCGGCAAGCGGCCCATCCGCCTCGCCTGGTTCGGCCTGGCCATGCCGGCGCTCGCCCTGAACTATTTCGGCCAAGGCGCGATGCTGCTCGCGCATCCCGAAGGCGTGAAGAACCTGTTCTTCGAGATGGCGCCGAGCTGGGCGCTGTACCCGCTGATCGGCCTGGCGACCTGCGCCACGGTCATCGCCTCGCAGGCGCTGATCACGGCTGCGTACTCGGTCACCAAGCAGGCGATCCAGCTCGGCTACCTGCCGCGCCTGCGCATCCTGCACACGTCCGTCGAGGAGACCGGCCAGATCTACCTGCCGTTCGTCAACTGGAGCCTGTACGTTTGCATCGTGCTGGCGATCGTCCTCTTCGGCTCGAGCGACTCCCTGGCCGCCGCCTACGGCATCGCGGTGACGATCGTCATGCTGATCACGACGACGATGACGCTCTTCGTCGTTCGCTATGCATGGAAGTACCCGTGGCCGCTCGTCGCCGCAGCGACCGGCTTCTTCTTCGTCGTCGACGGTGTCTTCCTCGCAGCCAACGTCGTCAAGATCTTCGACGGCGGCTGGTTCCCTCTGCTGATCGGCGCCTCCATGTTCACGCTGATGATGACGTGGAAGCAGGGTCGCCGGCTCGTCTCGGAGCGACTTCGCAACGAGGCCGTCGACCTGAAGAGCTTCCTCGAATCGGTCTTCATCAGCCCGCCGCTGCGCGTCCCGGGAACGGCCGTGTTCATGGTCAGCGACCAGGGGCTCACGCCGAACGCGCTGCTGCACAACCTGAAGCACAACAAGGTGCTTCACGAGCACAACCTCTTCGTCACGGTGCGCCACCACGAGCGCCCGTGGGTTCCCTCGTCGGAGCGGTGCGACCTCGAGCCGCTCGGTCACGACTGCTGGCAGGTGACGCTCAACTTCGGCTTCAAGGACGAGCCCGACGTTCCTTCGGCACTCGAGCAGGCGCGTGCGCGCGGCTGCGTCGTCGAGGACATGGAAACCTCGTACTTCCTGTCGCGCGACATCGTCATCCCGACGCTCGGCGGCGGCATGGCCGACTGGCGCGAGAAGCTCTTCGCCGGCATGCACCGCAACGCGGCGGGGGCGGCCGACTTCCTGCGCCTGCCGACCAACCGCGTCGTCGAGCTCGGCTCCAAGGTGGAGATCTGATCCCCATGAAGCTGCTCTTCGTCGCCGACCCGCTCGAGACCTTCAAGACCTACAAGGACACGACCTTCGCGATGATGCGTGCGGCGGCGGCGCGCGGCCACGCGCTCTTCGCCTGCGAGCCGAAGGACCTGGTCTGGGAGCGCGGCGGCCGCGTCGGCGCGAGCGTTCGCGCCATCGCGCTCGCGGCGCCGAGCAGCGCAGCCTGGTTCGTCGAGGCCGCCGCGCCGGCAGCGATGGCGCTCGCCGATGCCGACGCGGTGCTGATGAGGAAGGACCCGCCGTTCGACAGCGAGTACTTCTACGCGACCCACCTGCTCTCGCAGGCCGAGCGCGAAGGCGCGCGCGTGTTCAACGCGCCGCGGGCGCTGCGCGAGCATCCGGAAAAGCTCGCCATCCTCGAGTTCCCGCACTACATCGCGGCGACGATCGTCACCCGCGACGAGGCGGCGATCAAGCGCTTCCACGCCGAGCAGAAGGACATCGTCCTGAAGCCGCTCGACGGCATGGGCGGCATGGGCATCTTCCGCGTCGGCCCCGACGGCCTGAACCTCGGCAGCATCACCGAGACGCTCAACCGCAACGGCACGACGACGGTGATGGCGCAGCGCTACCTCACCGAGATCACCGCCGGCGACAAGCGCATCCTCGTCATCGACGGCGTGCCGGTGCCGCATTCGCTGGCGCGCATTCCGCAGGGCAGCGAGATCCGCGGCAACCTCGCGGTCGGCGGCAAGGGCGTCGCCCAGCCGCTGACGGCGCGCGACCGGGAGATCGCCGAAGCGATCGGGCCGACGCTCGCCGCGCGCGGCCTGTTGCTGGTCGGCCTCGACGTCATCGGCGACAGTCTCACCGAGATCAACGTGACGAGCCCGACCGGCTTTCAGGAGATCACCGACCAGACCGGCTTCGACGTCGCGACGGCGTTCGTCGAGGCGCTCGAGCGGGCGCTCGCCTGAGCCGAAACCGTCATCGGCGCCGCGGCGCCAGCTTCCGCCCATGGCCGTCCTGTCCCTCTCCAACGCTCACCTCGCCTACGGCCACGTCGCCCTGCTCGACGGCGCGTCGCTGTCGCTCGATCCGGGCGAGCGGATCGGCCTGATCGGCAGGAACGGCACCGGCAAGTCGTCGCTGCTGAAGATCATCGCCGGGCTCGAGAAGCTCGACGACGGTTTGCTCCAGCAGACGCAGGGCCTGCGCATCCGCTACGTCCCGCAGGAGCCGCAGTTCGACGATGCGGGGACGGTGTTCGACGCCGTCGGCGAAGGCGTCGCCGAAGCGCGCGTCGTCCGCGACGCCTACGAGGCCCACGCCGAAGGCGTCGATCTCGACGCCCTGCAGACGCGGATCGAGGCGCTCGATGCGTGGAACTGGGAACAGCGAGTCGAGACGACGCTGTCCCATCTCCATCTCGACGGCGCGCGGACGATCGCCGAGCTCTCCGGCGGAACGAAGAAGCGTGTCGCCCTCGCGCGCGCCCTCGTCGCCGTTCCGGACGTGCTCCTCCTCGACGAGCCGACCAATCACCTCGACCTCGATTCGATCGCCTGGCTCGAGGAGCTGCTCGTCGGCTTCAAGGGCAGCGTCATGGTCGTGACCCACGACCGCGCCTTCCTCGACGCCGTCGCGACGCGAATCGTCGAGCTCGATCGCGGCGTCCTGCGCAGCTACCCGGGCGCGTTCAGCGCCTACGAGGCGAGGAAGGTCGACGAGCTCGCCGCCGAGGCGCAGGCGAGCGCGCGCGCCGACAAGCTGCTCGCGCAGGAGGAGGTCTGGGTGCGAAAGGGCGTCGAGGCGCGCCGCACGAGAAGCGTCGGCCGCGTCCAGCGGCTGCAGGCGTTGCGCGCGCAACGTGTCGCCCGGCGCGAGTCGCTCGGCCGCGTCCGCCTCGAGGCCGACTCGGGAACGCCGAGCGGCAAGATCGTCGCCGAGCTGAAGCACGTTTCGATGGTCTTCCCGGCGCCGCCCGGACGGCCGGCGCGCGAGGCGCGGACGATCGTCAAGGACTTCTCGGCGACGATCCTGCGCGGCGACAAGGTCGGCCTGATCGGACCCAACGGCGCCGGCAAGACGACCTTGCTGAAGCTCATCCTCGGCGCGCTCCAGCCGACCTCGGGCTCGGTGCGCCAGGGAACGCGCCTCGAGGTCGCCTATTTCGACCAGATGCGAAGCGCTCTCGACCTCGACGCGACGCTCGCCGACAGCGTCAGCCCGGGCAGCGAGTGGGTCGAGACGGCGAGCGGCCGAAAGCACGTGATGAGCTATCTGTCGGACTTCCTGTTCTCGCCGGCGCGCGCCAACTCGCCGCTCAGAACGCTCTCGGGCGGCGAGCGCAACCGCGTCCTGCTCGCGCGCCTGCTCGCGCTGCCGGCCAACGTGCTCGTCCTCGACGAGCCGACCAACGACCTCGACATCGATACGCTCGAGCTGCTCGAGGAGCTGCTCCAGGCCTATGCGGGAACGGTCTTCCTGGTCAGCCACGACCGCCGGTTCCTCGACAACGTCGTCACCAGCACGATCGCCTGGGAGGGCGACCTTGCGCCGGGCCTGTGGCGCGAGTACGAAGGCGGCTACGAGGACTGGAAGACGCAGCGCGCCCGATCGCTGTCGTTGCGCCAGGACGCTGAGAAGAAGAGCTCGGCGCCGGCAGCCAAGGCCCGCGGCGCCGCAACGGTCGCGCCGCCGCCGGCGGCCGCCGCGAAGCCGCGCAAGCTCGGCTACAAGGAGCAGCGCGAGCTCGACGCGCTGCCGGCGCGGATCGAGGCGCTCGAGAGCGAGCAGAAGGATCTCGCCGCTTTGCTCGCCAGCGCCGAGCTCTATGCCGAGGACCCGGTTCGCGCCGAGGCGGCGCAGATGCGCTACGCGCAGATCGACGACGAGCTGCTCGCCGCGCTCGAACGCTGGGAGGCGCTCGGCGCGTCGTGACGGCGGCGGCATCGGCTATCCTGCGCCGTCGAAGATGCAGATGCATCTATCGGCGCCGCTGCCGGGAGAAACGTTCGATGCGCCTCGTCACCCTCTTCTTTGCGTTGCTCGCGCTCGCCGCGTTGCCGAGCCGCGCCGCCGAGCCGGGCTTCATCGCCGCGCCCTTCGACGCCGCGCACTGGGAGCTCGACGGCGGCGACATCGGCTTCGCGACCTACCTCGGCGAGCCGGCGCTGCGCATCCACCAGGGCAGCGCGATGCTGCGCAGCTCCGACATCGGCACCGGCACGATCGAGTACGACATCGCCTTCCAGGCCGAGCGCGAGTTTCCCGGCGTTCACTTCCGCGGTCGCGACGACGGCGACTGGGAGTACTTCTACCTTCGCCCGCACAAGAACTCGGGCTGGGACTCGAACCAGTACATGCCCGTGGTCGGCGGCGCCGCGACCTGGCAGCTCTATTCCGGGCCCGGATTCAACAGCACCGAGACCTACAAGCTCGGCGCCTGGAACCGCATCCGCATCGAGCTCTACCCGACCAGCGCCGACGTCTTCATCAACGGCGTGAGGTCGCTGCGCATCCCGCAGCTGAAGTCGTCGTCGACCCACGGCTTTCTTGCCGTCGACAGCGCGGCCGGGGCGGGCAACACGACCGGCCAGGTCTTCTACGCCAACTTCCGCTACCGCTCTGGCCCGAACGCGCGGCCCGACGACATGCCGGCGGCGCCGGTCGCGACCCTGTCGGGGCTGATCCGGCGCTGGCAGGTGAGCGAGGCGCTCGGCGACGACGACGCCGGCCGGCGCGCCGCGGCGATGGACTGGGCCGGCCCGCGCTGGACGAGCCTCGCGGTCGAAAGCCACGGCGTCGCCAACCTCGCCCGCGCCGCGACGCGGGCGGGGCCGAAGCGCTTCACGATCGCCCGCTTCGAGGTCGCGTCGGAACAGGCGACGACGAAGATGCTGCGCCTGGGCTACAGCGACATCGCGCGCATCTACGTCAACGGCGCGCTTCTCTACCGCGGCGACAACAGTCAGTATTCGCGCGACCCCGGATTTCTCGGCATCGTCGGCCTGCACGAGACGCTCGCCGTGCCGTTGCAGCCCGGCCGCAACGACATCGCCTTCGTCGTCGAGGAGAACAGCGGCGGCTGGGGCGCCGAAGCGCAGTTCGCGGATCCCGCCGGCCTGGCGTCGGCCGCCTTCGAGGCGGCGCCGTAGCGGCGCGCGCCGCCTCTACACTGAGCCGCCGGCAGCGCGTTCGCTGCGGCGTCGATCGAGATCGCGATGGCACCGACTTTCCCTGCTTCACCCTGGCAGCTCGCCGCGCGGACGGCGCGGATGAACCCGTCGGCGATCCGCGAGATCCTCAAACTCACCGAGCTGCCGGGAATCATCTCGCTCGCCGGCGGCCTGCCATCGGCGCTGACCTTTCCGGTCGAGGCGGTGCGCGAGGCGACGGCGCGCGTCCTGCGAGACACGCCGCGCGAGGCGCTGCAGTACGCGGCGAGCGAGGGCTTCGGGCCGCTGCGCGAATGGGTCGCCGGCGAGATGGCGCGCCAGGGCGTCGCGGTGAGCGCGGCGCAGGTCCTGATCACGACCGGATCGCAGCAGGGGCTCGACCTCGTCGGCAAGGTGCTGATCGACGCCGGCAGCCGCGTCGCCGTCGAGTCGCCGACCTACCTCGGCGCGCTGCAGGCCTTCGTTCCCTACGAGCCCGAGTTCGTGAGCGTCGCCTGCGACGACGGCGGGCCGCTGCCCGACGCGCTCGCGACGAGCGCCGGCGCGCGTTTCCTCTACGCGCTGCCCAACTTCCAGAACCCGAGCGGCCGCTCGATCGACGCGCGCCGCCGCGCCGACCTCGCCCGCGCCGCCGCGAGCGCCGGCGTGCCGATCGTCGAGGACAACCCGTACGGCGATCTCTGGTACGACGCCCCGCCGCCGGCGCCGATCGCCTCGCACTGGCGCGAAGGAACGATCTACCTCGGCAGCTTCTCGAAGGTCCTCGCGCCGGGGCTTCGCCTCGGCTACGCGATCGCGCCGGACGGGGTCTTCGCCAAGCTGGTCCAGGCCAAGCAGGCCGCCGACCTGCACACGCCGGGCTTCAACCAGCGCATCGTCCACGAGATCGTCCGCTCGGGATTCCTCGACGCGCACGTGCCGACGATCCGCAGCCGCTACCGCGTCCAGCGCGACGCGATGCAGGCGGCGCTCGCCGCCCACCTGCCGACCGAGGGGGCGCTCGCGTGCCGCTGGCAGATGCCGGGCGGCGGCATGTTCTTCTGGGTCGAGCTGCCGGAAGGCGTCGACAGCGAAGCGCTGCTCGTCAAGGCGGTGGCCCGCGGCGTCGCCTTCGTTCCGGGCGCGCCGTTCTTCGCCGGCGCGGCGCGCGCCAACACCTTGCGCCTCTCGTTCGTGACCGTCGACGCCGACGCCATCGAGCGGGGCATCGTCGCCCTCGCCGCCGCGCTGCGCGACCTGCGCGAAGAAGCGGCGCCGCCTCGCGCGGCGAAGAAAGCCTCGCGCCGCGCCGAGGTCGCCCGATGAGCCGCTTTGCTTTCACGCAGGTCGACGTCTTCACCGCGACGGCGTTGCGCGGCAATCCGCTCGCCGTCGTCCACGGCGCCGATGCCCTCGACGACGAGCGCATGCAGGCGTTCGCGCGCTGGACCAACCTGAGCGAGACGGCCTTCCTGCTCGCCCCGACCGATGCCGCCGCCGATTACCGCGTCCGCATCTTCACGCCGGGCGGCGAGCTGCCGTTCGCGGGGCATCCGACGCTCGGCAGCTGCCACGCGTGGCGAGAGCGCGGCGGCCGCCCGCGCGCGCCGGCCGAGGTCGTCCAGCAGTGCGGCGTCGGCCTGGTGCGGATCAAGCTCGACGCCGCCGGCGCCGCCTTCGCGGCGCCGCCGCTCGCTCGCGCCGAGGTGAGCGCCGACGATCTCGACGCCGTCCTCGCGGCGCTCGGCACCCACCGCGAGCACCTCGTCGCTTCGCAATGGCTGAAGAACGGACCGAACTGGCTCAGCCTCCAGCTCGACTCGGCGGCGACCGTCCTCGCGCTCGAGCCCGACGCGGCGCGAATGAAGCGCTTCGCGTCGGTCGGCGTCGTTGGCGCGCATCCGTCGGGCAGCGAGTGCGCGTTCGAAGTGCGCGGCTTCGTCGGCCTGCCGTCGCTCTACGAAGACCCCGTGACCGGCAGCCTCAACGCCGGCCTCGGCGAATGGCTGATCGGCTCGGGCCGCGCGCCCGAGCGCTACGTCGCGGCGCAGGGCACTCGCCTCGGCCGCGCCGGCCGCGTCCGCATCGCCCGCGAAGGCACGACGATCTGGGTCGGCGGCGACAGCGTCACCTGCATCCGCGGCGACGTCGAGCTGTGAGCGACGAGGCAGTCGCGCCGGCGATCGCGCTCGATCATCTCGTCGTCGCCTGCCGCAGCCTCGACGCCGGCCGCGCCTGGTGCGAAGCGACCTTCGGCGTCGCGCCGGCGCCCGGCGGGCGGCATGCCCTGATGGGCACGCACAACCTGCTGCTCGCGCTGGCGTCGGCGCGCTTTCCGAAGGCCTACCTCGAGCTCATCGCGATCGATCCCGAGGCGCCGGCGCCGGCGCAGCGGCGCTGGTTCGATCTCGACGACGCGTCGCTGCAGGCGGCGATCGCCGAGCCGCGTCTGGTCCACTGGGTCGCGCGCAGCGACGACATCGACGCGACGGTGGCGGCGTTGCGCAGCGCCGGCCACGATCCCGGCCGCATCGTCGCCGCCGAGCGGATGACGCCGCGCGGCATGCTGCGTTGGCGCATCGCGCTGCCCGGCGACGGCCGCCGGCCGTCGGCCGGCGCGATGCCGCTCTGGATCCAGTGGTCGGGCGAGCACCCGAGCGACGTGCTGCCGGCGAGCGGCGTCGCGATCGAGTCGCTCCAGGTCGGCGGCATTGCCACCGAGCTCGCCGCGCACCTGCGCCACCTCGCCGAGGCCGGCGAACCTTCGTCGCCGCTGCGCGCGGTGCTGGTCGGGCCGCGCGGTCGAGTCGCCTTGACGGCGCCCGCGCCGGCGCGGTTCAGGGCCTGAAGCTCCAGGCGCGGACGAGGCCGCGCCACGCCGACGCCGCCGCCGGATCGCCGGCGCGCAGTGTCTCCGTGTAGCGGCGCACGACGACCCACGCCGAGACGAGCAGCAGCGCGACCAGGGTGCTGGCCAGGACGATCACGCCGCGCGCCGGCCGCGACTTGTGGTCGGGGACCAGCGCGACGTCGACCTGCTGCAGCGAAGGACCTTCCTTGGCCTCGTCGAGCTTGGCGATCTCGTACTGGCGCACCATGCTCTCGAGCAGCGTCTCCTGCAGCTTCAGCTCGCGGCGCGCGCGCACGTAGTCGACCGCCGCCTCGGGGATCCGGCCGACCGGCATGTCGACCGCGCTGCCGGGCGCGCCGGCCTGGCTCGATTCCATCCGCGCCAGCTCGGCACGCAATCCGCGCAGCTCGGAGTTGAGGCGCATCACGGCCGGGTTCTGCTCCGTCGCCGAGGTGCGCAGCACCCGCAGCTGTACTTCTCGCTCGCTGATCTGCGCGCGCAGCAGTGCGGCGTTGCCGATCAGCGCCTCGGCCTGCTTGTCGAGGACGATGACGCCCGATTTCTCCTGCACCGCCTGCAGCGACTGCTCGGCCTTGATGAGGTTTTCCTTGGTCTCCTGCAGCTGCTTCTCGAAGAAGGCGCGGCGCAGCTGCGCTTCCGAGACGGCGAGGCGGCCGAGCAGCTTGGTCACTTCGGCTTCGTGCGCGTTGGCGAGGTCGGCGGCGAACTTCGGCTCCTTGTCGTCGACCTCGACGCTGATCACGCCGCTCTTCTTGTCGGAGCTGACGCGCACGTAGTTCGGCAGCGCCTTGCGCAAGGCCTCGTTGTTGTCGACGTCGTAGTGCGCCTTGAGGTTGAAGCGAGCGTCGAGGCCGCGTTGCACGCTGTCGCTCTTCAGCAGGGCGACGTAGAGGTCGTCGGGCGTCTTCGCGCCCAGGCCGCCGGCGATGCCGCCGAGCGAGCCGAGCGCCGCGAGCGCCGCCGCCGAGCCGCTCTGCTGCTGCGATCCGGGGGCGAGGAAGGTCGTTCGCGCCGTGTAGACCGGCGGCAGCAGGAGCGCGACGATGACCGAGAGAACGGCGACGCCGGCGGTGACAACGCCGATCAGCGCCTTCTTCTCGCCGAGCCAGGTGAGGACGTCGGTGAGCGAGATCGCCGGACCGCCTTCGTCGTCGCTCTTGCTGTCGTAGAGCGCCTGGGCCGCGTCCTGCGGCGTGGTCGAGTTGGCGCTGAGCATCGGCGTCAGTTGTTGATGGCGTGGATGGCGGCGATGCCGATGCCGAAGCCGGAAATGATCTGGGCGAAGTCCTTGAGGTTTCGCACCAGCGCGCGGCCCCAGGTCTCGAAGTCGAGCTGGTTCGGCACCACCAGCGCGTCGCCCGGCTGCAGCACCTGCGATTCGAGCCCGCCGCGGCCGAAGAAGCCGCGCCGGTCGACCGCGCTGTTGACGGTGCCGTCGGCGCGCAGGATGAACATGTTGGCGGTGTCGGCAGCCTCGTCGGCACCGGCCAGGCGCAGGTAGTCGCCTGCCGTGCGGCCGGGCTTCCAGACGAAGGCGTTGCTGTTGACGACGGCGCCGGCGACGGTGACGAAGCCCGGCCGCGGCGGCACGCTGATGCGGTCGCCGTGCTCGAGCGGCAGGTCGGGCAAGGCGTCGATCGAGCGGATCTCGGGCGTCAGCTCGAGGGCGATGCGGCCGTTCGGCTGGATGCGCGACAGGCGCGCCAGCTGCGCCTGCGTCGCCGTGTTGCTGACCACCGTCGTCGATGCCGCGCCGGCGGCATCGTCGCGCCGGTTGGCGGCGTCGCGCGCCGCCTGCGTCGCCGAGAGCGCCTCCAGCCGGCTGATCGCGGAGGCGAGGTTCTCGCGCTGGCGCACGCGCGTCTCCTCGCGGCTCAGGTCGAGGCCGTACACGTAGGCCTGGGGTGTGAAGCCGCCGGCGCGCGCGATCAGGCTCTTCAGCGTCTCGCCCGCCTGCAGCTGGTAGATCCCGGGCGCGTTGACCTCGCCTTCGAGCGAGACCAGGCGCGTCTGGCGCGCGACCGGAACGCGGACGTCCTTCTGGCTGTAGACGGTGACGACGTCGCCCGGTGCGAGCGCGATGTTGCTGGCCTCGTCGCCCTGCAGCACCGCCTTGCCGAGGTTGAAGGCGATCACCTCGGTGCTGAGGTCGGCGTTCAGCCGCTCGATCGTCGCGTAGTCCCAGTTCAGCTCGTCGAAGAGCGCGGCCGGCGTGCGCCGCGCCCGCGTCGCGGCAATCCGATCTTCCTCGCGGATGGCACTGCGCTCGCCGCGCGGCCGATCGATCATCGAGCGATCGTTGTTCGTGCGGTCGCTGCCCTGGCGGACGTCGCTGCTGCGGCTGTCGCTGCGCGCGTCCGGGCTGCCGCCGACGCCTTGCGCGAAATCGGCGGCGCTGCGCCCGCCGCGCGTCGCGCCGTCGGCGGCGCGGTCGCTGTCTTCGCGCCGCCTGACGCGATCGTCGTCCTCGATCACCTGGACGAGCAGGTTCTTCCTCCGGTAGAAGTCGGGCGTGATGAGGGCGTCGCGGTCGGGGATGAGGTCGCGGATGCGCATTCCGGGGGTGAACGGATAGCGCAGCGGCTGGGCGACGTGGCCCTTCAGCGTCACCGCGTTGGCGAACTGCGGCGAGATCGCGAGCAGGGTGACGACGTCGCCGTCGCGCAGCGCCGTCTGCTGGCCGGCGGCGTCGAGGCGGAAGGTCTCGACGAAGCGGGTCGCGAGCGGCTGCGCCGGATCGATCCGCTCGAGCTGGACGCGGTTCGGATTGGCGAGCACCGGCGCGCCGCCGGCGTAGCGCAGCACCTCGCGGATCGGCTCCTGGGCGCTCTTCAGCTCGTAGATCGCCGGCGTGTCGATCGAGCCGGTGAGGGCGACGCGCGGCCCGGCCGGCTGGAAGACGACGACGTCGCCGGCGACCAGCTGGACGTCCTTCGACTTGTCGCCCTGGACCAGGAACTCGTAGACGTCGAGCTCGGAGATGACCTTGCCGTCGCGGCGCAGCAGGATCCTGCGCATCGATCCCGACGGGCTCGGCCCGCCCGCGGCGACGACGGCCGAGAGCAGCGTCGACTGGCTCGACAGCGTGACGACGCCGGGGCGCTGCGCCGGGCCGACGACGAAGACGCGCAGGCCGCGCAGCTGGCCGAGCGAGACCGAGAGATCGAAGTTGGTGAACAGGCGCCCGATCTGCGCGCGCAGGTTCTTCTCGAGGTCGGCGGCCTTGACGCCGGCGACGTTGAAGCTGCCGACCTTGGGCAGGTTGAGCATGCCGTTGCGGTCGACCGTGCTCCGGTAATCGACGTCGATCGATCCCCAGGCGCGCGTCACGATCTCGTCGCCCGGGCCGATCGTGTAGTCGGCCGAGACCGGCACGTTGTCGAGCGACTGGAAGTTGTCGGCGGCGTCGGCGAAGAAGGTCGAGCCGAAGATCGGCAGCAGGCGTCCGGTCGCGCCTTCGACGAAGCGCTGGAACTCGTTCGGCTTCGGCGGCGGCGCCGGCTCGGACCGGCGCGGGAACATGTCGCCGAGATCGCGGCCCGTGCGTGCGTTCGCGCCGTTGTTGCCGATGTTGGCGTTCGCGCCGCCGGGGCGGCCGCCGATCTGCGCCGGCTGCGTGCCGACGTTGGCGCCGGGCTGGCCGCCGGTGTTGGCGCCCTGGGGCACGTTGCGCTGCGGGTAGCCCGGCGTCGTGAACGTGCCGCCGGCGTCGGGCTCCTCGGCGGCTCGCGCGGGCAGGCCGACGGCAAGCGACACCAGGGCGGCGAGGGCGGCGAGCGCGCCGAAGCGGCGAACCGGAGAAAAGGAGAAGAACGACATCATCGAGGGGGAAGCCGGGGTTCACGCGACGGCGCGGGCGGCGCAATTCAGGCGCGCCGATGGTAGCGTCACTTGCAAATCGTCCGGCCGGACCGGCTTTGCGGTTATTGTCGGGTGTCGATGAGCAGGGGGATGAGCGGCGGATGGCTCGTGTTGCGGCCAGGCGAGGGGCGAAAGCGCCCAGGATCGAGCTGCGTCGGCCGACCACGGACGTCGAGCTCGCCAGCGCCGCGGCGGTCTTTCGCGAATATGCGGCGAGCCTCGACGTCGACCTTTGCTTCCAGAATTTCGACGACGAGATCGCGTCGTTGCCCGGCGAGTACGCGCCGCCGTCCGGCCAGTTGCTGCTCGCTTACGTCGATGGCGAGCTCGCCGGGTGCGGCGCGCTGCGCCGCTTCGAAGACGCTGACGACGCCAACGCCTGCGAGATGAAGCGGCTCTACGTGCGGCCGCCCTATCGCCGCGTCGGCCTCGGCCGGGTGCTCGCACAGGCGCTGCTCGACGAGGCGCGCCGCGCCGGCTATTCGGCGATGCTCCTCGACACCCTCGACGACATGGAGGCGGCGCGCGAGCTCTACGCCTCGCTCGGCTTCGTCGAGATCCCGCCCTATTACTTCAACCCGATCGCTGGCGCCCACTACCTGAAGGCCGAACTCAAATGACCGATGTCGTCGAGCCCGACGCGAACACCGCCCGGAGCGTCCGCGCCGCCGCCGCAACCGCGCCGTTCGAGCTGCATGCCGGCGCGCTTCGCCTGGCAGTGCGCGCCGACCTCGGCGGCGCGGTCGCCGGCCTCTGGCACGGCGAGACGCCGATCCTGCGCTCGAGCGAGCCGGCCCGCCTCGCCTCGGCGCACGAGTCGGCCATGTTTCCGCTCGTGCCGTACTCGAACCGCCTCGGCTACCGGCGCTTTCGCTGGCGCGGCAAGGACCATTCGACGCGCGCCAACGTCGCCGGCACGCCGCACTCGCTGCACGGCCTCGGCTGGCAGCGGCCGTGGCGCATCGTCTCGTCGAGCGCGCTCGAGGTCGTCCTCGAGCTGCGTCACCAGGCCGACGCCGACTGGCCGTTCGCGTTCACGGCGCGCCAGTACTTCGCCCTCGACGCCGCGTCGTTCAGCGCCCGCCTGCAGCTCACCAACGACGCCGACGCGGAGCAGCCCGTCGGCCTGGGCTGGCACCCGTACTTCGTCAAGCGGGCACGCAGCCGGATGCACATCGAGCTCTCGCACCGCTGGGACGCCGACGCGACGCTCCTGCCGACGCGCAAGGTCGCCCAGCACGGCATCGACAGCGACCTGGCGCACCTCGACTTCGACAGCTGCTTCGAGGGCTGGCGCGGGCCGGCGCGGATCCGCGACGAGCGCTTCTCGCTCCAGCTCGCGTCGTCGCTGCCCTACCTCGTCGTCTACACGCCGCCCGAACGCGACTACTTCTGCGTCGAGCCGGTGAGCCACGTCAGCAACGCGATCCACATGGCCGAGCCGGCGGCGCACGGGCTGGTCGCGCTCGCGCCGGGGGCGACCTTCGACGCCTGGATGAGGCTGGACGTCGCCGTGCTCTGAGTCGCTTCGCGGCGCGGGTCTAGGGCGGACGCGGCGCGAACCGGCGCGTCGCGCCGATCGCCATCACGGTGAAGGCATCGTCGCCGAGGCCGGCCTGCAACGCCGCGCGCGCGAGCGCCTGCGGCGGCTCGTCGAGCGACTCGTCGGTGAGCTGGAACGTTCCCCAGTGGATGCCGATCGAGCGCTCGGCGCCGAGGTCGCGATGGATCTGCACCGCCTCGGCGGGGTCGACGTGCTGCGAGCTCATGAACCAGCGCGGCTCGTACGCGCCGATCGGCAGCAGCGCGACGTCAAAGCCACGGCCGGCGCCGTGGCGCGCGGCGAAGCGCGCGTGGATGTCGGCGAAGTCCTTCGAGTACGCCGTGTCGCCGGCGAAAAAGGCCTGGAAGTCGGGCGCGAAGATCGCGTAGCCGCCCCAGAGCGTCTCCATCCGGTCGCCGAGCGAACGCCCCGACCAGTGCTGCACCGGCGTGAGGACGATCTCGACCGCGCCGATGCGCGCGCTCTGCCACCAGTCGAGCTCGACCGCGTGGCCGATGCCCGAGTCCGCCAGCCACGCCTTGACGCCGAGCGGAACGATGAAGAGCGGCGGCCCGCCGGCCTGTGCGGCGAGCGCCTTCACGCTCGCCGCGTCGAGGTGGTCGTAGTGGTTGTGCGAGACGACGACGGCGTCGATGTGCGGCAGCTCGGCGAGCGCCAGTCCCGGCGGCAGGCGGCGCTTCGGGGCGACGAAGCCGAACGGCGACGCGCGCTCGGAGAAGACCGGGTCGGTGAGGACGTTGCTGCCGCCCGCCTGGATCAGCGTGCTGGCGTGGCCGATCCACGTCACCGACGGCACCATCGCCGCGCCGGCGACGGCGTTGGCGTGCAGGAAGGCGAGATCGGCGGCGACGCGCGGCGTCTCCTGTTGCGGCGGCTTCGGCAAGCCGGCGCGCTCCGCGTCGATGCGCCACTTCAGCAACGCGCCGATGCCCTTCGGCTCGAACTCGACGTAGTTGTTCTGGAAGCGGTGGCCGCGGTGATGCGCGGCGGCGTCGGCCGGCGCATCGCCGGCGATCACCGCCATCGTGCCGGCGCCGGCGGCGAGAACGGCGATTCCGGCGAGACGAAAAAGAGCAGGCGGCATCGGCGATCCGGAACGATGATGGCATGCGCCTTCGTCTTCGCTTCGGCGCCGCGCAACGCTGCGGCCGATGGCTGTGGACGTCCCGGCGCGGGTGGGTTTATACGTATAATCTTGGGCTGTGCTGAAAGTCGCCCTGCCGCGCCCCTCTCTCGACGCGGTGATCCGTGGCGACGGTCGCGCGCCCTCGCGGCCGGCCTTCGACGACGACGCCGATCAGCTTGCCTACGAGCCGATGACGCGCGCCGAGGCCGAAGCCTTCCGGCGCGATCATCCGGCGCTCTCGCCCTGGCGCGTGATCGCCGCGCAGGTGGCGCTCGGCGCCGTCGCGGTGGTCGTCGCCTGGCTCGTCGGCGGGACGATCGGTGCCGTGTCGGCGGCCTACGGCGCGGCGGTCGTCGTCGTTCCCGGTGTGCTGATGGCGCGAGGCGCGACGAGCCGCCTCTCGTCGCTCTCGCCCGTGGTCAGCGCGGTGAGCATGTTGTGGTGGGGATTCGTGAAAATGGCGCTCTCGGTCGCCATGCTGGTCCTGGCGGCGCGCATCGTTCCCGGCCTCGTCTGGCCGGCGTTGCTGGCGTCGATGGTCCTGTGCATGCTGTCGTACTGGTTCGCGCTGCTCTGGCGCGTGCCCGGACCCCGGAACCCGGAACGCTAGACCTGGACAAGAAAGATGGCCGCAGAAGAGCACGCCCTGACCCCCGGTGAATACATCATTCACCACTTGACCCATTTCGGCACCGGCAAGCCGAAGGGCCTCGTCGATTTCTCGGTCGTCAACTTCGATTCGGTCTTTTTCTCGCTCGCGCTCGGCGCGATCGGCTGCTTCCTGCTCTGGCGCGCCGCGCGCAAGGCGACGTCGGGCGTCCCGGGTCGCTTCCAGGCCGCCGTCGAGATCCTTTTCGAGCTCGTCGACAACGAGGCCAAGGGCATCGTCCACAACGCGCAGAGCCGAAAGCTGGTGGCGCCGCTCGCCCTCACGGTGTTCGTCTGGGTCGTCCTGCTGAACGCCATGGACCTGCTGCCGGTCGATCTCTTCCCGATCGTCTGGAAATGGATCTACGGCGCCGCCGGCCACGACCCGGAGCATGCCTACCTGCGTGTCGTGCCGACCGCCGACCTCTCGATCACGATGGGCCTGTCGGTCGGCGTGCTCATCCTCTGCCTGATCTACAACGTCAAGATCAAGGGCCTCGGCGGCTGGCTGCACGAGCTCTACGTGGCGCCGTTCGGCACGGTCAAGGTGAGCGCGAACCCGCTCAGCTGGATCGGCTTTCTGCTGCTCTCGCTCGCCAACGTCGCGATGCAGCTCGTCGAGTTCGTCTCCAAGACGGTCTCGCACGGCATGCGGCTGTTCGGCAACATGTACGCGGGCGAGCTGATCTTCCTGCTGATCGCGCTGCTCGGCGGCGCCTTCACGCTGTCCGTCGGTGGCATCGTCCTGGCGATGCTGCACGTGGCCGCCGGGACGGTGTGGGCGATCTTCCACATCTTGATCATCCTGCTGCAGGCGTTCGTCTTCATGATGCTGACGCTCGTCTACATCGGCCAGGCGCACGATTCGCACTGAGCCCTTCGCTTCCTCCCTCTCACTCTCACTACAACTCTGGAGCCAATACCATGGAACTCATCGGTCTCGTCGCAGTCGCCGCCGGCCTCATCATCGGCCTCGGCGCGCTCGGCGCCTGCGTCGGCGTCGGCATCATGGCCAGCAAGTACCTCGAATCGGCGGCGCGCCAGCCCGAGCTGATGGGCGTCCTGCAAACCAAGGTCTTCCTGCTGCTCGGCCTGATCGACGCGTCGTTCATCATCGGCGCGGGCATCGCCCTCTGGTACACGACGGCCAACCCGTTCCTGGCCCAGATCGCCAACCTGCCGAAGTAATCGAGGGCCGGTGGCCGGCACCGCGCCGGCGCATCCTTCCCGACCACCCAGCGAGCAAGCACCGTGAGCATTACCTCCACCTTCTGGATCCAGATGATCGTGTTCGTGATCCTCGGCCTGTTCACGATGAAGTTCATCTGGCCGCCGATCACCGCCGCGCTCGACGAGCGCGCGGACAAGATCCGCGAGGGCCTGTCGGCCGCCGACAGGGCCAAGGCCGAGCTGGCGACGGCGAACAAGCGCATCGAGGAAGAGCTGTCGTCGGCGCGTGCCGACGCGGCGCAGCGCCTCGCCGACGCCGAGCGCCTGGCGCAGTCGATGATCGAGGAAGCCAAGTCGCGCGCCAGCGAGGAAGGCACGAAGATCGTCGCCGCCGCGCGCGCCGAAGCCGAGCAGGAAGCGACCAAGGCGCGCGAGACCCTGCGCGAGCAGGTCGCCGCGCTCGCCGTCCGCGGCGCCGAGCAGATCCTGCGCCGCGAGGTCGACGCACGCACGCACGCCGATCTCCTCGGCCAGCTCAAGGCGCAGCTTTGAAGGGCCTGAGCTGACATGGCCGAGCTCGCCACCATCGCCCGCCCGTACGCCGAGGCCTTGCTGAAGGCGTCAGCCAACGGCGACGCGGCCGTGCTCGCCGGAGAGATCCGCGCGCTGGCCGACGTTGCCGCGAACGCGCAGATGCGCCAGTTCGCCGACAACCCGAAGATCGACTCGAAGCAGGTGTTCGATCTGCTCACCGGGGTCGCCCGCACGCCTTCGGGCGCGCCGCTGAGCGACGCGGCCAGGAACCTGCTGCACACGGTGATCGACAACGGCAGGCTCGCCGTGCTGCCCGAAATCGCGGCGCAGTTTCAGGCCCTCGTCGACGCCCGCAGCGGCGTCTCGCAGGCGACGATCGAAAGCGCCTTCCCGATCGACGCGACGCAGGTCGCCGACGTCAAGGCGGTGATGGAGCGTCGCTTCAAGCGCAAGCTCGAGACGAGCGTCGTCGTCGTCCCCGAGCTCATCGGCGGCGTTCGCGTCGTCGTCGGCGACGAGGTGCTCGACACCTCGATCCGCGCCCGCCTCGAACAGATGAAGGCGGCCCTGACCGCCTGACCCCGCTGCGCGAACCGCACCGGCGTCGAAGCAGAGTTTTCTCTTGAGTTTCAACCAGCCTGCCCGAACTGCAGAGCGAAAGCCCTGACATGCAACTGAATCCCGCAGAAATTTCCGAGCTGATCAAGAGCCGCATCGAAGGGCTCGCCGTCTCGGCCGACATCCGCAACGAAGGCACCGTCGTCTCGGTGACCGATGGCATCTGCCGCGTCCACGGTCTCTCCGACGCGATGCAGGGCGAGATGCTCGAATTCCCGGCCGCGCCCGACGGCTCGGCGACCTACGGCCTGGCGCTCAACCTCGAGCGCGACTCGGTCGGCGCCGTCATCCTGGGCGAGTACGAGCACATCTCCGAAGGCGACACCGTCAAGTGCACCGGCCGGATCCTCGAGGTGCCGATCGGCCCCGAGCTGAAGGGCCGCGTCGTCAACGCCCTCGGCGCGCCGATCGACGGCAAGGGCCCGGTGGGCGCGAAGATGTCGGCGCCGATCGAGAAGATCGCCCCCGGCGTGATCGCGCGCCAGAGCGTCAGCCAGCCGATGCAGACCGGCCTCAAGTCGATCGACTCGATGGTGCCGATCGGCCGCGGCCAGCGCGAGCTGATCATCGGCGACCGCCAGACCGGCAAGAGCGCGGTGGCGATCGACGCGATCATCAACCAGAAGGGTCAGAACATGACCTGCATCTACGTTGCCATCGGCCAGAAGGCGTCGTCGGTGAAGAACGTCGTGCGCTCGCTCGAGGCGAGCGGGGCGATGGAGTACACGATCGTCGTCGCCGCCACCGCGGCCGAATCGGCGGCGATGCAGTACGTCTCGGCGTACTCGGGCTGCACCATGGGCGAGTACTTCCGCGACCGCGGCGAAGACGCCCTGATCGTCTACGACGACCTGTCCAAGCAGGCCGTCGCCTATCGCCAGGTGTCGCTGCTGCTGCGCCGCCCGCCCGGCCGCGAAGCCTATCCGGGCGACGTGTTCTACCTCCACTCGCGCCTGCTCGAGCGCGCCGCGCGCGTCAACGAGAAGTACGTCGAGGACTTCACCAAGGGCGCCGTCAAGGGCAAGACCGGGTCGCTGACGGCGCTGCCGATCATCGAGACCCAGGCCGGCGACGTCTCGGCGTTCGTGCCGACCAACGTGATCTCGATCACCGACGGTCAGATCTTCCTCGAGACCTCGCTCTTCAACGCCGGCATCCGGCCCGCCATCAACGCCGGCATTTCGGTGTCGCGCGTCGGCGGCGCGGCTCAGACCAAGGTCATCAAGGGCCTCTCGGGCGGGATCCGCACCGACCTTGCGCAGTACCGCGAGCTCGCCGCGTTCGCCCAGTTCGCGTCCGACCTCGACGAGGCGACGCGCAAGCAGCTCGACCGCGGCGCCCGCGTCACCGAGCTGCTCAAGCAGCCGCAGTACTCGCCGCTGCCGATCTCGCTGATGGCGGCGTCGCTGTTCGCGGTCAACAAGGGCTTCATGGACGACGTCGACGTCAAGAAGGTGCTCGCGTTCGAGAGCGGCCTGCACACGCACCTGAAGACCAGCCACGCCGGCCTGCTTGCCAAGATCGAGGACTCGAAGCAGCTCGACAAGGACGCCGAGGCCGAGCTGTCAGGCGCCGTCACCGCCTTCAAGAAGTCGTTCGCCTGATCGCATTTCGACGGACATAGAGAGGACTCACGCATGGCAGCCGGCAAGGAAATTCGCGGCAAGATCAAGAGCGTCGAGAACACGAGGAAGATCACCAAGGCGATGGAAATGGTCGCCGCGTCGAAGATGAGGAAGGCGCAGGAGCGCATGCGCGCGGCGCGCCCGTACGCCGAGCGCGTGAGAAGCCTCGCCGCCAACCTCTCGCACGCGACGCCGGAGTACAAGCATCCGTTCATGGTCGCCAACGCCGATGCGAAGGTCGCCGGCTTCATCGTCGTCACGACCGACAAGGGCCTGTGCGGCGGCCTCAACACCAACGTGCTGCGCGCGACCACGGCCAAGCTCAAGGAGCTCGAGAGCCGGGGCCAGAAGGCCGAGGCGGTCGCGATCGGCAACAAGGGGCTGGGCTTCCTGAACCGGATCGGTGCCAAGGTCGTCTCGCACGCGACCCACCTCGGCGACCGGCCGCTGCTCGAAAAGCTGATCGGCCCGGTGAAGGTGCTGCTCGACGCCTACGCCGCCGGCCAGCTCTCCGCCGTCTACCTCTGCTACACGCGCTTCATCAACACGATGCGCCAGGAGCCGGTGATCCAGCAGTTGCTGCCGCTCTCCGACGAGCAGATGCAGAAGCAGGAGGGCAAGCACGGCTGGGACTACATCTACGAGCCCGACGCCAAGGTCGTGATCGACGAGCTGCTCGTCCGCTATATCGAGGCGCTGGTCTACCAGGCGACCGCCGAGAACATGGCCTCCGAGCAGTCGGCGCGCATGGTCGCGATGAAGTCGGCGACCGACAACGCCGGCAACGTGATCGGCGAGCTCAAGCTCGTCTACAACAAGACGCGTCAGGCGGCGATCACCAAGGAACTCTCGGAAATCGTGGCGGGTGCCGCCGCTGTCTAGCGGCTCCGATCCACGGTTTGACGACATCAAGTTGAAGAAGCAAGGAACACAACATGGTTGACATGCAAACCGCCAACGCCGCGCAAGGCAAGATCGTCCAGTGCATCGGCGCCGTCGTCGACGTCGAATTTCCGCGCGAGCACATGCCGCGCATCTACGACGCCCTGAAGATGGAAGGCTCGGCCCTCACGCTCGAGGTGCAGCAGCAGCTCGGCGACGGCATCGTCCGCACGATCGCGCTCGGCGCCTCCGACGGCCTGCGCCGCGGCATGGTGATCTCGAACACCGGCAAGCCGATCACGGTGCCAGTCGGCCCGGCGACGATCGGCCGGATCATGGACGTGCTCGGCAATCCGATCGACGAGCGCGGCCCGGTGAGCCAGGACCTGGTCGCCTCGATCCATCGCAAGCCGCCGGCCTACGACGAGCTGTCGCCCTCGACCGACCTGCTTGAGACCGGCATCAAGGTGATCGACCTGATGTGTCCGTTCGCCAAGGGCGGCAAGGTGGGCCTGTTCGGCGGCGCCGGCGTCGGCAAGACCGTCGCGATGATGGAGCTGATCAACAACATCGCCAAGGCGCACTCGGGCCTGTCGGTGTTCGCCGGCGTCGGCGAGCGCACCCGCGAGGGCAACGACTTCTATCACGAGATGATGGACTCGGGCGTCGTCAACAGCGAGAACCTCGGCGAGTCGAAGGTGTCGATGGTCTACGGCCAGATGAACGAGCCGCCAGGCAATCGCCTGCGCGTCGCGCTGACCGGGCTGACGATCGCCGAGTCGTTCCGCGACGAAGGCAAGGACGTCCTCTTCTTCGTCGACAACATCTACCGTTTCACGCTCGCCGGCGTCGAGGTCTCGGCGCTGCTCGGCCGGATGCCTTCGGCGGTGGGCTACCAGCCGACGCTGGCCGAGGAGATGGGCCGGCTCCAGGAGCGGATCACGTCGACCAAGGTCGGCTCGATCACCTCGATCCAGGCGGTCTACGTTCCTGCCGACGACCTGACCGACCCGTCGCCGGCGACCACCTTCGCCCACCTCGACTCGACCGTCGTCCTCTCGCGCGACATCGCCTCGCTCGGCATCTACCCGGCGGTCGATCCGCTCGATTCGACCAGCCGCCAGCTCGACCCGCACGTCGTCGGCGAGGAGCACTACAACGTCGCGCGGCAGGTGCAGGGCATCCTGCAGCGCTACAAGGAGTTGCGCGACATCATCGCCATTCTCGGCATGGACGAGCTCGCCCCGGAAGACAAGCTCGCCGTCGCCCGGGCGCGCAAGATCCAGCGTTTCCTGTCGCAGCCCTTCCACGTCGCCGAGGTGTTCACCGGCACGTCGGGCAAGTACGTCTCGCTCAAGGAAACGATCCGCGGCTTCAAGATGATCGCCGACGGCGAGTGCGATTCGTTGCCCGAGCAGGCCTTCTACATGGTCGGCTCGATCGACGAAGCGATCGAAAAAGCCAAGACCATCCAATAGGGCAATCATGGCCACCCTGCACGTCGACGTCGTCTCCGCCGAGGAAAGCATCTTTTCCGGCGAGGCCAAGTTCGTCGCCCTTCCGGGCGAGATGGGCGAGCTCGGCATCTATCCCCGCCACGCGCCGCTCATCACCCGCATCAAGCCGGGCGCGGTGCGCATCCTGCGAGCCGACAACGACGAGGAGGAGTTCGTCTTCGTCGCCGGCGGCATCCTCGAGATCCAGCCGGGGTCGGTGACGGTGCTCGCCGACACCGCGATCCGCGGCCACGACCTCGACGAGGCCAAGGCCAACGAGGCCAAGCAGGCCGCCGAAGAGGCGATGAAGAACGCCAAGAGCGACATCGATTTCGCCAAGGCACAGGGCGAATTCGCGGCGATGGCGGCGCAGATCGCGGCCCTGCGCAAGTACCGCAAGAAGTGATGTGCTGAGACGCGCCGCCCGCGAGCGAACGAACCCGCCCGGCACCGGCTCGGCGGGTTTCGTTTTTTGCGTGCCGCGATGACGCTCGACATCTTCTTCGACCGCTACCTGCTGACGCTGCACGCGATCGTCGTCGCGATCGGCCTGATCGTCTACGTCGGCGTCGCGCGCGCGCTGCCGCAGCGGCGCGACCCGTCGGCGGCGATCGCCTGGGTGGTCGCGCTCGCGCTGCTGCCGTACATCGCGGTGCCGCTCTACCTGATGTTCGGCAGCCGCAAGCTCCGCATGCGCGACGTTTCCGCGTTGCCGCTGCCGCCGGTCGCGCCCGGCGCCCTCGACGACGACGAGGCGGCATCCCTCTGGGCGCGTCGTCTCGGCCGATCGATGCGGCTCGCGCCGGCCGCGCCCTACGACGCGCTGCGGATCCACGCCGACGGCGGCGACGCGCGCCGCGCCCTGCTCGGCGTCGTCGAGAGCGCGACCCGGACGCTCGACGTCTGCACCTTCATCCTCGCCCGCGATCGCTTGGGCGACGAGATCGCCGCGGCGCTGCGCCGGAAGGCCGAGCAGGGCGTTCGGGTGCGCCTGCTGATCGACGGCATCGGCGCCTGGCTCGCCGGCCGGCTCGACATCGACGCGCTGCGCCGCTCGGGCGTCGAGGTCGTGAAGTTCGTGCCGCCGTTCCGTTCGATCCTGCGCGGCCGCGCCAACCTGCGCAACCACCGCAAGATGGTCGTCGCCGACGCGGCCCGGTTCTGGTGCGGCGGCCGCAACTTCGCGGCCGAATACTTCGAGGGCGACCCGGACCACGGCGACGTGGTCTGGCACGACCTCAGCTTCGACCTGCACGGCGAGCTCGCCGTGCGCGCCGCCGAGCAGTTCGAGGAGGACTGGAACCACGCGACCCGCCGCAGCGTCGGCGCGCACCACGTGCCGACGCCGTATCGGGTCGCACCGCCGGACGCGTCGCTCGCACAGCTCGTGCCGAGCGGGCCGGAACAGGCCGACGACACGGTCCAGGCGCTGCTGCTCTCGGGCTGCTTCATGGCGCAGCGGCGCGTCCTCGCCGTGACGCCGTACTTCATTCCCGACGCGACGCTGCTGATGGCGCTGACGCTCGCGGCACGGCGCGGCGTCCAGGTCGACATCGTCCTGCCGCGGCGCTCGAACCATCGCCTCGCTGATGTCGCCCGCCACCGGCCGCTGCGCGACCTCGCCGCCGCCGGGGCGCGCCTGTGGTTCGCGCCGTTCATGCTGCACGCCAAGGTCGTCGTCATCGACGAGCAGCTCGCGCTCGCCGGCTCGGCCAACCTCGACCTGCGCAGTCTCTTCCTCAACTACGAGCTGATGGTCGCGTTCTACGAGCCGACCGACGTCGCCCGCTTCGCCGCGTGGATCGAGCGCGAGCGCGGCGGCGCGGTTCGCTTCGAGCCGACCGAGCCGGGGCTGTTGCGCGACCTCTCCGAAGGCCTGTTGCTCTGGCTCGCGTTCCAGCTCTGACGGTGTTCGATCGCGTCAGCCGAGCGAACGCAGCGCCGCCTGGACGATCGCGTCGGCGTCGACCTCGAAGTGGCGTCGCAATGCGGCGCGCGTGTCGCTGCGGCCGAAGCCGTCGGTGCCGAGGGTGACGCAGCGCCGGCCCGGTGGCACGAAGGCGCGGATCTGCTCGGGGACGGCGCGGACGTAGTCGGTGGCGATGACGATCGGTCCGCGCGTCGGCGCGAGCTGCTCGCCGACGTAGCTGCGCACGACGCCGGTCGTGCCGTGGCGCCACGCCGCCTCGGCGGCGACGCCGTTGCGCGCCAGCTCGCTGAAGCTGGTGACGCTCCAGACGTCGGCGGCGACGCCGTGCGCCGCCTCGAGCACGGCGGCGGCCTTGATCGCCTCGCCGAGGATCGCGCCCGACGCGAGCAGCTGGACGCGGCGCACGCCGTCGTGGCCGCCGGCGCGAAAGCGGTACATCCCGCGCAGCACGCCCTCGTGCGATTCGGCCGGGAGCGTGGGCTGGGCGACGTTTTCGTTCATCGCCGTCACGTAGTAGAAGACGTCCTTCTGCTCGTCGAGCATCTCGCGCATGCCGCGATCGACGATGACGGCGAGCTCGCCGGCGAACGCCGGGTCGTAGGCCTTGCAGTTCGGCACCGTCGCGGCGACGAGGTGGCTGGTGCCGTCCTGGTGCTGCAGGCCCTCGCCGGAGAGCGTCGTCCGGCCGGCGGTCGCGCCGATCAGGAAGCCGCGCGCGCGCTGGTCGGCGGCGGCCCAGATCAGGTCGCCGACGCGCTGGAAGCCGAACATCGAGTAGTAGATGTAGAACGGCAGCATCGCCAGGCCGTGGGTCGAGTACGACGTCGCCGCCGCCGTCCACGACGAGAGCGCCCCCGCCTCGGTGATGCCTTCCTCGAGGATCTGGCCGCTCTTGTCCTCGCGGTACGAGAGGATCGATCCCGAGTCCTCGGGCTGGTAGAGCTGACCGAAAGGCGCGTAGATGCCGACCTGGCGGAACAGGCTCGCCATGCCGAAGGTGCGCGCCTCGTCGGCGACGATCGGCACGACGCGGGGCCCCAGCACCGGGTCCTTCATCAGGTTGCCGAGGACGCGGACGAACGCCATCGTCGTGCTCATCTCCTTGCCGTCGGCGTGGAGCGCGAAGGCCGAGGTCGCGTCGAGCGCAGGCACCGGCACCGGCGCGCAGTCGCTGCGCCGCGCCGGCAGCGCGCCGCCGAGGGCGCGGCGCCGGCTCAGCAGGTAGCGCATCTCGGCGCTGTCGTCGGCCGGCTTGTAGAAGGCGAGCGCTTGCGTGTCGGCGTCGCTCATCGGCAGCGCGAAGCGGTCGCGGAAGGCGGTGAGGCCGGCGCTGTCGAGCTTCTTCGCCTGATGCGTCGTCATGCGGCCCTGCGCCGCCCCGCCCATCGCGTAGCCCTTCATCGTCTTGGCGAGAACGACGGTCGGCCGGCCGGCGTGGGCGACGGCGGCGGCGAAGGCGGCGTGGATCTTGACCGCGTCGTGGCCGCCGCGACGCAGGCGGTCGATGTCCTCGTCGCGCAGGTCGGCGACGAGCGCCTTGAGCTCGTCGTTCTGGCCGAAGAAGACCTCGCGGTTGAACGCGCCGTCCTTCGCCGACAAGGTCTGGAACTGGCCGTCGACGGTCTGCGCGAAGGCGCGCGCCAGCGCGTGGCCGTGGTCTCGTGCGAAGAGCACGTCCCAGTCGGAGCTCCACAGGCACTTGATCACGTGCCAGCCGGCGCCGGCGAAGACCGACTCGAGCTCGTCGACGATGCGGCCGTTGCCGCGCACCGGCCCGTCGAGACGCTGCAGGTTGCAGTTGATGACGAAGGTGCAGTTGTCGAGCTGCTCGCGCGCGGCGAGCGACAGCGCGGCGATCGATTCCGGCTCGTCCATCTCGCCGTCGCCGAAGAAGCCCCAGACTCGACGCTGCTGCGCGCCGCTGCCGGGAGCGAGCAGGCCGCGGTGCTGCAGGTAGCGCATGAAGCGCGCCTGGTAGATCGCGTTGATCGGGCCGATCCCCATCGAGCCGGTCGGGAACTGCCAGAAGTCGGGCATCAGCTGCGGATGCGGGTACGACGTCAGGCCGCGCGCGCCGTGCGACGGCGCGACGAGCTCCTGGCGGTAGTGCGCGAGGTCGTCGGCGCCGAGCCGGCCTTCGAGGAACGCACGGGCGTAGACGCCGGGCGCCGAGTGCGGCTGGAAGAAGACCAGGTCGCCGAGCTGCACTTCGCCCTGCAGGGCGCCGCTCGGCGTCATGGCGAGGGCCTCGGTGCGGGCGCGAAAGAAATGGTTGAAGCCGACCTCGAACAGGTCGGCCGCCGAGGCGTAGCTGGCGATGTGGCCGCCGAGCTCGGCCGAGCCGCCGCTCTCGACGCGGTTGGCGCGCATCACCATCGCCAGCGCGTTCCAGCGCATCAGCGCCGCGAGCCGCTGCTCCATGGCGAGGTCGCCCGGGAACGGCGGCTGGTCCTCGAGCGAGATCGTGTTGACGTACGGCGTGATCAGCGACGGCTGCCAGTTGACGCCGCGTCGGCGCGCATGCGCGAGCAGCGCGTCGAGCAGGAAGCGGGCGCGCGCCGGGCCGTGCGCGGCGGTGAGCGCATCGAGCGCTTCGCACCACTCGGCGGTTTCGGCGGGGTCGAGGTCTTCGCCGGCGCGGGCGAGCACCGCACCGATGTGGCGCGCCAGGGAAAGATCCGTCATGCAGTGGCGGCTGCGCTTGCCAAGTCGCTACTCGAGCTTGTCGATCGTGATCGTGCCGCCGCCCTGCGCCGTGCTCATCGCGAAGCCGGTGTCCGTGCGGAGCAGGTGCCGGCACGCGTCGGAGCCGGTGCCGCTGATGATCTTGAGGCAGAACCGCCCGTCGTCTTCGACCGTCCAGGTGCCGCTCGAGGTCCGGCTGCTCGTCAGTGTGCGCTGCGTGACTTTTCCGTCGGCCGAGAAGAAGGTCATGATCTGGGCGCCGCTGCGGCCACCGTAGGTCATCGATTTGCCCGAGAGCGCCTGTTGCGTCTCCTCCTTCGAGAGCCTGACCGGATCGGCCGCATGCGCCAGCGGCGCCGCCAGGAGAGCCGGCAGAAGGGCGAGACGGAAGAGTCGGTGCATCGTCATGGGATCTCCTGAGTGGAAGCCAATTGTGGTGCGACCCCGCGGCGCGGGCAATCGCGCGCCCTACGTCTTGTCGGCGAATTCCGTGAGGATGCGACCGGCGCGCGGCGCATCGGCGACGAGGCCTTTCGCATCGGCGACCTGAACGCCGTTGACCCAGACGCCCTCGACGCCGAGCGAATCGGTCGTGAGGCGCGCCGCGCCGGCGGGCAGGTCGTGGACGCGCCGCTTCGGGCCCCGGCCGACCGTCTTCGGGTCGAACAGCAGCAGGTCGGCCGCCTGCCCTGCGGCGATCGTGCCGCGGTCGATCAGGCCGAGCACGCGCGCCGGATGCGACGTCAGCCGCCGCACCGCCTCGGCGAGGCTCATCGCGCCGCGGTCGCGGGACCAGTGGCCAAGCAGGTGCAAGCCGAAGCCGGCGTCGTTGAAGAAGGTGAGGTGCGCGCCGGCGTCGCTCAGGCTGACGATGCTGTGCGGATGGTTGAGCATGCGGCCGACGGCGTCCTCTTCGCTGTTCAGGAGCTGCGCCGTGAACACCGTCTTCAGGTCGTCGGCGAGGGCGATGTCGAGCATCGCGTCGAGCGGATCGCGGCCTTCGGCGGCGGCGATCGCGGCGATGCTGAGCTGCTCGTGGCGCGCCAGCGCCGGCCGCGCCGTCTCGACGACGTGGACCTTGTCCCACTCGCCGTTGAAGAGGCGAAACGTCGTTGCCGTCTTCAGCTCGGCGCGAACGCCGTCGCGGAACGTGCGGTCGGCGAGCACCGCCTTCAGCGCGGCGCCGGACTTTCCGAGCGCCGGCTTCCAGCTCGCCAGCCCCTCGACCGGGTACGGCGATGCGAGCGTGAAATCCATCGTCAACGCGCAGCACGACACCTGGCCGAGGAGGCGATGGCCGCGCGCGTTGGCGGCGGCGATCGCGTCGAGGTCGTCGAACACCGCGCGCGGCGCGACGCTGTTGTGGAGCAGCGCCGCGACCATCACCGGCCGGCCGGTCGCGGCGGCGAGCGACTCGAGGAACGCCATCTTCGTGTGCGCGCCCTTGGTCAGCATGTAGACGCCGCCGCCGCCTTCGCCCATCGCGCCGACGAGCGCCGCCATCTCGGCGTCGCTGGCCAGCCGCGACGGCATCGGCAGGCCGCCCTCGCCGTTGTGCGCCGGGCTCGTGCTGCTCGCGAAGCCGACGGCGCCGTGGTTCATCGCGTCGCGGACGATCGCCTGCATCCGCGCGATCTCGGCGGCGCTGGCCTCGCGCCGCGCGGCATCGTCGCCCATGACGTAGGTGCGCACCGAGGAATGGCCGACGTAGGCGGCGACGTTGGCGACGCTGCCGCGCGCGCGCAATTGCGCCATGTACTCGCCGAAGGTCTCGAAGCCCCAGTCGATGCCGGCGCGCAGCGCGTCGATCGACATGCCTTCGACCTGCGTCAGGTTCCTCATCGTGATCTCGCGATCGGCCGGCCGACACGGCGCGATCGTGAAGCCGCAGTTGCCGATCACCGCCGTCGTCACGCCGAGCGCGGGCGAGGGCGAGAGCGTCGGGTCCCAGGTGATCTGCGCGTCGAAGTGGGTGTGGCTGTCGATGATGCCCGGCATCAACGCGAGGCCGCCGGCGTCGATCGTCCGTGCCGCCTCGACGCCGAGATGCGGCCCGACGCCGACGATGCGGCCGGCATCGACGGCGACGTCGCCGCGCACCGGCGCGGCGCCCGTGCCGTCGACGACGAGCGCGTCGCGAAAGACGAGGTCGATCACGCCGTCTTCAGCAGCGGTGCGGCGAAGAGCGACTCCATCTCGCGTCGAGTCTTGTACGCCGGCGTGGTGGTGTCCATCGCGACGTCGGACCACGACAGGCTTTGCCCCTTCTTCACCGCGCGTGTCACCTTGACGTCGTGCGCGAGGCCGAGCGGCAGGCCGCCGAGCCGCATCGACGTCTCGGCCGGCAGCAGCTTGCCCCAGACCGTGTAGCCGCCTTCGCCGTCGAGCAGCTCGCCCGGCTGCAGGTCGCGCTTGGCGGTGGCGACAACGTCGGCGTTCCAGCACACAGCAGAGCCGGTCGCCTCGCCGCGCAGCGCGACGCTCGCCACCGACATGCCGACCTCGAGGCCGATCAGGTGCCAGCGCTTGTAGAGCGTGAAGTAGCGGCCGCTCGGGTCGGTGTGGGCGTTGTATTCCTCGAAGCAGTTGCGGATGTACTCGGTCTCGCCTTCGACCGTGACCCAGACGCCCATGCGGATGTCGTACGGGATCTGGCGGCCGTTCGCCTCCAGCGACGAGATCACCTCGACCATTCCCTTCCTTTCGAGGACGCCGCCTTCGCTGATCGGCCGCGTCACGAACGGGATGTCCTCGACGCTCGCCGGCGGATAGAGCAGGCCGTTGCTCGGCACCGTGAGGCCGGTCGCGTTGGCGACGGCCGTGCACTCGATCGACGGCTTCGAGCCGTCGAGGAAGCTGTTGAACATCTTCGGATTGAGGCCGCCGCGCTCGGCCTGCTCGGGCGTGAGGCCGTAGTTGCCCCACACCGTCTCCGGCGTCGACTCGCTGAAGTGGGGCAACCACTTGTGGCCGCGCCCCGCGGCCGTGACCGGAAAGCCGCAGGTGCGCGCCCAGTCGACGAGATCGCAGATCAACGCCGGCTGGTCGCCGAAGGCGAGCGAGTAGATGACGCCGGCCTCGGCCGCCTTCCTCGCCAGCAGCGGCCCGCAGAACGCGTCGGCCTCGACCGTGACGTTGACGACGTGCTTGCCGTTCGCATACGCGAACAGGCAGTGCTCGACGGCGGCGATCGGATGACCGGTGCACTCGACGACGATGTCGATCGCCGGATGCGAGACGAGCGCCTGCCAGTCTTCGCCGATGTGCGTGGTGCCGGTCCTGACCGCGGCGTCGAGGCTGGCGGCGCGCGTTCGCGCGTCGTCCCAGCCGACGCGGGCGAGGTTCCGGCGCGCGCCGTCGGGCGAGAGGTCGGCGATGCCGACCAGGTGGACGCCGGGTGTGCGCGGGATCTGCGCCAGGTACATCGAGCCGAACTTGCCGGCGCCGATGAGGCCGATGCGGATCGGCTTCCTGTCGGCCTCGCGCCGCTGCAGTTGCGCGAAGAGGCTCATGCCGCCAGCTTCAGTTCGTCGGTCGACGTTGCCAGCGCGCTCGCCGGCATACCGTTCTTCCACGGCAGGTCGACCGGATAGTCCTTGAGCAGGCAGTCGTCGGGAAGCGTCTCGATCGGCGTGAAGTCGCGATGGGCGATGTACGCCGGCCGCTTGAAGCGGCGGATGTGGTTGCTGACCGCGCACAGGCTCAGGTAGACGCTGACGCGATCCCAGGGCGAGAGGTTCGATCCCGAGGCGTGCACCAGGCAGCCGTGGAACAGGATCATCGACCCGGCGGGGCCCTTCGGCGAGACGATGCCACCGTTCTTCCCGCCGGCGCGCTCGACGAGCTGCGCGATCAGCGCGTTGTCGATCGTCCAGAGCGGATAGCTCGTCGTCGTCAGGTCGTGCCTGGCGTCGACGACGCCGCGCTTGTGGCTGCCCGGGATGAACATCAGCGGCCCGTTGTAGTCGTTGACGTCGTCGAGGAAGATGGCGACGTTCATCGCCCGCTCGGTCGGCATCCGGTCGTCGTTCTTCCAGGTGCCGTAGTCCTGGTGCCACTGCCAGACGTCGCCGTCGAAGGCCTGCTTGCCGTTGATCTTGAACTGGTGCATGTAGAGCGCTTCGCCGAGCAGCTCCTGCACCGGCTCGACCATGCGCGGGTGGCGCGCCAGCTTCGCGAACGGCTCGCTGTAGAGGTGGGCGGCGAAGTTGGTCCGGACCGCATCCTTGCCCTTCTCGCGCACGTTGTAGGCCTCGCGCCGGCTGTAAAGCTCGGGCACGGCGGCGGTGAGCGTCTTCGTCTCCTCGCTGCTGAAGAGGCCGGGGAAGAAGAGGTAGCCGTCGCGATCGAACTGCGCGAACTGTTCGGGGGTGAGCTTCATCGAGAGCCTTTCCTGGCTTGCTGGTCGAGAACGTCGGGGAGGCGGGCCAGCAGGTTCTCGCTCGCTTGCCGGCCGTGGTGATCGATGAGGCGCACCGCGCCGTCGGCGTCGCCGCGCGCGATCGCTTCGGCGATCGCGGCGTGCTCGTCCCAGAGCGCCTCGCGCTGGCGCGACTGCTGCAGCACCGCGCCCATGAAGCGGCGCAGGTGCACCCAGTGCAGGCGCGCGCTCGCGCCGATGAGCGGGTTGCCCGAGGCGGCGTAGATGGCGTCGTGGAAGGCGATGTCGGCCTCGACCATCGCCGGGATGCTTCGGCCGCGCGCGGCGCGCCGGCCGGTGTCGACGAGCTTCGGGTCGAGGACGGCGCGGCGCCCGGCGGCGAGCCGCGCGGCCAGCACGTCGAGCGCTCCACGCACCTCGTAGACCTGGGCGATCCAGGCGGCGTCGAGCGGCGCGACGACGACGCCGCGGCCGGGGGCGTCGACGACGAGGCCGTCCTTCTTGAGCAGGCGCAGCGCCTGCAGCACCGGCTGGCGCGACACCGCCAGGCGCGCCGCGATGTCTTCCTGCGTCAGCCGCGCGCCGGGCGCGATCGACCCATCGCTGATGGCGTCGAGGAGGGCGCGGTAGACGCGATCGACGAGGTCGGGCGCCTGCTGCAGCTTGACGAGGTGGACGGTCACGGAAGGCGGGAAGCGAACTCTGTATACAGAATACCGCGATCCGCGCCGGCTGTCTAGTCCGTCTTGCCGACGCCGAACAGCCAGGCGATGGCCGAGAAGGTCACGAAGGCGAGCACCGTCGACGCCATGATGATCCGCGCGATCCGGCCGTTGTCGCCACCGTAGCGCTCGGCGAGGAGCGAGACGTTGCTCGCGCTCGGCAGCGCGGCGGTGAGGGTGAGCACCATCAGCCCGAACGGCGAGAGCGGCGCGCCGAGCGCGCGCACCGCCAGGCCGATCGCGAACACCAGCGCCGGATGGACGAACAGCTTGATCAGCGCCACCGGCAGGTACTGCGCGACCGGCGTTCGCGTGTGGGCGTGCTGGCCGGCGCGCCAGAGCACCGTGCCGATCGTGAACAGCGCCACCGGCGCGGCCGAGTCGCCGAGCATTCGGACGATCTGCGCCAGCGGGCCGGGCAGCTCGCGGCTCGTCGCCGCGAAGACGGCGCCGAGCGCGATCGCCCACGGCAGCGGGTTGGTCAGGGCGCCGCGCAGCGACAGCGCCGCCGCGGTCAGCATCGATCGCTCGTCGTTGGCGCGCGAGCGGTGGCTGTGCGACTGGGCGACGGCGATGCAGATCGTGCTGGTGACGACGAGGTCGACCAGGATCGCGCCGATCACCGGCCCCGCGGCGGCGTCGCCGAGCAGGGCGACGAGCAGCGGCACGCCCATGAAGCCGGCGTTCGGGAACGCGGCGACGAGGGCGCCGAAGGCGGCGTCGCGCAGCGCGACTCCGTCGTCGCGGCCGGCGCGCCGCACCGTCACCGCGATCGTGAGGGCGATGATCGCGAGCGCCGCGACAAGGTAGATCGCCAGCAGCACCGGATCGGCGAGGCGGCCGAGCGGCAGGCTCGAGCCGAAGCGGAACAGCATGCACGGCAGGGCGAAGTACAGCACGTAGGCATTCAGCCCCGGGATCGCGCTTTCGGGCAGCCAGTACGCCCGGGCCGCGAACCAGCCGAGCAGCACCAGGGCGAAGAACGGAATGGTGACGGCGAGGATGGCCTCCATGCGATCGCAAGTGTGCCGCCCCGCGCCGGGCGCGGCCCAGGGCCATTGGCCGTCGCTTAAGCTAGCCGTCTTTCCCAGCAGCGGCCTTTCCATGTCAGCGTCAAATCCCGGCCCGGTGCGCCGGTTCTTCAGCGGTGCCTGGCGCGTCGTCGACATCAGTCGGCGTGTCGTCCTGAACCTGCTCTTCATGGTCATCGTGATCGCGGTGATCGTCGCCCTCGCAAAGAGCGGCCCCCTGCCGCTGGCCGACAAGACCGCGCTCGTCCTGCGCATCGATGGCACGATCGCCGAGCAGAAGAGCGGCAACCTGCGCTCGACCGCGCTCGATCAGGTGCGCGGCGAGGCGGTGCAGAAGGTGCAGCTTCGCGACGTCCTGGCCGCGCTCGACGCGGCCGCCGATGACCCGAAGATCTCGAGCCTCGTCGTCGTCCTCGACGAGATGCGGCCGACCGGCTTCTCGACGCTGCGCGAGATCGCCGCGGCGATCGACCGCTTCAAGGCGAGCGGCAAGAAGGTCGTCGCCTGGGGCTCGGGGTATGACCAGCGCCAGTACTACGTCGCGTCGCACGCCGACGAGATCTACCTGCATCCGCTCGGCGTGGTCTACATCGCCGGCTTCGGCGGCCTGCGCAACTACTACAAGGACGCGCTCGACAAGCTCGGCGTCACCGTCAACGTCGTCCGCGTCGGCACTTTCAAGAGCGCGGTCGAGCCGTTCATCGCCAACGAGCCGTCGGCCCCGGCGCTCGAGGCCGACAAGGTGCTCTACGGCGGCCTCTGGAAGACCTACGTCGACGCCGTCGAGAAGGAGAGGAAGCTCGCGCCCGGATCGATCATGCGCGGCATCGACGAGGCGCCGCAGCGCCTCGCCGCGGCCGGCGGCGACACCGCCAGGTTCGCCCTCGCCGAGAAGCTCGTCGATGCGCTGAAGACCCGCGACGAGCTGCGCGCGCTCATGATCGAGCGCGGCGCCAAGGACAGCGACGAGAACACGTTTCGCCAGATCGCTTTCGACGACTACCTCGGCCATGTCAAGCCGCGACTGACCGGCGACGCGATCGGCGTCGTCGTCGCCGAGGGCGACATCGTCGACGGCACGGCGCCGGCGGGAACGATCGGCGGCCTGTCGACGGCCAACCTGATCAAGAAGGCGCGTGACAACAAGGACGTCAAGGCGCTCGTCCTGCGCGTCGACTCGCCCGGCGGCAGCCCGTTCGGCTCGGAGCTCGTCCGGCGCGAGCTCGAGCTGACGCGCGCCGCCGGCAAGCCGGTCGTCGTGTCGATGGGCAACGTCGCCGCCTCGGGCGGCTACTGGATCTCGACGGCGTCCGACGAGATCGTCGCCGATGCGGCGACGATCACCGGCTCGATCGGCGTCTTCGCGCTCTTGCCGACCGCCGACCAGACCTTCGCCAAGCTCGGCGTCCACCCGGCCGGCGTCGGCACGACGTGGCTGCGCAACGCCTACGATCCGCGCCTGCCGCTCGATCCGCGCCTGGCCACTCTCGCGCAGCTCGGCGTCGAAAATACCTATCGCGACTTCACGAGCAAGGTCGCCGCGGCGCGCAAGACGACGGTAGAGAAGATCGACGCCGTCGCCCAGGGTCGCGTCTGGACCGGCGCGCAGGCGAAGGAGCGGGGCCTGGTCGACACGATCGGCCAGTTCGGTGATGCCGTCCGCTCGGCGGCGACGCGAGCCAAGCTCGGCGACAAGCCGCGCATCGTCTACATCGAGCGCGACCCCGGCAAGTTCGCGCAGCTCGTGAGCATGCTGAATGCGCAGGTGGAGAGCCTCGTCGGCGCGCAGCTCGATGCGCGCATCGGCGCCGCGGTCGGCGTCGCGCCGCAGCTCGTTCACGGCGCCGCGCGCGACCTCGGCTGGGTCGCCGACATCGCCGAGCGCAGGAAGCCGTTCGCGGCCATCGTCCACTGTCTCTGCGGCGAACCGAACTGAGCTCTCACGCGTCGCCGCCGGCGACCCTCAATCCAGCGCAGCTCGAGGCCGTCCACCACCTGGGCGGCCCGTGCCTCGTCCTGGCCGGTGCGGGGTCCGGGAAGACGCGCGTCATCGTCCACAAGATCGCGCGCCTGCTCGACGCCGGCTACGCGCCGGGCGAGATCGCGGCGATCACCTTCACCAACAAGGCCGCTGCCGAGATGCGCGAGCGGGCGCGCGCGCTCGTCGGCGGCCGCGCCGCCGCGAAGCTCGCGGTCAGCACCTTCCACTCGCTCGGCGTTCGCATCCTGCGCGAGCATGGGCGCGCGCTCGGCCTGCCGGCCAACTTCAGCATTCTCGACAGCGACGACGTCCTCGGCATCCTCAAGGAAGCCGGTGGCACGACCGACAACGCGCTCGCGCGCCGCTGGCAGTGGGCGATCGGCGCGTGGAAGAACCGCGGCCTCGCGTCGGCGGCCGCCGAGGCCGAGGTCCTGTCAGGCGAGCACGACGGGCGCGGCGCCGAGGACGCGATCGTCGCGGTGCGCGTCATGCAGCGCTACGAGGAGCGCCTCGCCGCGTATCGCGCGGTCGACTTCGACGACCTCATCGTCCTGCCGGCGCGCCTGCTCGGCGCCGACGCCGAGGTGCGCGACGCGTGGCGGGCGCGCCTGCGCTACATCCTCGTCGACGAGTACCAGGACACCAACGGCGTCCAGTACGAGCTGATGAAGCTGATCGCCGGAGCGCGCGGCCTCTTCACCGCCGTCGGCGACGACGACCAGAGCATCTACGGTTGGCGCGGCGCGACGGTCGAGAACCTGAAGCGATTGCCGGCCGACTACCCGTCGCTCAGGGTGATCGCGCTCGAGCAGAACTACCGCTCGACCGGCAGCATCCTCACTGCCGCCAACGCGGTGATCGGCCACAACCCGAAGCTGCACGAGAAGAAGCTCTGGAGCGAGCTCGGTGCGGGCGAGCCGGTCGCCGTCGTCGAGTGCGACGACGAGGTGCACGAGGCCGAGCGCGCGCTCGCGCGCATCCAATCGTTGCGCGACGCCGGCGCGGCGTTCGCGGACATCGCGATCCTCTACCGGGCCAACCACCAGGCGCGCGTCTTCGAGCAGGCGCTGCGCAAGGCCGGCATCCCGTACAAGGTGTCGGGCGGCCAGAGCTTCTTCGACCGCGCCGAGATCCGCGACCTCTGCGCGTGGCTGCGCCTGATCGTCAATCTCGACGACGACCCTGCGTTCCTGCGCGCGGCGTGTAGCCCGAAGCGTGGCATCGGCCACCAGACGCTGGCCGCGCTCGGCGCGTTCGCCGGCCGGTGGAAGTCGAGCCTCTTCGAGGCGCTCTTCGCCGGGACGCTCGCCGATGCGCTGCCGCGGCGCGCGATCGCCGGGCTGCACGAGTTCGGCCGCTGCGTCAACGCGCTGCACGAGCGCGCGCGCGAGACGACGGGCAGCGAGGCTGCGAAGGCGATGCTCCTCGCCTGGCTGAAGGACATCGGCTACGAGGAGCACCTGCACGAGGGCGAGGAATCGCCGGCGCTGGCGACCGCGCGCTGGGCCAACGTGCTCGACTTCGTCGACTGGATCGCGCGCCGCTGCGGCGGTGGCGGGTCGGCGGCGACCGGCGACGAGGAAGAGGCGCAGAGCGTCCTTGCCGTCGCGCAGACGATCTCGGTGATCATCAGCCTGGCCGAGCGCGGCGACGACCAGAACGTCGTCACGCTCTCGACCCTGCACGCGGCGAAGGGGCTCGAGTGGCCGCACGTGATCCTGGCGAGCGTCAACGAAGGGCTGTTGCCGTTCGCCGGCGACGACGAGGAGGCCAGCGCGGCGCGCCTCGAGGAAGAGCGCCGCCTGATGTACGTCGGCATCACGCGGGCGCGCGCGACGCTGGCGGTGAGCACGCTCAGGCGCAGGAAGCGCGGCCGCCAGGTGAAGGCGGCGCTGCCGAGCCGCTTCATCGCCGAGATGAAGCTCGACGAGGCGCGCCGGGTCGAGAATCCGCGTGCCAAGCTGCTGGCCTTGCGCGCCGCGGCGGCCGCCCGCGCGGGAGCGGTCGGCCAAGCGGCCGCTCCGGTGCGCGCTGATCAGTGACAGGAGACCTCATGGCCATCGAAATCGATCCTTTGGAAACCGTCGAGGACCTGCGCGAGGACAGCGCCGTCCACAAGAGCAACGCCCGGCTCAACGCGATGGTCGCGGTGATGGTGGCGTTGATCGCCACCTTCCTCGGCATCTGCAACGTCAAGGACGACAACATCGTCCAGGGCATGCAGGCGGCGCAGGCCGAGAAGATCGACCTCTGGGGCTTCTACCAGGCGAGAAACATCCGCGAGGAAGTCGCGCTCGCGGCGATCGACCAGATGACGCTGGCCAGGGCGGCACGCCCGGAGGCCGAGCGCGCCGCCTACGACGCCGCGATCGCGAAGTACCAGGCCATCGCGACGAGCCAGAACGCCAAGAAGGCCGAGCTGAAGGCGCAGGCCGAGCAGGCGCAGAAGACCTACGACGCGCTCAACTACCGCGACGACCAGTTCGACCTCGCCTCGGCGGCGATCGCGATCGCCATCGCGCTGCTGGCGGTGACCGCCCTGACGCACCAGTGGTGGCTGTTCTTCCTCGCGCTCGTGCCGAGCGCGTTCGGGCTGGTGATGGGCCTCTCGGGGCTGCTCGGCTGGGCGGTCCACCCGGACGTGCTGATCAGGCCGCTGACGTGATCGCGGCGCCGGGCTACATCCCCTTGAACAGCCCCGCGTAGCTCCGGCTCACCTCGAGCTTTTCGGGGTGGCCGCGGACGGCGACGAGCTGGCGGCCGCGCAGGTCGCGGGTGACGCCGGCGATCATCCGCGTGTTGACGAGCGTCGAGCGGTGGATCTGCCAGAACTGGTCGGCGTCGAGCTCGTCGACGAGTTCCTTGATCGGCTTTCGGATCAGCGCCTCGAGCGTCGCCGTCTGCACCCGCGTGTACTTCTCGTCGGAGATGAAGAAGAGGACGTCTTCGACCGGGATCATCTGGATGCTCGCGCCGACCGTCGCCTGGATCCAGCGCAGCCGGGGATGCAGGCCCGGGTTGATCTTCGCGGTGAGCTTCTGCAGCAGCTGCTGCATCCCGCTCGCGTCGGGCGCATCGCCGGCGCTGCGCCCGGCGAGGCGTTGCTTGATGCGATCCACCGTCACCTGCAGCCGCTCGCGCTCGGCGGGCTTCAGCACGTAGTCGACGACGCCCTGCTCGAAGGCCTCGATCGCGTACTGGTCGTAGGCGGTGATGAAGACGATCTCGGGCCCGTGCCACGGCGGTCCGTCGCCGGTGGCCGAGGTCTCGGCATCGTCGTCGTCGACCTGCAGCTGGGCGATCGCTCGCGCCGCCTCGATCCCGGTCATCCCGGGCATGCGGATGTCGAGGAAAACGACGTCGGGCCGGTGCTTCTCCGTCAGCGCGACCGCCTCGGTGCCGTTCTTCGCCTCGGCGACGATGTCGAGATCGGGCCAGACCTCGGCGAGGCGAGCGCGCAGCTGCTCGCGCAGCAGGCGCTCGTCGTCGGCGATGACGGCGGTCGTCATGCGCCGGCGACGACGGCCGGCCCCGGCCGTCTCCGGAACAGACGCCAGAGCAGCCAGCCGACGAGGGCGAACGGCGCGACGACAAGGGCCAGCGAGCCGGCGGTCGCGAGCAGGCCGATGGCGATCCCGAGGCCGCCGAGGCCGAGCCCGACGACCACGGCGACCATCCCCACGATCAGTGCAAGGACGACGGCGGCGACGACGGCGACGAAGGCGAGAGCGACGTGCGAGCCCTGCAGGTCGGACACCGAGAACGACTCGCCATCCAGGTTCAGCGTCACCGGGTCGAGCGGCAGCGCGGTCCAGGCCGCGGCGATCAGCACCGTGACGACGAGGGTCAGAACCAGGAACAAGAGCGCCAGGGCGCGGATCCAGGACTTGATCACGGGTTGGCTCCTTCGCGTTGCAGCGCCTGGTAAGGCACGGTGAGAGTGACCACCGTGCCGCTCGGCAGATTGTCGGCCACGACCATTGACGCCTTGTCGCCGTAGAGCAATTTCAGGCGTTCCCGGATGTTGGCCAGGCCGATGCCGGTGCCGGCGGTGTCGGCGCGGCCGAAGCCGAGGCCGGTGTCGGCGACGGTGACGGCGAGGCGGCCGTGAACGATCTCGGCCGAGACCGTGAGCGTGCCGCCCTCGGCTTTCGGCTCGAGGCCGTGCTTGATCGCGTTCTCGACCAGCGACTGGATCATCATCGGTGGGAACTCGGCCGAGAGCAGCCCCTCGGGGACGTTGACATTCGCCTGCAGGCGATCCTCCATGCGCACCTTGAGGATCTCGAGGTACGGCCGGATCACCGCCATCTCGCGGCCGAGGTTGTGCTGCGCCGGGTTCGAGTCGCGCATCGACGGCATCGACGCGCGCAGCAGGGCGATCAGGTTCTTCTGCATCGTGCTCGCGCGCGGCGGATCGGTCTCGATCAGGTGGTCGATCGAGGCGAGCGTGTTGAACAGGAAGTGGGGCTCCACCTGCGCCTGCATCGCTGCCATGCGCGCCTCGACGACCTGGCGCTTGAGCTGCTCGGAGTCGGCGGTCTCGGTCGCGACCGCGGCCTTGACCTCGGCCTGGATGGTTCGCTTGTAGGTGATCTTCAGGATCGCCGAGGCGACGATGATGAGCCAGGCGAGGTCGGTGAGGAAATCGCCGAAGTGGCGGTCGCGCATCCGCCTGACGGTGCGAACGACCTTCTCGTCGGCCGAGGCGCGCTCGTCGGCTGCCTCCTGCGCCGCATCGGCGGCCTTCTCTTCGGATTCCCGGATCGCCTCGACGACGGCGGCGCGCGCTTCCTCGACGGCCGCCCGGACCTTGTCGCTGTCCGCGCCCGGCGGTAGCTTGATCTCGATGCTGCCGTTCTCGAGGGAGCTCGCCGAGGCTGCCGACGCGGCGTCGCTCGCCGCCGCCGCGGGCGCCGAGGCCGCCGCCGACGCCGCACCGGCGCCGATGCGAACGCCCTTGCGGTCGATCTGGACGTACGGCGTGATGCGGACGCCGTCGCGGTCGATCGAGATGACGACGTCGCTGCCTTTCGAATCCTTCTTCTCGATCTTGACGGCCGGATCGCGAACGCGCGGCGGTGCCGGGAGCGATGGCGGCGAAGGCGGCGAGGGGAGCGACGACGGCGACGGCGGCGATGGCGGCAGCGGCGGCACGACCGTCACGGTGTGCGAGCCGTCGGCCACGCTGCCGATCGTGTAGCTGAAGGGCGGCAGGTGCTGCAGGATGACCGCGCCGATGAGCAGCAGCACCGAGAGCACGAAGAAACGCTTCCACGAGATCGAGACCAGCCAGTTGGCGTACTCGTGAAAGAGACGGACCGTCTCGGCCTTGAAGCGTTGCCAGCCGCTGGTCGTCGCCGCGGCGCGGCGGGCCGGCGCGGGATCGGAAGGCGAGGGAGAGGGGGTCATGGTCGGGGTTGGAATTGGCTCGTGCGGTTCACGGCGGCACTTTAGGGGCGGCACCCCGATCGCCGCTACGCCGCTGCGACGAAGCGCACCGTCAAAGGGCCAGGGTGCACAGCCGCCGGACGGACGCCGGCGCGGCCCGCAGCCGCGCCGTGCCGGGTGTCAAGCCGACCGCTGCGCGGCGCCCGGGTGTCAGGCCGACCGCTGCGACGACCCCGGCGGCGAGGTCATCGGCAGCGTCGTGTCCTCGAGCGGCTGGGTGTCCGGCCCCTGCGCCAGCCGCGACTCGAGCGCCTGCGCCGAGAGGGCGAGCGGGCCGGCACGCCACTCGGCCATGAGAGCGTCCCACTTCGGGCGCGCGGCGGCGAGATGGCGCGCCTTGACGTGGCCGTAGCCGCGGATCATCTCGGGGATGCGCGCGATCTCGGTCGCCAGGGCGAGGTTGGCCGGGCCGAGGGCGCGCAGCACCTCCTCGATCGACTCGCGGTACTCGCGGATCAGCTCGCGCTCAACGCGGCGCTCGTCGTTGCGTCCGAACGGATCGAACGGCGTGCCGCGCATGCCCTTGAGGCGGGCCAGGACCTTGAACGCCGACAGCATCCACGGGCCGAAGCGGCGCTTCTGCAGCTCGCCCTTGGCGTTTTTCTTCGCGATCGACGGCGGCGCCAGGTGGTAGGCGAGCTGGTAGTCCTTGCCCATCTCGCCTTCGAACTGGGCCGCGACCTTGGCGAGGAATTTGGTGTCGGCGTGCAGGCGCGCGACCTCGTACTCGTCCTTGTAGGCCATCAGCTTGAAGAGGTAGCGCGCCACCGCCTCGGTCAGCCTGGTGCTCGGCCGCGCCGACTCGGGCCGCGTCATCGAGCGCGAGAACGCGAGCTCGGCCTCGGCCGCGCGCACCTTGTCGACGAAGGCCTTGTACTTGGCGCCGTAGGCGGCGTTCTGGTACGCGGTCAGGAACTCGACGCGCTTGGCGATCAGGTCGTCGACGTTGACCGAGCGCTTGACGAGCTCGATCACCTGGCCGGTGCGAACCAGCGCCTTCATTCCCTGCGGATCGTGCGCGGCACGGCGGCCCCACTCGAACGCGGTCTTGTTGTTGTCGACCTGGACGCCGTTCAGCTCGATCGCCCGCATCAGCGCGGCGTGCGAGAGCGGCACGCGGCCCTGCTGCCAGGCGAAGCCGAGCATCAGCGGGTTGGTGTAGATCGAGTCGCCGAGCAGCTGCACGGCGAGCGTGTCGGCGTCGATGCCGCCGACGTGGTCGGGGCCGGCCGCGGCGGCGATCGCCGCCTCGCAGTTGCCGGCCGGGAACTGCCAGTCCGGGTTGCTCACGAACGCCGCGGTCGGCGTCGCATGCGTGTTGACGGCGACGTAGGTGCGCCCTTCGCGGATCGCGGCCAGCGTCGTCTTGCTGGCGGTGACGATCGGGTCGCAGCCGATCACCAGGTCGGCCTCGGCGGTGCCGACCTTGGTCGAGAAGATCGCCTCCGGCCGGTTCGCGATCTGGACGTGGCTCCAGGTCGCGCCGCCCTTTTGCGCGAGCCCGGCCGAGTCCTGCGTGACGATGCCCTTGCCCTCGAGGTGCGCTGCCATGCCGAGCAGCTGGCCGATGGTGATGACGCCGGTGCCGCCGACGCCGGCGACGACGATGCCCCAGGGCTTCTCTGCGAGGGGCAGCACCGGCTCGGGCGGCGCAAGCACGGCGGCCAGGCGAGGCCGCTCGACGTCGCCCTTCTTCGTGCTCTTCAGCTGGCCGCCTTCGACCGTGATGAAGCTCGGGCAGAAGCCCTTCAGGCACGAGTAGTCCTTGTTGCAGCTGTTCTGGTTGATCCGGCGCTTCCTGCCGAACTCGGTCTCGACCGGCTCGACCGAGAGGCAGTTGCTCTGCACCGAGCAGTCGCCGCAGCCCTCGCAGACCAGCTCGTTGATGACGACGCGCTTGGCCGGGTCCTCCATCGTGCCGCGCTTCCTGCGCCGGCGCTTCTCGGTCGCGCAGGTCTGGTCGTAGACGATGACCGTGCAGCCGGGGATCTCGCGCAGCTGCTTCTGCACGCCGTCGAGATCGTCGCGGTGGTGGACGGTGACGCTCGGCGCGAGGCGCGCCTTGATGGCGTGGTCTTCGTACTTCTCCGGCTCGTCGGTGACGACGACGACCTTCGCGGCGCCCTCGGCGTCGAGCTCGCGCGTCATCTCGGGCACCTTCATCGTGCCGTCGACGGGCTGGCCGCCGGTCATCGCGACGGCGTCGTTGAAGAGGATCTTGTAGGTGATGTTGACCTTGGCGGCGATCGCCTGGCGGATCGCGAGCAGCCCCGAGTGGAAGAAGGTGCCGTCGCCGAGGTTGGCGAAGATGTGGTTCTCGGTCGTGAACGGTGCCTGGCCGACCCACGACACGCCTTCGCCGCCCATCTGGCTGAAGGTGACGGTCGAGCGGTCCATCCAGACCGCCATGAAGTGGCAGCCGATTCCGGCGACGGCGCGCGAGCCCTCGGGCACCTTGGTGGAAGTGTTGTGCGGGCAGCCGCTGCAGAAGAACGGCGCGCGCTCCCCGGTCGCGTTGGCGCCGGTCGAGTTGAGCGTCGCGACGGCGAGGCTTTTCTCCTTCGCGTCGATCAGCGCGATCCGCATCGCCATGCCGGCGGCGATGTCGGCGTCGACGCCGAGCTTGCCGAGCCGCTTGGCGATCGCCCTGGCGATGATCGCCGGCGTCAGGTCGGCCTGTGCGCGCAGCAGCCAGTGCTCGCTCGGGTTGGCCTGGCTCCACTCGCCGCCGGCGTTGTCGCCCTCGCTCTCGTCGAACTTGCCGAGCACCTGGGGCCGCACGTCGGGGCGCCAGCCGTAGAGCTGTTCCTTCAGCTGGTACTCGATGACCTGGCGCTTCTCCTCGACGACGAGGATCTCCTGCAGGCCTTCGGCGAAATCGCGCGTGATCGTCGCCTCGAGCGGCCAGACGACGTTGACCTTGTGCAGGCGCAGGCCGATGCGGCGGCAGGCGTCGTCGTCGAGGCCGAGGTCGTGCAGCGCCTGGCGCGCGTCGTTGTAGCCCTTCCCGGAAGCGATGATGCCGAAGCGGTCGTTCGGCCCTTCGATGACGTTGTGGTTGAGACGATTGGCGCGCACGTAGGCGAGCGCGGCGTACCACTTGTAGTCCATCAGCCGCGCTTCCTGCTCGAGCGGCGCGTCGGGCCAGCGGATGTGAAGGCCGCCGGCGGGCATCCGGAAGTCTTCCGGCAGGACGATGTCGACCCGGTCCGGGTCGACCGAGATGCTCGCCGACGATTCGACGATCTCCTGGATCGTCTTCATCGCCGACCAGACGCCGGCGAAGCGGCTCATCGCGAACGCGTGCAGGCCCATGTCGAGGATGTCCTGCACGCTCGACGGGAAGAACACCGGCAGGCCGCAGGCCTTGAAGATGTGGTCGCTCTGGTGCGCCGCGGTCGAGCTCTTGGCGATGTGGTCGTCGCCGGCGATCGCGATCACGCCGCCGTGCTGCGACGTGCCCGCCATGTTGGCGTGCTTGAAGACGTCGGAGCAGCGGTCGACGCCCGGCCCCTTGCCGTACCAGATGCCGAAGACCCCGTCGAACTTCCTGCTCTGCGGATAGAGCTCGAGCTGCTGCGTGCCCCAGACCGCGGTCGCGGCGAGCTCTTCGTTGACGCCGGGCTGGAAGACGATGTTCTGCGCCGCGAGGTGCTTCTTCGCCGCCCACAGCGCCTGGTCGTAGCCGCCGAGCGGCGAGCCGCGGTAGCCGCTGACGAAGCCGGCGGTGTTGAGGCCGAACATCGCGTCGCGCTTCCGCTGCAGCATCGGCAGGCGCACCAGCGCCTGCACGCCGCTCATGAAGGCGCGGCCCGACTCGAGGGCGTACTTGTCGTCGAGGGTGACGCTTTCGAGCGCCTTGCGCACGGCCTCGGGAAGAGGGGCATTCATCGTTGTCGACACTCCGGTGGGAACTGCTGCGGGGGCCATCCCGGCTCGTGACCAGGACGCGCAGGACCGAGTGTAGGGATTCGCCCAAGGCAGCGCTCAGGCGGTGGCGATGCCGACCGGCGCTAGACGCTCGTCACGACCATGAGGGCGACGGCCGCCGCCATCACGCCGGTCGCGGCCCAGCCGAACAGGCGATGGCGCCGGGTGATCGTGAACCGCCCCATCACCGACTTCGACTGCCCGATCAGCATCATCACGACCATGATCGGCACCGAGATCACGCCGTTGACGATCGCGCTCAGCACCAGCGCCTTCATCGGGTCGACGTCGAAGACGCCCATTGCCGAGCCGATTCCCGTCGCCGCGACGATGATGAGATAGAAGCCTCGCGCTTCGTGGAAGCCGCGCGAGAGACCGGCTTTCCAGCCGAACAGCTCGCTCACCGCATACGCCGCCGAGCCGGCGAGAACGGGAACGGCGAGCAAGCCCGTGCCGATGATGCCGAGGCCGAAGACGACGAACGCGAACGCGCCCGCGACGGGGCGCAGCGCCTCGGCCGCCTGCGCCGCCGTCTGGATGTTGACGACGCCGCGCTCGTTGAGCGTCACCGCAGTGGCGACGACGATGCAGAGCGCGACCAGGTTGGAGAACCCCATGCCGACGATCGTGTCGAGCTTGATGCGCCGCAGGTGCTTGCGCACGTAGGCGGGGTGGCGGCGCAGGCGCTCGCCCTCCGGCCGGCGCCGGCAGTCCTCGACTTCCTGCGTCGCCTGCCAGAAGAAGAGGTAGGGGCTGATCGTCGTGCCGAGCACGGCGACGACCATCGCCGCGTACTCCTTGCCCGACGAGCTCGCCGGCAGGAAGGCCCAGGGACGCAGCGATTCGGCCAGCGCCTGCGCCCAGGGCACGGAGACGACGAGAACGACGGCGACGTAGGCGAACAGCGCGAGCGTCAGCCACTTGAGGACGCGCACGGTCCGCTCGTACGAGAAGAAGATCTGCATGGCGATGCAGACTGCGCCGATCACCAGCACGTAGAGCGGCTGCGGCCCGCCCGCGAGGAGCTTGACCGCCTCGGCCATCGCCGCGACGTCGGCGGCGATGTTGAGGGTGTTGGCGACGACGAGCAGGCCGACCAGCGACACCGTGAGCCAGCGCGGGCAGAGCTTGTCGATGTTGGTCGCCAGGCCTTCGCGCGTCACCCAGCCGATGCGCGCCGAAAGCATCTGGATGCCGATCATCAGCGGCGTCGTCAGGAACAGCGTCCAGACGAGGGCGAAGCGGAACTGGGCGCCGGCCTGCGAGTAAGTCGCGATGCCGCTCGGGTCGTCGTCGGCGGCGCCGGTGATGAGGCCGGGGCCGAGGCGGCTCGTCAGGCTCTGCTCTTCCTCGTCGTCGTCGGCCGGGGGGATCGGAGTCGAGGAAGTGGGGGTCGACATGAGGCGATTCTCGGGCCGCCGATCGCCGACCTCGGGCGGTCGAGGCTAGGACGGCGGGTTCAGGAAGCGGTGGATGTCCTGGACGACGACCGACCCTTCGCCGACGCCGGAGGCGACCCGCTTGACCGAGCCCGAGCGCACGTCGCCGACCGCGTAGACCCCGGGCCGCGAGGTCGCGTACGGCGAGTCGGCGTCGCCGCCCGCCCTGGCGCCCGTGCACACGAACCCCTGCGCGTCGAGCGCGAGGCACGCGGCCGCCCACTGCGTGTTCGGCTCGGCGCCGATCATCACGAAGACGCTGCGCGCCGGCCGGGTCGTCGCCGCGCCGCTCCGGCGGTCGGTCCAGGTGACGCTGCGCAGCGACGTGTCGCCATCGAGCGCGGTGACCTCGGCGAAGGGATGGAGCGTGATCTTGTCCGAGCGCTCGATGCGCTGGACGAGATAGTCGGACATCGTCGCCGCCAGCCCCGGGCCGCGAACGAGCATGTGGACGTGCCTTGCCGTGCGCGCGAGGAAGACCGCGGCCTGCCCCGCCGAGTTGCCGCCACCGACGACGACGATCTCGTCATCGGCGCAGAGGTCGGCCTCCATCGCCGTCGCCGCGTAGTAGATACCGGCGCCCTCGAAGCGTTCGTAGCCGGGGACGTCGAGCTTGCGGTAGCGCGCGCCGGTGGCGACGACGACGGCGCGGGCGCGGATCGACTGGCCGTCCTCGAGCTCCAGCGTGTACGGCGCGGCGTTGCAGTCGATGCCGACGACGGCGCGCGAGAGCGCCAGGCGGGCGCCGAACTTCTGCGCCTGCACCTGGGCGCGGCCGGCGAGCGCCTGGCCTGAGATGCCGGTCGGAAAGCCGAGGTAGTTCTCGATCTTCGAGCTCGTCCCGGCCTGGCCGCCGGGTGCCATGCTCTCGACGACGATCGTCTGCAGCCCTTCCGAGGCGCCGTAGACGGCCGCGGCCAGGCCGGCCGGGCCGGCGCCGACGACGGCGAGGTCGAACACCTTGGCGTGATCGAAGGTCTCGGTCAGGCCCAGGTCGTCGGCCATCTGCGCGAGCGACGGGTTCTTGAGGACGCGATGGCCAGGCGCGATGACGACCGGCAGGTCGGCCGCGGTGAGCGAGAAGCAGTCGAGGAAGCCGCCCGCGTCGGCGTCTTCCTCGGTGTCGAGGAGGCGATGCGGGTACGCGTTCCTGCTCAGGAACTGCTGCAGGCGCAGCGTGTTGGCGCTGTGCGCGGGGCCGACGACGACGACACCGCCGTGGACGTGGCGGATCAGGCCGACGCGGCGCAGGATGAACGCGCGCATGACGATCTCGCCGATGTCGGCCTCGGTCGAGACGAGGCGGCGGAAGTCGGCGCGCTTGACGCGCAGCAGCAGGCTCGCTTCGCCGGCGCGTGCGCTGACCAGAACCTGGCGGTCGTTGAAGAGGTCGAGCTCGCCGGCGAACTGGCGCTGGCGCAGGACGACGAAGACCTGCGGCAGGTCGTGCTCATCGACGTCGAAGATCTCGATCGAGCCTTCGAGGACGACGAAGAAGTCGACGCTGCGATCGCCGCGCGAGAACACCGGCGCGCGCGCCGCGAAGCGCTCTTCGCTGCCGTAGCGCGCGACGCGCTTGATCATCTCCGGGCTCAGGCGCGGGAAGGTCTGCGCCTCGCGCGCGACCGGATCGCTCGGATCGAGCGCGGTGTCGAGGGCGCTGCTTGCGGTGTCGCTCGCGCTGCCGGTGCTGACGCTGTCGGCCATCCGCGCAGTCTACGGGGGGTGCCGGATCAAGGCGTCGCTCGGCCGTCGGAGCGAGGCCCGCGTCCCCCGAAAGGTCAGGCCGGGATGAACTTCAGCGCGACGCCGTTGTTGCAGTAGCGCTTGCCGGTCGGCTTCGGGCCGTCGTCGAAGACGTGGCCCTGATGGCCGCCGCAGCGCGCGCAGTGGTACTCGGTGCGCGGGATGATCATCTTGACGTCGGTCTTGGTCAGCACCGCGCCGGGGATCGACGCATAAAAGCTCGGCCAGCCGGTGCCGCTGTCGAACTTGGTGTCCGACGTGAACAGCGCCAGGTCGCAGCCGGCGCAGAGAAAGCGCCCCTTGCGGTGCTCGTCGTTGAGCGGGCTCGAGCCCGGGTACTCGGTGCCTTCGTGGCGCAGAACCTGATAGGCGGCGGGCGCGAGGCGCTGCTTCCACTGCGCGTCGGACAGCATCAGCGACTCGATCTTCGGCGTTCCCGCCTGCGCCGCGGCGAGCCCGGGGGCGAGGCCGAACGCGGAGAGGACGGCGAGGAAGGGGCGGCGGGTCATGGCGGAAGTCTCCTTGAATCGATGTCGATCAGTCGGCACGGCGCGAAAAACCTTTCTACGCACGCGCCGGCGCGGCGGACGCCGAGACGGGCGGCCATGGCGTGAAGACGTGGGCGTCGACGCGGTGGCGCACGGTGAACGTCGGCGCCGTGTGGGCGTCGAGCCAGGCGGCGAGGGCGGTGTCGAAGGCCGCGACGTCGGCGTCGGGCAACGCTGCGCCGACGCCGCGGCAGGCGCGCATCCGGCCGCGCCAGCTCGCGCGCGTGAACGGCACTTCGGCGTCGAACCAGAACATCGCTGCGACGCCGGCGCGTCCGGCCGCCCAGGCGGGCTCGGCCGCGATCCGGCCGGACCAGTCGGCGCCTTGCCAGGCGGGATTGAGTCGCAGCACCAGCGCTTCGCTCGCCCGCGCCACCGGTTCGGCGCGCGGCAGCCAGCTGAAGTGCGTCGTCACCAGGACGCCGCCTGGCCTGAGCACGCGGCGCACTTCGGCGAGCGTGCGCTCGACGTCGAAGTACATCCAGCACTGGCTCGCGACGACGGCGTCGAAGCTCGCGTCGGCGAACGGAACGGCTTCGGCCGCGGCGACGGCGAAGTCGACCGCGAGCCCTTCGGCGCGCGCGCTCTCGCGCGCGGCGGCGATCTGGCCGGGGGCGATGTCGATGGCGCTGACGACAGCGCCGCGGCGCGCGAATTCGCGCGCGACGAGGCCGGTGCCGGTGCCGAGGTCGAGCAGGCGCTGGCCGGCGCCGCCGACGCCGAGCGCGGCGAGCAGGTCGTACAGGCGCGGCGGCGGCCCCGGGCGGTGGGTCGCGTAGTCGGCCGAGGTCCGGCTCCAGTCGATGGCGCGGCCACCGTCGATCGGCGCGCCTGGCTGACCGCCGATGCTCGCGGCGTCCGTGCCCGTCGTCGTGCTGTCCGTCGTCACGATGCCGGCCACAGCACCCACATCCGCAGCGGCTGCTTCATGCGGCCGGCGGCAGCCTCGGCGTCGTCGCCCCAGCCCCAGAAGTAGTCGGCGCGGACGGCGCCGACGATCGCCGAGCCGGTGTCCTGCGCGACGACGAGGCGGCGCAACGGCCGGGTCGCGAGCGGCTCGGTCGTGTCGAGCCAGACCGGCGTGCCGTAGGGAACGCTCTGCGGGTCGACGGCGATCGAGCGGCCGGGCGAGAGCGGCACGCCCTGCGCGCCCTTCGGCCCGACGCCGGGATCGGGCAGCGCCTCCTCGCGAAAGAAGACGAAGCGCGGGTTGCTGCGCAGCATCTCGTCGATGCGGGCCGGGTTCCGCCGCGCCCAGGCGCGGATCGCCGGCCACGACGCGTCGTCGGCACGCAGCTCGCCCTGCTCGATCAGCCAGCGGCCGACAGACCGGTAAGGCTGGTCGTTGTGCGCTGCGTAGGCGACGCGGACGAGCGTCGGCGCGCCGCCGCGCTCGCTCGCGAAGACGAGGCGGCCCGATCCCTGCACCTGGAGGAGGAGCGCGTCGAGGCGGTCGCGCACCCACGCGATCTCGCGGCCGTGCAGGCTCTTCTGCGCCGCCGGCAGCGTCTCGAGCTGCTGGCGCGTCCAGTACGGTCGCTTCGTCGCCAGGTCGGCGGGCGGCGCATAGAGGGCGACGCGAAAGCCGGGCCGCGAGAAGCGCGACGCCTCGACGAGCGGCTCGAAGTAGCCGGTCGCGAGGCCGACCGGGTCGCGCTCGATCGATTCGATCCGGTACGGCCGCAGCTGGCGCTGCAGCCAGTCGCGCACGGCGGCTTCGCCGTTCGCGGCAGCCGGGCCGCTCTGGCGCGCTTT
>JADGRJ010000408.1 GCA_017881025.1 Rhizobacter sp. | reverse complement strand
AGCACGACGAGCGCCACCATCATCATGGTGGCAAAGACGGGGCGCTTGATCGAGATGTCTGAGAGGAACATGGAGAGTCGTTAGCCGATGGACGAGAGTCGATAGCGGGTGCTACGGACGGGGCTTCCTGCTGCCCTGCCCCTTGGCGGCGGGCGGACCCTTGGCGCCGCTGTCGTTCGCTGCTTTGCGCATTCCCGGGACAGGACCCTTGTCGCTGCCGGCCGGCGTTTCGCGCGCACTGCCGCCGCGCGCTCCGGGACCAGTGCCGCGCTCATTGCCGATGATCTGTACCTTCATGCCGCGGCCGAGCGTACCCACGTTGCCGACGACCACTTGGTCGCGTTCCTGCACGCCGTCCTTGATTTCGACGAGTCCGCGTGCCTCATCGACGGCACCGACAGTCACCGGGGCCTGCTCGAGTTCGCTGCCGACAATACGGTAGACGAACTGCTTGCCGTCCTGACCGGTGCGTATGGCCGGCTGCGGCACGACGAGCACATTGCCAAGCGTCTGCGCGATGATCTGCCCGCTGGCGAATGTGTTGCCCTTCAATTCGCCCCTAGGGTTGGGGATCTGCACATAGGCCGTGATGGAGCGCGATGCCGGATCGATGGTTGGGCTCACGCGGGCCACCTTGCCGGTGAACGCCTTGCCGTCGGCGAGAAACCGCACGGGCTGGCCGGGCACGACGTCGTTGGCACTGCGCGCGGGGAGCGAGGCCATGAGCTCGAGGACATCGAAGCGCACCAGCGTGAAGAGCTCGGCACCGCGCAGTACGTGTTCGCCGCCCTGGACACGGCGGAACTGGATGGTGCCGGCCACCGGGGCCACGATTCGCGTATCACGCGCCGCCAACTGCGCCGAGCGCAGGCGCGACTCGGCGGCGGCCTGCTGCGCCTTGGCCGCGGCCGCGGCCTGTTCGGTGGCGCGCAAGTCCCGCTCGGCGATGGCGCCCACCTTGAAGAGGTCCTTGGACTGGTCGTAGTTCCACTGCGCCGTCTGCGCGGCGGTGGCTGCCGAGGTTGCATCAGCCTCGGTGGAACGGAGGGCGCTCTCGAAATCGATGGCCTCGAACCGAGCCAAAGGCGCACCGAAGGCGACGCGATCGCCTTCACGCACGTAGACCTGCTCCACGTTGCCTTCGAGGCGGGACTTCAGGCTCAGGGTCTCGATGGGTCGGAGGTCGCCGGCAATCGGGATGCCGGCTTCAATGGTGCCGCGCACGACCTTGGCGACGTCAGCGGTGCCGAGCACCACGGAACTCGTGCGTCGCGACCCGCCGCCCGGAGTACCGCCCCCTGGCACGGCGCCCGCGGTTCCACTCTTGGTGCTGTCCTTCATGCTGCCGGGGGCAGCATTGCCGGACGTGCCGCCGCAAGCGACGGCGAGGAGCGTCAGTAGCGCGAGTGCGCTAGCGGATCGAATTGAGACCTGAAGAGGCATTGCGGGAATCGGTGCGCACGGGGATGGTGGTCCCGTTGGGAAGCGGGATGTCACGGCCGCGCACACGGGCGAGCTCGGTGGCGGCAAGGTAGAGATCGAAGGTCGCGCGAGCCTCGGTGGAGCGCGCGATGAGCAGCGCGTACTGCGCGTCGGAAACTTCCAGTTGCGTGCTGAGGCCGCGCTGGTACCGGAGGGTGGCGAGCTGGTAGGCCTCGTCGGCTTCCGCGGAGTTTTGCTGGCGGGCGCCGAAAGCGGCCGTGGCGCGCGCCAGCTCGTTCCGTGCGCGCGATGTCTCGATGGCCGCCGCCTCACGCACCTGGTTGAGCGTAATGTCGCCGATCTTTGCCTGGGCTTGGGCGAGGTCGAGGTTGCCCTTGGCCCTCAAGCCATCGAAAGCGGCCCAGGAGAAGTTCACGCCGAAGTTACGGTCGCCGAACCAGCCGTTGTTCTGGCAGAGCTGGCTGGCGGTGGAGCCGGCCGGGCACGCGGCATTGATCGTGCGACCCATGAGCATCGGAAAGCCGTTGGTCGCCGGGAGCGCGAGGTAGCCCAAGTTGATGAAAACGCTGACCTGCGGCAGCAGGTCGGCGCGCGCCACCCGCACGCCGGCGTGCTTGGCGCTCGCGGTGAGTTCGGCCGAACGCACGCTGGCCCGCAGGGCATCGGGGGCCGCGTCGGCGTTCGTCCGTTCGGCCAACGCCCGCACCGTTTCCGGGTTGAGCACCGTGGTGAGCAGCAGCGGCTCGCCGACGGGGATATCGAGCAAGCGCCGCACCTCGAGCAGGGCCGCGTCACGGTCGGCGACGGCCTGCAGGGCGAGTGGTTCGAAATTGGCCCGTTCCACGCGCGAGCGCAGCACGTCAAAGCGTGCCGCACGCCCCGCGGCAAAGAGCTGCTCCGTCTGCGTGGCGCGGATGGAGGCAATCTCTACATTCTGCGCCTGCAATTCGGCGATACGGATCAGGTATGCCGCGTTTAGATAGGCGCGTTGCACGTCCACGGCGAGGCGGGCACGGGTTTCGGCGTTGTCCAGACGGGCTGCGCTGAGCACGCTGCTGGCGGCCTGAGCGGCCGAGACGATGCGGCCACCCTGGAAGAGCGCCTGCTGGGCGTTGAGCGTGGTGGTGTAGGTGAACTTCTGGCCGAAGAGTTGGCTGACCATCTCGGCGCGCGCGTTCTTGATGACCTGCTGGTAGCTGCTGGTGAGCCGCAGCTGCGGCAGGCCAGCGGCGCGTGCACTGGTGACCTGGGCGTCGGCCGATTCCACCCCGAGCCATGCAATTCGGGCTTCATCACTGGAACGGAG
>JADGRJ010000157.1 GCA_017881025.1 Rhizobacter sp. | reverse complement strand
CTGCCACTTGCGGCCCAAGCCGGCCGCGCGCGCCACCCAGATCACCGTCTGCAGGTCGCGCAGGCCGCCGGGGCTTTCCTTGCAGTTCGGCTCGAGCGAATAGGGCGTGTCCTCGTACTTCTGCTGCCGCTGGCGCATCTCGAGCGTCTTTGCGCGCAGGAACGCCTTCGGGTCCATCGCCTGCGCGGTCGCGCGCTCGAACGCCTTGAACTCCGAGCGCGCGCCGCAGAGGAAGCGCGACTCGAGCAGCGCCGTCTGCACGGTGACGTCGGCGAGCGCGATGGCGACGCACTCGTCGACGGTGCGCACGCTCGAGCCGATCTCGAGGCCGGCGTCCCAGCACGCGGTGATGAAGCGCTCGGTCGCCGCGTGGCGCGCTTCGTCGTCGGCGGTCGGGGCCGACGGCAGCAGGACGAGCACGTCGACGTCGGAATACGGGAAGAGCTCGCCGCGGCCGTAGCCGCCGACCGCGACGAGGGCGGCGTCGGCGGGCATGCCGGCCGCGCGCCACAGCTCGCACAAGGTCGCGTCGACGTCGCCGGCGAGGGCACGGACAAGGCGCATCGCGGCGCGCGCGGTCGGCCGCGCCGCGAGGAAGTGTTCCAGGCGCGCCGCCTTGGCGAGGCGAAAGCGCGCACGCAACTCGCCCGGCGCGCGCGCCGCCGCGCTGCCGGTGCCGGTGCCGGCGCCCGCGTCAGCGCCAGCGCCAGCGTCGCGCGACGACGCCGGGGCGACGACCGGATCGCGCGTGCTCACGCGATGCCTGCCCTTCAGGCGGCGACGAAGGCCGGCGGCGGCGGCGATCCGGCCGAGAGCGTCATCACCTCGTAGCCGGTTTCGGTGACGAGCACCGTGTGCTCCCACTGCGCCGAGAGCGACCGGTCGCGCGTGACGATGGTCCAGCCGTCGCCGGCCTCGCGGATGTCGCGCTTGCCGGCGTTGATCATCGGCTCGATCGTGAAGGTCATTCCGGCCTTCAGCTCGTCGAGGGTGCCGGCCTTGCCGTAGTGGAGCACCTGCGGGTCCTCGTGGAAGCGCGCGCCGATGCCGTGGCCGCAGAACTCGCGCACCACCGAAAAGCCGTTGCCCTCGGTGAAGACCTGGATCGCGCTGCCGATGTCGCCGAGGCGAACGCCGGGCCTGACCTTGACGATCCCCTTCCACATCGCGTCGTACGTGATCTGGACCAGGCGCCTGGCGGCGATCGAGCCTTCGCCGACGATGAACATCCGGCTGGTGTCGCCGTGCCAGCCGTCCTTGATGACGGTGACGTCGATGTTGACGATGTCGCCGTTCTTGAGCGGCCGGTCGTTCGGGATGCCGTGGCAGACCTGGTGGTTGATCGACGTGCAGATCGATTTGGGGTAGGGCGTGTAGCCCGGCGGTGCGTAGTTGAGCGGCGCCGGCACGCCGCCTTGCTCGTGGACGATGTGGTCGTGGGCGATCTTGTCGATCGCCTCGGTGGTGACGCCGGCCTTGACGTGCGGCGTGAGGAGGTCGAGCACTTCCGACGCGAGCCGACCGGCGATCCGCATGCCGGCAATCTCGGCCTCGTTCTTGATCGTGATCGTCATCCTCGAATTATCGCATCGGGGCTTTAGAATCGCGGGTTTCCACCGGGGTCGCCCCACTGCCGAAAGGCGTGACGAAGCCCGTCTTCCGCACCCGCCCAGCGCCTTCGTGTGACGACCGAGCCCAAGCACCTCGCCCGCTTCGAAGGCGGCAACGCGTTGCCGGGATTCCGCGCCGCGGCGCTCCTCGCGCAGCTCAAGGCTCGCGTCGCCCGCATCGACGGCGTCGCCGCGCGCCACGTCCACTGGGTCTGGAGCGACGCGTCGCTGACGCGCACCGACACCGACCGGCTGGAAGCGCTGCTGCGCTACGGCGAGCCGGCCAGCGACGCAGGCGCCGCCGAGAAGATCGTCGTCGCGCCCCGCCTCGGCACGATCTCGCCCTGGGCGTCGAAGGCAACCGACATCGCGCGCAACTGCGGCCTCGTCGTGCACCGGATCGAGCGCGTCACCGAGTTCGCGCTGGCCGTGAAGAAGCCCTTCATCGGTCGCCCCACCCCGCTCGACGCCGGCGAGCGCGGAGCCGCGGCGGCGCTGCTCCACGACCGCATGACCGAGTGCGTCTTCTTCGACCGAGAAGACGCCCGCCATCTGTTCGACGAGCAGCGGGCACGGCCGAGCGTCGCGATCGACGTCCTCGGCGGCGGCCGCGTCGCGCTCGACGACGCGAACCGCGCCTTCGGCCTGGCGCTCTCGGCCGACGAGATCGACTACCTGCTCGCCGCTTTCACGTCGCTCGGCCGCAACCCGAGCGACGTCGAGCTGATGATGTTCGCGCAGGCCAACAGCGAGCACTGCCGCCACAAGATCTTCAACGCGACGTTCACGATCGACGGCGCACCGCAGCCGCTCTCGATGTTCCACATGATCAGGAACACCGAGGCGCTGGCGCCACAGCACACGGTCGTCGCCTACAGCGACAACGCGGCGGTGATGGAAGGCCACGAGGTCGAGCGCTGGCTGCCCGAGGGCTACACCAACGCGCCGCGTTATTCGGCACGGCGCGAGCGCGTGCATTCGTTGATGAAGGTCGAGACGCACAACCATCCGACCGCGATCTCGCCGTTCCCGGGCGCCTCGACCGGCGCCGGCGGCGAGATCCGCGACGAAGGCGCGACCGGCCGCGGCTCCCGGCCCAAGGCCGGGCTCACCGGCTTCAGCGTCTCGAACCTGCATCTGCCCGAGACCCAAGAGCCGTGGGAGAAGGACCGCTACGGCAAGCCCGATCACATCGCGAGCGCGCTGCAGATCATGATCGACGGCCCGCTCGGCGGCGCCGCCTTCAACAACGAGTTCGGCAGGCCGAACCTGTGCGGCTATTTCCGCGTCTACGAGCAGACGGTGGGCGATCAGCGCCGCGGCTACCACAAGCCGATCATGATCGCCGGCGGGCTCGGCGCGATCGCGGCTTCGCAGACGCACAAGATCGAGTTCCCCGCCGGCACGCTTCTCGTCCACCTCGGCGGCCCGGGAATGCGGATCGGCATGGGCGGCGGCGCGGCGAGCTCGATGGCGGCGGGCGCCAACGCCGCAGAGCTCGACTTCGACTCGGTGCAGCGCGGCAACCCGGAGATCCAGCGTCGCGCGCAGGAGGTCATCAACCATTGCGCCGCGCTCGGCGAGTCGAACCCGATCCTGGCGATCCACGACGTCGGCGCCGGGGGCCTCTCGAACGCGTTCCCCGAGCTCGTCGACGGGGCCGGGCGCGGCGCCCGCTTCGACCTCCGCAAGGTCCCGGTCGAGGAGAGCGGCCTGGCGCCGAAGGAGATCTGGTGCAACGAGAGCCAGGAGCGCTACGTGATGGCGGTGGCCAAGGAAGCGCTGCCGCTCTTCGACGCGATGTGCGTGCGCGAGCGCTGCCCTTACGCCGTCGTCGGCGTCGCGACCGAGGCGCGCGAGCTCGTCGTCGGCGCGATCGATCCGTTGGCTGCACCGTCGCGCGATGACGATCGAGCCGCGCCCATCGACATGCCGATGGACGTCCTCCTCGGCAAGCCGCCGAAGATGCACCGCGACGTGCGCCGTCGTGTGCTCGCGCTGCCGCCGCTCGACCTCGGCGACGTCGACCTGAAGACGGCCGCCTTCGCCGTCCTGCGCCATCCCACCGTCGCCAGCAAGCGCTTCCTCGTCACGATCGGCGACCGCACCGTCGGCGGCCTGTCGTGCCGCGACCCGATGGTCGGGCCCTGGCAGGTGCCGGTCGCCGACTGCGCGATCACGCTCGCCGATTTCAGCGGCGTCGCCGGCGAGGCGATGGCGCTGGGCGAGCGCACTCCGCTCGCCGTCATCGACGCGCCAGCCTCGGGCCGGATGGCGGTCGGCGAGGCGATCACCAACCTGCTCGCCGCGCCGATCGAGCTCGATCGGGTCAAGCTCAGCTGCAACTGGATGGCGGCGTGCAGCGACGATCCGGCGGCGCCGGGCGACGACGCGGCGCTCTACGACACCGTGAAGGCGGTCGCCATGGAGCTCTGTCCCGCGCTCGGCATCGGCGTTCCGGTCGGCAAGGACAGCCTGTCGATGCGGACGCGCTGGCAGGGCGAAGGCGGCGAGTCGAAGCAGGTGACGGCGCCGGTGAGTCTCGTCGTCACCGCGTTCGCGAGCATCGACGACGTGCGCCCGCACTCGACGCCGCAGCTCGCGCCCGGCGACACGACGCTCGTTCTCGTCGACCTCGGCCGCGGCCGCATGCGCATGGGCGGCTCGATGCTCGCGCAGGTGACCGGCCAGTTCGGCGCCGAGGTGCCCGACCTCGACGAGCCGCAGCTGCTCAAGGCGCTCGTCGACGCGGTCACGCAGTTGCGCGACGCCGGCCTCGTCCTCGCGTACCACGACCGCAGCGACGGCGGCCTGTGGGCGGCGGCGTGCGAGATGGCGTTCGCCGGCCACCTCGGCGTCAGCCTCAACGTCGACCTGCTCGTCACCGAGAGCGACGGCATCGGCGACAGCCGCGCCGAGTACGGCGACGCGAAGAACTGGGCGACGCAGGTGAGCGCGCGGCGCGAAGAGCTGACCCTGCGCGCGCTCTTCAACGAAGAGCTGGGCGCAATCGTCCAGGTGCCGACGGCGCGCCGCGACGAGGCGCTGCGGATCCTTCGCGGCGCCGGCCTGAGCAGGCACAGCCACGTCGTCGGCAAGACCAACACGCGTCGCGTCGTCGAGGTCTGGCGCGACGCGAAGGCGGTGTTCGGCGCGCCGCTGCGCGAGCTGCACCAGGCCTGGGACGAGGTCAGCTGGCGCATCTGCCGCCTGCGCGACAACCCGGAGTGCGCCGACGCCGAGCATGCCGCCGCCGGCCGCGACGACGACCGGGGCCTGCACGTTCGCCTCGCAGGGCCGGCGTTCGACACCGCGCGATCCGTCGCGCCGGCGATCGTCGGCAGCGCGCCGAAGGTCGCGGTCCTGCGCGAGCAGGGCGTCAACAGCCACGTCGAGCTCAGCTACGCGATGAGCCAGGCCGGCTTCGACACCTACGACGTCCACATGACCGACCTGCAGTCGGGGCGGACCCGCCTCGACATGTACCAGGGCTTCGTCGCGTGCGGCGGCTTCAGCTACGGCGACACGCTCGGCGCCGGCGAAGGCTGGGCGCGCTCGATCCGCTTCAACGCGCAGCTCGCCGAGCAGTTCGCGACCTTCTTCGCGCGCGCCGACGTGTTCGCGCTCGGCATCTGCAACGGCTGCCAGATGATGGCCGCGCTCGCCGACATGATCCCCGGCGCCGCCGCCTGGCCGCGCTTCACGCGCAACAAGAGCGAGCAGTTCGAGGCGAGGCTCAGCCTGGTCGAGGTGCTGCCGTCGCCGTCGATCTTCTTCGCCGACATGGCCGGCAGCCGCCTGCCGATCGCGGTCGCGCACGGCGAGGGCTATGCCGACTTCTCGCAGCGCGGCGACGCCGCGAAGGTGCTGGCGGTGATGCGCTTCGTCGATCATGCCGGCCGGCCGACCGAGGCCTATCCGGCGAACCCGAACGGCAGCGCCGGCGGGCTCACGGCGGTGACGACCGCCGACGGTCGCTACACGGCGCTGATGCCGCATGCCGAGCGCGTCTTTCGCCGCGCCCAGCTCAGCTGGTCACCGGGCGATGCCGAAGGCGCCGCCTGGAGCGAGATGTTCCGGAGCGCCAGGCGCGCGCTGGGCAAGCGTTAAGGTCGCGACGCGGCCGATCGAATCCGGCTGAATCGAGGGGAACGAAGTGGCGTCGAAACGCAAGACCGTCGGCGAGCTGCGCAGCCAGCGCTGGTTCTCGGGCCCGGGTGCGGTCGGGCCGCACAAGCATCGCCGCATCAAGCAGGGCGGCTATTCGCTCGAAGACTTCAAGGACAAGCCGGTCATCGCGATCCTCTCGACCTGGTCCGACTTCCAGACCTGCCACGCGCACTTCCCGCAACGCATCGAGGACATCAAGCGCGGCATCTGGCAGGCGGGAGGATTCCCGGCCGTCATCCCGGTGCAAAGCGTCAGCGAGAGCTTCCTGCGGCCGACGAGCATGCTCTATCGCAACCTGCTTGCGATGGAGGCCGAGGAGGCGATCCGCGCCCATCCCGTCGACGGCGCCGTCCTCCTCGGCGGCTGCGACAAGACCGGGCCGGGCCTGGTCATGGCGGCGGCGTCGGCGAACGTTCCGGCGATCTTCGTTCCCGCCGGCGCGATGCTGAAAGGGCGTTGGCGCCAGCACACGCTCGGCACCGGCTCGAGCACCTGGGCCGCCGAGGCCGACTACCGCGCCGGCAAGATCGACCAGCGCGAATGGATGCAGATGTCGGAGGCGAGCGCGCGCTCGACCGGCACCTGCAACACGATGGGAACGGCGTCGACGATGGCGCTGCTGATCGACGTCCTCGGCCTGTCGCTGCCGAGCGCGAGCACGATCCCCGCCGTCGATGCCGAGCACGGCCGGATGGCGTCCGACGCCGGACGGCGCATCGTCGAGATGGTGTGGGAGGACCTGAAGCCTTCGGACATCGTCACGCCGGCGGCGCTGAAGAACGCCGTCGTCGCCGACATGGCGATCTCGGGATCGACCAATTCGCTGATCCACCTGATCGCGATGGCGCGCCGCTTCGGCCACGAGCTCTCGCTCGATTCGTTCGCCGCCGCGAGCGAGCTGGTGCCGGTGATCTGCAACCTGATGCCGGCGGGCCAGTACTTGATGGAAGACCTCCATTTCGCCGGCGGCCTGATGGCCGTGCTCGATGTCATCCGCGCCAGGCTCGACCTGTCGTGCCGGACGGTCAACGGCCGCACCCTCGGCGAGAACATGGAAGGCGCGCGGGTCTTCGACGCCGACGTCATCCGCGGCCTCGACAACCCCGTCTACGCGAGCGGCGCGCTCGTCGTCCTCGAGGGCTCGCTCGCGCCGCGTGGTGCGGTGCTCAAGCGCTCGGCGGCGGACCCGAAGCTGCTCGACCACGTCGGGTCGGCGGTCGTGTTCAGAGACCACCACGACCTGATCGCGCGCATCGACGATCCGGATCTCCAGGCCACTGCCGACAGCGTGCTCGTGCTGCAGGAAGCCGGGCCGATCGGCGCGCCAGGGATGCCCGAGTGGGGCATGCTGCCGATCCCGAAGAAGCTGCTCGAGGCGGGCGTTCGCGACATGGTGCGGATCTCCGATGCGCGAATGAGCGGAACGAGCTACGGCACCTGCGTCCTCCATGTCTGCCCGGAGAGCCACGTCGGTGGGCCGTTGGCGCTGGTGCGCGACGGCGACCTCATCCGCCTCGATGCGGCGGCGCGACGCCTCGATCTGCTCGTCGACGATGCCGAGATGGCGGCGCGGCGCAGGGTCTGGACCGCACCGCCTGCTCACTACGAGCGCGGCTATGGCGCGATGTTCTCGGCGCACGTCCTGCAGGCCGACGAGGGCTGCGACTTCGACTATCTCGCGCGCCCGGGGGTGAATCCCGAGCCCGAGATCCACTGAGCGCCGGCCCGGCGGTCTTTGTCTCTCAGCGCCTGAACCAGCTGCCTGAGGCGATCGCGGCGACGATCGTCACGCCGTAGACGACGAGGGCAAGCGCGAGGACCGCGAAGGCCCACGCCAGCGAGCCGGTGAGGGCCATCGCCAGCCAGCCGCCGCCGACCGCGACGACGAGTCGCAGCATCCCGCCGATCAGCGGCCAGGCGAGCCTGCCCGCGCCTTGCGACGCGAAGTAGAGCGACAGGCCGAGGCCGAAGAAGCCGTAGGTCGGCCCGACGACGCGCAGGTAGGCGATGCCGGTCTCGAGCATGTGCGGGTCGTGGCCGAAGAGGCCGAGCCACGCCTCGGGCCAGATCGCCGCGGCGAGGCCGACCGCCTCGCTGATCGCGAACGCGAGCGCGCCGCCGGTCAGGGCGATGCGCAGCGCGCGCTCGCGCTGGCCGGCGCCGATGTTGGTGCCGACGAGCGCGACCATTGGCGCGCCGAGGCCGAAGACGAGCGGGATCAGCAGGTATTCGAGGCGCGCGCCGGTGCCGTAGCCCGCGACCGCGTCGGGGCCGCCATGCGCGCCGACAAGGGCGGTCGTGAGCGCCACCGTCAGCGTCGTCTGCAGCGTGCTGATCGCGCCGACGCCGCCGACGCGCAGGATGTCGGCGAAGAAGGGCGCCTTCAGGCGCGCCCGGCGCAGCTTCACCACGCAGCGACCGGAGAGGATGTACCAGGCGAGCACGGCCGAGGTGATGGCGCTCGTCAGCACGACGGCGACGCCGCCGCCGGCGATGCCGAGCGCGGGCACCGGGCCCCAGCCGAAGATGAAGAGCGGCGAGAGCGGCACCAGCAGGACGATGCCGAGGCAGACGGCGAGCGAGGGCACCAGCATGTTGCCGGTACCGCGGATGACGCTGGCGAGCGCGTTGAGGAGCCAGACCAGCACGTTGCCGACGAAGACAACGTTCGAGTAGGCGAGCGCCGCTTCCAGCGAGGCGCCCTGGCCGCCCATCGCCGAATAGATGGGCCGGCCGAAGGCGAGGAAGATCGCCGAGGTGACGACGCCCAGGCCGACGTTGACGAGGATGGCGTGCAGCACAAGCGCGTCGGCGTCGGCGCGCCGGCCCGCGCCGAGCGCGCGCGCCACCGCCGAGGCGATGCCGCCGCCGATCGCGCCGGCAGAGAGCATCTGCATCATCATGAAGCCGGGGAACACGAGCGCCATGCCGGCGAGCGCGTCGGTGCCGAGGCGCGAGACCCACCAGGTCTCGATCAGGCCGGTCGAGGCCTGCGCGGTCATCACGAGGACGTTCGGCCACGCCATCATGAGCAGCGTCGGCACGATGGCGCCCTCGAGCAGGCGGCGCGTGCGCGCGCTCATCGCCTCGGCCGCTGGCGCTGGCGCGGCGGCAGGAGAGTGCGCGATCGACGTCGGCCGGCGGGCGGCGAGCGTGCTCATGGTCGCGCCGGTTTCGCCGACCGACGGGGCTTCGAGGGCGGCGGCGAGAAGACGCCGGCGAAACGCGGCGAGACGGCGCGGCCGGGTGCGGCGAAATGCTTCTGGCCGAACGCCACCAGCGCGATCAACACCGGCTTGAAGTCGCGGCCGCGCTCGGTGAGGACGTATTCATCGCGCGGCGGCCGCTCGCTGTAACGGCGTCGCTCGAGCAATCCCGCCTCGACGAGCGCGGCGAGCCGGCGCGTCAGCATGTTCGGGGCGATGCCGAGGCTTTGCTGGAAGTCGTCGAAGCGCGTCGTTCCGCCGAATGCGTCGCGCAGGATCAGCATGCTCCACCACTCGCCGACATGCTCGAGGCTGCGCGCGATCGGGCAGGTCATGTCGGCGAAGCTCTTGCGTTGCATCGGCGAATGGTATGCGAGTCGATTGCATCATGCAAGCGACTTGCGGAGCGGGCACGGCGGACGACGTGCGCTCG
>JADGRJ010000156.1 GCA_017881025.1 Rhizobacter sp. | reverse complement strand
CAGTCCGCCGGCGCGAGCCCGGGCAGGCGCGGCGCCGATGCGGGCGGTTCGGCGCCGCGCTGGCGCGGCGGCGCGGCGACGGCGCCGCTCTCTGCGTGCGTCTTCACCGCGGTCGATGCGGCGACGTCGGGCACCGCCACGGTCGCCTTCGTCTCCGGCTCGACCTCGGGCGCCCAGAGATGAATCCCCATCTCGCGCAGCATCGCGCGCTGACGCTCAGTCCAGCGCATGGAGAACTCCACCGGCGCCGACATCGAGACTCATCACGACGGCGTCCTCGCGCTGACCTTCGGGTGCCGGGTAGTACCCCTTCCTCCGCCCGACCTGCGCGAAGCCGAGCCGGCGATAGACGTCGCGCGCCTGCGCATTGCTCTCGCGCACCTCGAGCCAGAGCCGGGTCGCCTGACGCAGCCGGCAGAGCTGGACGAGCTCGGCGAGGAGGCGCCGTGCATGGCCGCATCGGCGCGCCGCCGGCGCGATCGTGATGTTGAGCAGGTGCATCTCGTCGACACCCGGCATCGCGACGCAGTAGCCGATCAGGTCGCCGTCGACGTGGTTCAGCGTCCACGCCGCGTAGCCGGCGACGAGCGAATCGACGAAGTTGCCGCGCGTCCACGGAAACGGGTAGACCTCGACCTCGAGCTCGAGCACGCCGTCGAGCGCCGCGATCGTCATCGGCCGCACGATCGCCGACCCGGTATCTATCCGCGCGCTCATGCGTTCAAAGGGGCTCCGCAGGAGCCCGCCCCTCCCTCTCGGAGGGAGGGGAGCGCAGCGGGGCGGGAGCAACCTTGTCGAGCGAAGCGGAGCGAGCCGCGCGATGCGCGGCTCGCTCGGCTTCCGTGTCCGCTACTTTGTCGCGAACATAGAGCGGCAAGGCCAGCGCGGGATCGACGGCCGCGCCGTCAGCCCAGCCGCGATCGGCCAAGCGCAGCAGGGCCAGCGCGCTCGGCGTCGCAGCGGAGAAAAGCATCGCGTCGCCCGTCACCAGTCGCGTGCCGAACACGCCGATCGCATTGCCCGCGATCGCGGCGGGCGGCGCATCGCGCCAGCGCGCCGCGAGCGCGTCGCAGTCGGTCAGAAAGGGCGCGACGCGCGTCGTCCAGCTGCCGCTCTCGAATTCGTACTCGGCCGCATAGATCTGGTCCATGCGCGCGTCGATGAGCGCCCACACGCGAAGCTGCGTTCGATCGCCGCGCGCGTCTTCGGCGACGGCGAGCAGGCTGTCGATCGGCAGCACGCTCTTGCCGGCGCCGAAGGCGAGCCCTTGCGCGACCGAGCACGCGGTGCGCAGGCCGGTGAATGCGCCGGGGCCGCGACCGAACGCGATCGCGTCGAGATCGGCGATGGCGAGCCCGGCGTCGGCGAGCAGGGCGAGGATCGCCGGCAGCAGCGTCGCCGACGAGCGCGCGCCGCCCTCGCCTTCGTGCGCGAAGACGCGATCGCCGCGGCCCAGGGCGATCGTCATGCGCTCGGTCGCGGTGTCGAAGGCGATCAGCGTCGCCATGGCGATGGCGGCGATGGCGCAGCGCCGGAAAGTCTCATCGCGACGAGTTTAGCGGCGCTGTCCGAGGCCGATCGCGCGCTGCTCGCGTGCGATCATCGGCGCATGCGATCGCGATCCATCGCCTCGACCGCACCGCGTCGCCGCGCTGCCGTCCGGCGCTTCACGCTCGCGACGGCGCTGCTCGCCGCGCTGGTCGCGCCGGCCGCCTGGCCGGCACCTGCTACGGCCCTCGCCCTCAAGACGGTCGACACGCGCAGCCTGCCGCGCAGCGTCGAGGCCGCGCTCGCCCGCGGCGGCGTGCCGCGCGATGCGATGGTCGCGTGGGTCCAGGACGTCGACGCGCCCCGGCCGCGCCTGGCCTGGCAGGCCGACAAGCCCGTCAATCCGGCGTCGCTGATGAAGCTCGTCACGACCTTCGCCGCGCTCGAGCTGCTCGGCCCCGCCTACACCTGGTCGACGCCGGTCTGGCTGCAGGGAACGATCGCCGACGGCGTGCTGACCGGCAACCTCGTCATCAAGGGCACCGGCGATCCGAAGCTCGTCCTCGAGCGCATGTGGCTGCTGATGCGGCGCGTCCAGCAGGCCGGCGTGCGCGAGATCCGCGGTGACATCGTCCTCGACCGCAGCGCCTTCGTCCCCGGCGAGCTCAACCCGGCAGATTTCGACGGCGAGCCGCTCCGGCCGTACAACGCCGGCGCCGACGCGCTGCTGCTGAACTACCGCGCCGTGCTGCTCACCTTCACGCCCGAACCCGGGCGCGGCGTCGCGACGATCGCCGCCGATCCGCCGCTGGCCGGCGTTCGCGTCGATGCCACCGTGCCGCTGACGTCCGGGCCCTGCGACGACTGGCGCGGCGCGCTCAAGGCCGAGTTCGCCGATCCGGCGCGGATGCACCTGGCCGGCGCGTTCCAGGTCGCGTGCGGCGAGAAGGTCTGGCCGCTCGCCTACGCCGATCCGAAGAGCTACAACGAGCGCGCCCTCGCCGGCCTCTGGGCCGAGCAGGGCGGCAAGCTGACCGGCGTCGTCCGCGACGGCGCCGCGCCGGCGGCGACGCCGAGCTTCGAGCTGCGCTCGCCCACGCTCGCCGAATTGATCCGCGACATCAACAAGCTCAGCAACAACGTGATGGCGCAGCAACTGTTCCTCACCCTCGGCGCGACACAGGGCGGCGCCGGCACGCCGGAGGCGGCGCGCGAGGTCGTGCGCCAATGGCTGCGCAGCCGCGTCGGCGCCGCGGCGAACGGCGCGGTCATCACCAACGGCTCGGGCCTGACGCGCGATTCGCGCCTGAGCGCCGCGCTCCTCGGCCGCCTGCTGCAGGCGGCGTGGTCGAGCGCGATCATGCCCGAGCTGGTGAGCTCGCTGCCGGTGGCCGGCATCGACGGCACGCTGCGCCGCTCGAAGGGAGTTCCCGGTCGCGCCCATCTCAAGACCGGATCGCTGCGCGACGTCGTTGGAGTCGCCGGCTACGTGCTCGCCGATTCGGGCCGGCGCTACATCGTCGTCGCCATAGTCAACCACCCGAACGCCAACGCGGCGCGGCCGGCGCTCGAGGCGCTCGCCGAGTGGGCGGCAAGCGACGCGCCCGCGCTCGCGCCGGTCGCCCCCGCCGAGCCGCCCTGATCGAGCCGCAAGGCGACCTTGGGCTTCGTTTCCTAGAACGGGTTGTTCTGGGCGCGCTGGATCGCGACGCTGCCGAACAGGTTCTGTGCGCTCGCGCTCAGGTGCTGGTCGTCGGCCCAGAAGTAGGCGCCGCTGCCGTTCGTGATCAGCGTCAGCGCAGTGCAGTCGAGGATCGACGGTGGCGTCAGGGTCGACTTGGTCAGGTCGCAGACCGGGTCGATCGAGTTCGTGAATCCCTGCAGGCCCGGGAACTTGACGATCGCCGAGACCATCTCGTCGAGCAGGATCAGGCCGATCCTGCGGCCGTCGTTGACGATCGTCGCGCGCAGCGAGGCGTTGTAGCGCGTGCTCAGCCGGCTCAGCAGCGCGGCGCGGTCGGTGTCGGCGTGGGCCGTGCGCTCGGCGGCCGCGAACGGTGTGAAGCCGATGTCGACGATGCTCGAGAGCAGCACCTTGGCGCCGGTGTCGGCGAGGCGGTTGACCTGGCGGCCGACCTCTGCCCCTTCGGCCTCGACGTTGGCGATCAGCTGGGCCTCGCTTTGCACCGGGTACTGCTGGTACTCGGCGATGACGTCGTTCGCTCCGATCATCACCGTGACCAGATCGCCGGACGCGAGCGGGCTTTCCGCCTGCTGGGCGTCGATCTGCGCCCCCAGGTCGGCGGCGCGCGCGCCGAAGGCGGCGCGGATCCGGCTCACCGGCGCGACCGCCCCGTTGGGCGGCGGATTGCACTGCGGGAAGACAAGACCGTACAACGCGGCGACGCTCTGGACCCAGATCGGACTGACGCCGCAGGCCAGCGTCGGGTCGGTCGCCGACACGGTCGCGTTGACGCTGTACTTGCTGCCGTTGGCGTCGTTGCGGGTGTCGACGATCAGGCTCGATTCGTCGCCGAAGGCGACGACCCGGGTCGCCTTGAAGTTCGTCGTCTGCTGGCCGCCGCCGCACGCGGCCACGAGCAGCGTCGCCGCCAGGGCGGCGGCGCCGCCGAGCACGCGCCGGCGCTTGTCTCTCGAATTCACTGTCATTCCAAAAGCTCCAGGATGGGGTGATCGGGGTCAGGATGCCGCCGCGCGGCTGAGCCGATCGCGAACCCCGTCCCACTCGGGACCGGGCGGCGGCTCTTCGACCCAGATCAGATGCACGCCCTCGCGGTCGAGTTCGCGCAGGATCGAAAACAATTCGTGCGCCGCCTGCTCGGGCCGTGCCGGCATGCGCCGGTGCACGACGCCGGGAGCGACGCCGGAAGGGATCGACCGCGAATATACCGCCAGCTTCAGCGGCTCCGCGCCGAGCACCTTCAGGGCCGTCTGCAGCATGCCGGTCGACATCACGCGCAGCTTGGCTTCCGGCGCGTAGTGCGCGGCCAGGGTGCCGGGCGCGCGCGGCGACGCCTCGTCGGGATCCTGGAGGCGCTCGCCGGCGGCCTCCTCGATGCGCTCGCGCGTCAGCACGCCCGGACGCAGCAGCACCGGCCGGCCCGACGAGCAGTCGACGATGGCCGACTCGATGCCGATTCGCGCGGCGCCGCCGTCGAGCACCGGCAGCGAGTCGCCGAACTCCTCGGCGACGTGCGCCGCCGTCGTCGCGCTGACCCGACCGAAGCGGTTCGCGCTCGGCGCGGCGATGCCGAAGACGCCGGCCTCGGCCGCCTTGACGAGGAGCGCGTGGGCGACCGGGTGCGCCGGGCAGCGCAGGCCGATCGTCCCCTGGCCCGCCGCGGCGGCGTCGGCGAGGCCGGGCCGGCGCGCGACGATCACGGTGAGCGGCCCGGGCCAGAAGGCGTCGATCAGGCGCTCGGCGACCGCCGGGATCGAGGCGGCGAAGCGATCGGCGCCGGCGCGGTCGGCGACGTGGACGATCAGCGGGTGTCCCGCCGGCCGGCCCTTGAGGGCGAAGATCTTGGCGACCGCGCTGTCGCTGTCGGCGCGCGCGCCGAGTCCGTAGACGGTCTCGGTCGGAAACGCGACGAGCTCGCCGGCGGCGATCAGCCGGCCCGCTTCTTCGATCGCCGCGGCATCGAGGCCGTCGAGCCGCATCGCCTACCCCCGCGCCAGTCCCGTCGCGGCCGCCAAGCCGAGTCGGCGTGCCGCCTCGCCGGCGCTCGCCTCGGCCTCGGCCGCGCTCGTCGCGGTGAGCGTCAGGTGGCCCATCTTGCGGCCCGGTCGCGCCTCTTCCTTGCCGTAGAGGTGCAGGTGGGCGCCGGGCAGCGCGAGCACGTCGCGCCAGTCGGGCGCGCGGCCGCCCTGCCAGAGGTCGCCGAGCAGGTTGAGCATGACGCACGGCGAGTGCAGCCTAGGTGTGGCCAGCGGCGCGCCGGTCATCACGCGAACCTGCAGCTCGAACTGCGAGACGTCGCAGGCGTCGATGCTGTAGTGGCCCGAGTTGTGCGGCCTCGGCGCCATCTCGTTGGCGACGAGCGAGCCGTCGGCGAGGACGAAGAACTCGACGCAGAGGACGCCGACGTAGTCGAGCGCCCCGGCGAGCCGGCTCGCGAGCGCGACCGCCTCGACCTGCGCCGCCGCCGTCACGACCGCACGCGCCGGCACCCGGGTGACGGCGAGGATGCCGGCGACGTGGACGTTGTCCTGCACCGGCAGGTGGACGACGTCGCCGTTCGCATTGCGGGCGACGACGACGCTGATCTCGGCGGCGAGCGGGAGGCGCTTCTCGAGCACGCATGGCACGCCGCCGAGCGCCGCGAAGGCGGCCGCGAGGCCGGCGCTATCGGCGACCGCCTGCTGCCCCTTGCCGTCATAGCCGAGTCGCGCCGTCTTCAGGATCCCCGGAAAGAGCACGTCGGCGACGCGGTCGAGGTCGCGCGCGCTCACGATCGCCGCGTACGACGCGCAGGCGACGCCGCTCTTCGCGAACGCCGCCTTCTCGGCGCCGCGGTCCTGGCACACCGACACCGCCGCCGCCCCAGGTGCGACCGGGCGTCGCTGGGCCAGCGTCGCGAGCGCCGCCGCCGGAACGTTCTCGAACTCGGTCGTGATCGCGGCGCAACGCTCGGCCAAGCGATCGAGCGCGAGCGGGTCGAGGTAGGCGGCGCGGATGTGCTCGTGGGCGACGAGCCCGGCCGGGCTGAGCGGATCCGGATCGAGCACCGCCGCGCGGTAGCCCATCGACTGCGCCGCGTGAACGAACATGCGGCCGAGCTGGCCGCCGCCGATGACGCCGAGCGTCGCGCCGGGCGCGATCCACGACGCGGTCGCCTCGCCCGCTGCCGTCACTTCAGCTCGGCGCTCATCGCCCGCGCCGCGTCGGTCTGGCGCGCGCGATACGCCTCGAGCCGGCCGCGCAGCTCGGCGTCGCCGGCGGCGAGCATGGCGACGGCGAACAGCGCCGCATTGGCCGCGCCGGCGCTGCCGATCGCGAAGGTCGCGACCGGAATGCCCTTGGGCATCTGGACGATCGAGTAGAGCGAGTCGAGGCCCTTGAGGTGCTTGCTCTCGATCGGCACGCCGAGCACCGGCACAGTCGTCTTCGCGGCGAGCATGCCGGGCAGGTGGGCGGCGCCGCCGGCGCCGGCGATGATCGCCCGCAGGCCGCGCCCGGCGGCGGCTTCGGCATAGTCGAACATCTCGTCCGGCATGCGATGCGCCGAGACGACGCGCGCTTCGTGGGCGATGCCGAACTCGGCGAGAATCGCGGTGGCGGCGCGGAGCGTTTCCCAGTCGCTGCTGGAGCCCATGACCACGCCGACCACCGCCGGTGCGCTGCTCACGGCGTTCGCTTTCGAGGTTCGTGACAAGAGGCTTGAATTGTAGGCGGCGGGGCTTCACCTCTGCCTGTATCTCCGCCCGGACCGGCGCCCTTCCCCTTCTCGGCTCGACTCGCATGCAAGACATCACCCACCAGAACCTCGAAGCCGACCTCGTCAACGCCTCGCTCGCGCAGCCCGTGCTGCTCGACATCTGGGCGCCGTGGTGCGGCCCGTGCAAGACGCTCGGCCCGACCCTCGAGAAGCTCGAGACCGACTACGCCGGCCGCTTCAAGCTGGTCAAGCTCAACGCCGACGAGGAGCCCGAGATCGCCCAGCAGCTCTCGCAGATGTTCGGCGTTCGCAGCATCCCGTTCTGCGTCCTCTTCAAGGGCGGCCAGCCGGTCGACGGCTTCGTCGGCGCGCTGCCCGAGGGCGAGGTGAAGAAGTTCCTCGACAAGCACGTGCCGAGCGCCGAGGAGCAGGCCGCCGACGACGACGTCCAGGCCGCCGAGGAGCTGCTCGCCGAGGGCGACACCGACACCGCGCTCGACCGCCTGCAGGCCGCGCTCGCGACCAACCCGGCCAACGACACCGCGCGCTACGACTACCTGCGCGCGCTCCTCAACGCCGGCCGCGTCGAAGAAGCGCGGGCCGCGTTCGACCCGGTCGCCGCCAGCCCGGTGCTCGACCCGCGCCTGGTCGCCGCCGGCCACTGGATCGCCGCGCTCGAGGCGGCGCCGAAGGCGCGCCCGCGCGACACCCTCGACGCCGCGCTCGCCGCCAACAAGCGCGACTTCGACGCCCGCTTCGAGCTCGCCCAGCGCCATTTCGCCAAGGGCGAGTTCACGCAGGCGATGGACGAACTGCTCGAGATCATCATGCGCGACAAGGCGTGGAAGGACGAGCTCGCACGCAAGACCTACGTCGCGATCCTGCAGATCATGACCAAGGCGCCGAGCGCCGCCGCCAAGGCCGCCGAAGCCGCGCCGAAGGGAACGCTCGAGATCGCCGGCAAGGCGCTGGCGGCGCCGAGCGACCCGGTCGTCGACGCCTACCGGCGCAAGCTGAGCATGGCGTTGTTCTGACGCCGGGCGGGACGGCGGTCGCTAGTCGACGAAGGCGCGCAGCGCGGCGCGATAGCCGGCCGCCGTCTGGGCGATGACTTCGGCCGAGAGCCGAGGCGCCGGCGCCCTCTTGTTCCATGGCTTGCCGTCGATCTCGACGCGCTCGAGCCAGTCGCGGACGGCCTGCTTGTCGAGGCTCGGCGGATTCGTTCCCTCGACGTAGCTCGCCGCCGGCCAGAAGCGCGACGAGTCGGGCGTCAGCACCTCGTCCATCAGCGTCAGCGTGCCGGCGTCGTCGAGGCCGAACTCGAACTTGGTGTCGGCGATGACGATGCCGCGCGTGAGCGCGAACGCCGCCGCCTCGCTGTAGAGGCGGATCGCGATGTCGCGCACCTTCGTCGCGAGGTCGGCGCCGACGATGTCGGCGGCGCGCTCGAAGTCGATGTTCTCGTCGTGGTCGCCCATCGCGGCCTTGGTCGCCGGCGTGAAGATCGGCGCCGGCAGCTTCGACGCGTTTCGGAGCCCCGGCGGCAGCATCACGCCGCAGACCGCGCCGCTCTGCTGGTACTCCTTCCAGCCGCTGCCGGCGAGGTAGCCGCGAACGACGGCCTCGATCGGCAAGGGCTTCAGGCGGCGAACGAGCATCGAACGGCCGCGCACCTGCGCACGCTCGTCGGCGGCGACGACGCTCTCCGGGTCGTCGCCGGTCAGATGATTCGGCACGATGTGGCCGAGGCGCGCGAACCAGAACAACGCCATCTGCGTCAGCACGCGCCCCTTGCCCGGAATCGCCTCGCTCATGACGACGTCGAACGCGCTCAGCCGGTCGCTCGCGACCATGAGCATGCGGTCGTTGCCGACCGCGTAGTTCTCGCGCACCTTGCCGCGCGCGATCAGCGGCAGCGACTGGAGGTGGCTCTCGAAGAGCGGCGCGTCGTCGCCGTTCTGGGGAAGTGCGCTCACACGACCGTCTGCGCGAGCTCGCCCTGCGCGTAGCGCCTGGCGACCTGGGCCAGCGGCTGGGCCGTGATCTTCGCCGCCTGGCCCTCGCAGCCGAACTGGAGGTAGCGCTGGCGCGCGATCTTCTTGGCCGCCTCGCGCGCCGGCTTGAGGTAGTCGCGCGGGTCGAACTTCTCCGGGTGCTCGGCCAGGTACCTGCGGATCGCGCCGGTCATCGCCAGGCGGATGTCGGTGTCGATGTTGATCTTGCGGACGCCGTGCTTGATCGCCTCCTGGATCTCCTCGACCGGAACGCCGTAGGTCTCCTTCATGTTGCCGCCGTACTCGCGGATCTCGGCGAGCAGGTCCTGCGGCACGCTCGACGAGCCGTGCATCACGAGGTGGGTGTTCGGGATCCGGCGGTGGATCTCCTTGATGCGGTCGATGGCGAGGATGTCGCCCGTGGGCTTGCGCGTGAACTTGTACGCGCCGTGGCTGGTGCCGATGGCGATCGCGAGCGCGTCGAGCTGGGTGCGCTTGACGAAGTCGGCGGCCTGTTCGGGGTCGGTGAGCAGCTGATCGATCGTCATCGTCGACTCGGTGCCGTGGCCGTCTTCCTTGTCGCCGCGCATCGTCTCGAGCGAGCCGAGGCAGCCGAG
>JADGRJ010000407.1 GCA_017881025.1 Rhizobacter sp. | reverse complement strand
GCAGTGCGCGAACGCCAATGCCTGCGGCGGACTTGAAAGGCGTTGAGCTTCGGTGCGTCGCCCTGGAGCCGCCGTTCCGCTATGCCCGGTTGTGGCCGGCAGTGTGAGTTCCCGAGCTTCGCTGACAGCTGACCTTGGCCGGCTCGGCCCAGGCATCGAAAGTCAGCTTCCTGGCGCGGCCTCGTACTCACACTGCCGGCCAGAAGCATCGGTGATCGGGCGGGCTCGTTGTCCGCCGAGCTCTCCATAGACTGGAAGACCCGTCTAGAAGGAGATGGAAATGACCTACTACACCGGAATCGACGTGTCGCTGCGATCGGTCTCGATCTGCGTCGTGGACGACAAGGGCGAGGTCTGTCTCGAGGCGAAGGTAGCGGCCGAGATCGATGCCATCGTCGATCGCCTGCGCCGCTTCAGCAGCGACGTGAAGTCAGTCGGCTTCGAGGCCGGCACGCTCACCCAATACCTGACCTACGGGCTGCAGGGAGCCGGGTTCGAAGTCGTTTGCCTGGAAGCCAGGCAGGTCAGCGTCACCCTGGCCGCGATGCGCAACAAGACCGACCGCAACGACGCCCGCGGCATTGCCCAGATCCTCAGGACCGGCTGGTACAGCCGGGTCCACGTCAAGAGCCTACACAGCCACCAGGTGCGCGCTCTGCTGGCCAGCCGCAAGGCGATCCTCAAGAAGTGCGTCGATCTCGAGAACGAGCTGCGCGGGCTCCTCAAGGTGTTCGGGATCCGTCTCCCCAGTCGAGTCGGACACGGAGCGTTCGACGCCGAGCTGCGCGAGACGGTGTCCAGCGACGAGATGCTCGCCTGCGCACTGGTGCCGTTGCTCGACGCCAGGACTGTGCTCTACAAGACGTACCTGAAGCTCGACAACGCGGTCAAGGGGTTGGTGCGCGTCGATCCGATCTGTCGCCGCTTGATGTCCATCCCTGGCGTCGGCCCGGTCACGGCCTTGACGTTCAAGGCCGCGGTCGACGACCCAAGCCGCTTCAAGTCCTCCCGCACCGTGGCGGCGCACTTCGGTCTGACTCCGCGGCGCTTCCAATCCGGCGAGGTCGACAACCCGGGACACATCTCCAGGGCCGGCGACGCTGACGTTCGATCGGCGCTCTATGTCGCGGCCCACTCGCTGCTGACCCGCAACGCCCAGTGGTCGACGTTGAAGGCCTGGGGCGTGCGCCTCGCAAAGATCCGAGGCCACCGCCGTGCGGTCATTGCCGTTGCCCGCAAGCTGGCCGTGATCCTGCATCGCATGTGGATTGACGGGTCGGAGTTCCGCTGGGGCAGCCCAGCCCAGACCGTCGCATGAACCGATCAACCGCGAAGTCCGAGTCCTGAAGTAAGAGCGTCTAGGTGTGAACGATGGTCCGGGTGAAGCCGCAAATGACTGCTGCGCATCGAGCGCGTCCAAAAGCATGGCTCCCCGCTCCGTCCGACCAATGCGTGCAGCGTCGATCAAGATCGAGCCGACTGCGTAGAGAAGCGTGACTCACACCGAGACGGTCCACCGAGGAACTCGACACCGAAGGAGAACTCGACGCTTGACAAACACGCCCGATCAGAGAAGCGGACATTGCGCGACGGCTGCTTCCGTACCAAAAGACTCGAGAGCCCAAGTAGCGCACTCCGCGCCACTCGTTACATTCACTCAACGACTCTCCTCTTGCCTGAAAGTCGAAAACACGCCGCCGGAACCATCCCTAGAAGCGGCTCGGCGGCGTGCCGAAGGTGCGGCGAAAGGCGTCCGAAAACGCGCTTGAGTTCTGGTATCCGAGCTCCATCGCCGTCTGCGTGACATCCAGCCCGCTGCCATCAGCGCTAGACCTCGTACCAGGCGGGCATGCATGCGCCAGCGCCCGGGCGAAAGTCCGGTCTGGGCGAAGTAGCGACGCACGAAGGTCCGTTCGGACACGCCGGCGCGCTTCGCATACGCGGCAACGTCGGCATCTCCGTCGGCTCCGGCGAGCACAGCCTCGGCATAGGCGCGTAACGAGCGCATCGTGCGCAACCACGCCGACGAGCCGCGGCTCGCCGGGCGGTTGAAGCGCTACGCGGCGGCGGTCGAGAAGATCCGCGGCGGCGAGCGCCCGCACTGCGGCGGCTGATGGAGCGGCGCCGCTGATCCGTTTCGCGCGCCGATCGCGTCTTTGTCTGCAGAGGAGGCATGGCGCCTCGCTCGCGGACCTGGTTCGCTTCATCGGCACTCGAGGAGATTCACATGCAGATGCACAAGCTCGCGGCGGCATGCGCCGTCGTTGTCGGCGGCGCCCTGGCTGGCCCGGCCGTCGCCTTCAATCCGCAGCCGGATCCGCCGGCCTTCGGCATCGTCAGCATCAATCCCGATCAGACGATCCGGCTCAACGTCGTTTGCTGGGAGCACGAGGTCGCCGGCATGCCGCCGACGCCTTGCAGCGGCGAGATGATGTTCCACGACACGGCCGGCAACGTCGTCGCCCGGCAGCACGTCAAGCTCGCGCCCGGGGGCGCGACCCTTCTCGACTTCAGCCTCGGGCCGAGGACGAGCCCGTCCCTCCTGTTCGGCGCCGACCCCTGCTGGATACCGGACCCGACCAGCGGCCGCGCCCTGCCTACGGTCGAGGTGTTCGACACGCTGAGCGGCAGGGTGGCGCGGCACATCAACCCGCTGACGCCGCGCATCTCGATCGTCGGCCACACGGCGGGCGAACGCTGATCCCTTTTCGCGGTCGATTGCGTCTTTGACTTCAACGAGCTGCGCGATGGCGTGCAGCCGCCCACTGGAGTCGATCATGCAGATA
>JADGRJ010000023.1 GCA_017881025.1 Rhizobacter sp. | reverse complement strand
GATGTCCGCCGCGAGCGAAGGCTCCTCGACGACGTCATCGGTGGCGAGGTCCTCGGCGGCAGCGGCTGGCGCCGTCGCGTCGGCGCCAGCGTCCGGCCTGGCGATCGGGCCCTGCGCGACCGGCGCGGCGTGGACGGACGCATCGTTGGCCGCGGCCTGCGCGTCGTCGATCCCGTCGAGCGTGAACAAGGGCTCGACGGCGATCGCCGGCTCGATCGGCGATTCGCTCTCCTGCCCTTCGGCGAGCTCCGAGGCGGCGGTGACCGCCTCGAGGCGCAGCGCCGAGCTGAGCTCGTGCTCGGCCAGACGCACGAGCAGCTCGGGTGACGGCTGCTGCAGGAAGCCGGCGGCGAACTGGTGCAGCAGGCGGCGGATGTCCTCGGCGGCGTTGACGAACAGGCGCGCTTCCTCTTCGGTGCCGTGGCCGATGACCTGGGTGCGGGCGAGCGCGTGCTCGAGCGATCGCGCCAGCTGCGAGAGATCGGTGAAGCCGACCGTCGCCGAGCTGCCGGCGAGCGAGTGCGCGAGCGCGATCGGAACTTCTCCGACCGGCCGGTGCAGCTCCATCGCCCACTCGGCGACCTCGGTCATGAGGCGGCGCGACAGCTCGTCAGCCTCGTTCAGATAAATGTTGAAGAGCGGAATGCCGATACGCAGCGGACCGACGACCTTGACGTGCTCGTCGCTCGCCGGCTCGCTCGGCGATCCGGCGTCGCTGCCGACCTCGAGATCGACCAGGCCCGACGAGGCGAAGTCGGCCGGCTCGCCGGCGGAAATCGCTTCGCCGGTCGACAGGTCGAGCAGCAAGTCGGCGACGCCGTCGTCGCCGCGAGCGCCTTCGCTCGGCGCCAGGTTCTGGATCAGCCCCGGGGCGTGCGCCGGGCTGCCGAGATCGAGGTCGACCATGCCCGACGGCACGTGCTCGAACTGCTCGTTGGCGAGCGTCGTCTGCATCGCCTCGCTGCGCGCGTCGTCGAAGCGATCGAACATCGCCGACGTGTCGGCGAGCGTCGGCATGGGGACCGCAGGCGCGTTCGGCGGCGATCCGGGCTCGACCAGGCGATCGAGGTTGGAGAGGTCGAGCTCGAACGACAGGTCCTGATCGGCTTCGGCCTCGGATTGCGCCGCGGCAGGCTCGGGCAAGCGCAGATCGAGATCGGCGCGACTCGGCAGGTCGGCGGGCATGCCGATCGGCAGGGCGATGTCCGGCGCCGGCTCGGCGCCGCCGCCGCTCGCGAGCCGGTTGGCGGCAGCCTGCACCTCGCGCTCGTTGCGATTGCCGGAGCGGTGCGCGGCGATGTCCTCGACCCACTCGCCGAGATAGGCCAGCACCCACTCGGAGAACTCGATCAGCGCCGGCTCGGCAGCGCGCTGCTCGGCGAGATGTGTGTTGAAGACCTGCTCGCATGACCAGGCCGCTTCGCCGAACGACTTCAGCCCGACCATCCGCGAGCTGCCCTTGAGGGTATGGAAGGCGCGCCGCAGCGTCGTCAGCAGCTCGAGGTCGCCCGGCGTCGAGTGCAGTTCGGCGCTCGCGGCGCTCGCGGTCTCGACGACCTCGCGCGCTTCCTCGAGGAAGACCTCGCGCATCTCGTCGTCGTGCTCGAAATCCTCGACCAGCTTGATCGGCGCCATCGGCGCGAGCGGCACCGGCGCGCTCTCCGGCGCGAAGCCGGCCGGCTCGGTCGACGTCGCGACGAAGTCGACGAGCGCTTCCGAGAGCTCGCCGCGCGCGCTGGCGACGTCGATCGGATCGCGGGCCTTGCTGAACGCGTCCTGCGCTTTCAGCACGGCCGCCGCCAGCGCGGGCTGGTCGGCGGCCTGCGCCTCGTGCGACAGGCGCTCGAGGTCACGGGTGACTTCCTCGACGGGAACGTCCTCGCGCACCGAGGTGAAGGCGAGCATCTGCGCTTGCTCGAGGAGGCGCGGCTCTACAGGCGCGGCACCGCTGGCCGGGTTCGGTGCCGCGCTGCGCCCCATGACAGGCGCCAGCGTCCCGGCGCCGGCGTCGTAGACGAAGAGCGACTTGGCCGTCTGCGGCTGCACGCTCAGCATGTCGATCATGAAGCCGAGCGCGGAGAGGTTGCCGGCGAGGCGCTCGAAGACGCCGGCCGATTTCACCTTCTCGGGATCGACCTCGGTCGAGACCAGGCCGTCGACCTCGTCGCGCATTCGCAAGAGCGCCTGCGACGCCGCGTCCATGCCGAGCACGGAGAGGACGCCGCGCATCGAGCTCAGCTGCATCGGCACCTCGTGGAGGGCGGAGTGGTCGCCCGGGTTGCGAAAGAACTTGTCGATCGCCTTCTCGACCTCGGAGAGCGACGCGCGCAGCTCCTGGACGACGCTGCCCATCGTCTGCCGGTCGGAGACGCGCCGGTAGAGCTCCTCCATCCACGGCTCGAGCGGCTCGGGCGGATGCTTCTGGCGCACCAGGGAGAGCCGTTCGCCGAGGCGCTTGACGCGGTCAGCGTGATCGGGCTGGTCAAAGTCGCCGTCCTCGAGCGCGGCGTCGAGGTAGAGCAGGCTCGTCGCCACTTCCATCGCCAGCGGCGCCGGCGGCGCGGCGTGCGCGGCCTGCGTCTGCTGGGCCGCCGTCTGCAGCTCGGCGGCGAAGGTTTCGCCGAACGGAAAGAGGCGGCGCAGCGAATCGCCGACGAGGGCGAACTGCTCCGAGAGGCCGGCGAGGCGGTGCATCTCGCCGCCCGCCGTCGCCGACCAGGCCTCCTTCGCCGCCGCGACGCGCTTCTTGGCGTGAGCGACGATGGCCGGATCGAAGCGTCCGAGGACGCTGTGCGAGTAATCGGTCGGCGCCTGCTCGACGAAGCCGTAGGCGGCGCGCACCTCGGCGAGTCGCGGCACGCGGATGCCACGCCCGGCCGGCGCGGCCTGCGAGCAGAAGAAGAGAACGTCGCGAGCGAGCCGTTCGGAGACGTCGGAGTCGCCGCGCTGGAGCAGGCGGAACTGGGCCAGCAGGCGCGAGGCGACGCGCTTGGTGAAGACGTCGAAGCCGAGCAGGCCATGGTGCTGCGCCTCGAACATCGCCGCGGCGAGGTTCCAGAACGTCCGCACCTGCGGATGCGTCGAGCCCGAGCCGAGGCCGGCGCAGATCTCGCTCATCTTCGCCGCGGCGGTGAGCGCCTGCGTGCCGCGCATCAGCGCGAGCAGGTGGCCCTCGAACTCGGCGCGAACGGACACATCGGCCTGGCGCGGGATGACGTCGGCGTCGTTGGCGACGTCACGCCAGCGCCAGTCGACGGCCCAGAGGTCGGCCGGATGGACGCGCTCGGCCTCGACCGATTCCTGCACCGCGCGGTACGCCGGAAAGAGCGACAGCGACGACACCTGCTTGCCGGCGAGCAGGCGCGAAAGGTAGTCGAGCAGGCCGAACGACGCATGCTCGAGGTCGGAGACGAGCTCGGGCGTCAGCGACTGCGGCTTGGCGATGCTGCGCTGGATCGCGGTCTCGCTCGCGCGCAGGACGATCGCCGCCGCCGGCAGGCCGACCAGCTCGAGGGCGCCGACGCCCTGGTGGATCTGCGAGCGCGCCGCGCGCAGCACGCCGGGATCGACCGAGTCGATGTCCGATCCGGTGACGGCCTCGGCATCCTTCAGGAAGCGGCGCAGTGACTTGTGCGCGGCCTCGAGCGAGCGGCGCAGCTCCTCGTGGACCCAGGCGATCGAGCTGAGATCGTCGGTCGGTCCCGTCGTCGGCAGGTTATCCAGACCCATGAGCTTGCTGTCCATCGGTGTCTCGGCGAAGGTGAGGAAAGGTCGATGCGGCTAGCGCGCGCGGGCGGCGACCGCGCTCAGTCAATCTTGAAGCGCGATACCGACTGCTTCAGCTCCTCGGCCGTGCGCGACAGCTCGCGCACCATCTGTGCCGTCGATCGCGTGCCCTCGCTGGTCTGCTCGGTGACCGCGAAGATGTGCTGGATGTTGGCGGCGACGACGTTGGCCGACTGCGCTTCGGAGAGCGACTGCTGCGAGATCGCCGCGACCAAGTCGGTCAGCTGGCGCGTGATTCGGTCGATCTCGCCGAGCGCGGTACCCGCCGCGTCGGACAGTCGCGTTCCCTCGACCACGCCCTGGGTCGATCGCTCCATGGCGCCGACGGCGTCCTGGGTGTCGGTCTGAATCGTCTTGACGAGCGCGGCGATCTGGCGCGTCGCGTCGGCCGAGCGCTCGGCCAGCCGCTGCACTTCCTCGGCGACGACCGAGAAGCCGCGACCGGCATCGCCCGCCGAGGCCGCCTGGATGGCGGCGTTCAAGGCCAGCACGTTCGTCTGCTCCGTGATGTCCGAGATCAGCTCGGTGATCTCGCCGATCTCCTGCGACGATTCGCCGAGGCGCTTGATCCGCTTCGACGTTTCCTGGATCTGGTCGCGGATCGAGTTCATGCCGCCGATCGTGTTCTGCACCGCCTTCAGGCCCGACTCGGCCGCCTGCAGCGACTGGCGCGCGACCTGCGCCGTCTCCTGCGCCTGCGTCGAGACGTTGTTGATCCGGCCGGCCATCTGCAGCACCGACTCGCCGGTGTCGCGGATCTCGCGCAGCTGCTCGGACGAGGTCGCGAGCAGCTCGGTGGAATTGGCCTCGACCTGCTCGGTCGTCGCGGTCACCCGGCCGACCGTGCCCTGCACCTGCGAGACCAGCGTGCGCAGCTCCTCGACGGTGTAGTTGACCGAGTCGGCGATCGCGCCGGTGATGTCCTCGGTGACCGTCGCCTGCTGCGTCAGGTCGCCTTCGGCGACGCCCTGGAGCTCGTTCATCAACCGCAGGATGGCCGCCTGGTTGGCGTCGTTGACGCGCTTGGCTTCCTTCTCCTGGCCCTCGGCCTCGAGGCGGCGCGTCTGCGCGAGCGCGGCTCGCTGGCCCTGCTCCGAGACGTACAGGCGCAGGAAGCCGGCGCCGCCCAGGATGACCAGGATCGCGCACAACAGCAGCATGAGCAGGGTCAGGCCGCTGAAGCCGGTCTCGCTGCCGAGCTTGTCCTGAACGGTCTCGAGGTTCTTCCGCAGCGGCTCGCTGTCGCCGATGATGGTGTTCTGCGCCTCGCGCGCGGCGTTCAGGCCGGCGAGGTTGTCGAGGATGATGCCGCCGCGCGTGCGCGTCTCCTGGTAGAGCTTGTTGAGGGCGATCAGGCGCTCGCGCACCTGCGGGTCGCGCGTTCCTGGCAGCCCCATCTGCGGGTTGCCGTCGAGCAGGCCCTTGGTGATTTCGTTGAACGAGTTGAGATCCTTGCTGAGCAGGACGACCGCCTCGGGGTTGACGCCTTCGGCGGTCAGGAACTCGTTCGCCGACTTGCCGATGCGCTGCGTCAGCATCACCAGCTGGCCGAGCGCCGAGACCTCGGTCGGGCTGGTGTCGCGCTGCAGCTTGAGCGACAGGATCGCCTCCGACGCTTCGAGCAGGTCGACCGACTGCTTGTTGATCGCGCGCAGCGACTGGCCGACTTCGGTGAGCGCCTTCTGCTGGGCGACGACGATGCCGGCGCTCTTCTCGGCCCGGTCGACGAGCGGCACGGCGGCATCGAGCGCGTCCTGCACGCCCGACGGCGCGGCCGCGACCGGACCCTCGCCGTTCTTCAGGCTGCGCACGTTGCTCGCGAGCACGTCGGCGCTTTCCTTGACTTCCGGGAACGCCGCCGGGTTGCCGGTCAGCGCCTGCGAGACCGACTTGGCGAGCCGTTGCGACTGCATCAGCGCCTGGCCGCTCGCCGCGACCTGCGATGAACCACGGCCGGCGGATGCGAACGACAGGATGGTCAGGACGATGAGGCCGACCAGGCCGACGCCGAGCATCGCCAGCAGGATGCGCTGCTGCTCGGCAGCGGGGCGGTCGCCGATCAGGGGCAAGGCGGCGCCGAGCGGCGCCGCGCCGGTGTCGGCGTCCTGGAGCCGCGTTTCGGTGAAGTCGGCGCTCTCGGACGGCACGACCTCCGAAATGATCGAGGAGGGCGGCGCCGCACCGTGGCCGGCCTGCGGCATCGCGTCGAACGCGGCGGCGGCCTCGGCGTCGGCGAGCGGCAGGTCGGTGGCGGCGTGCGCGGCCGAGCCGCGTCCGGGGGTGTAGTCGTCGGCGACGGCGATGTCGCTGTCGAGGGCGCTGTGGTCGGCGCCGCCTTTCTGACCCCATCCCTTGATCTTGTTCACGAAGCTCATATGGACCTCTCAGGAGCCGTCATCTTCTAGCCGACGATGCGCAGGAACGACTCGTCGCCCGCGAGCTCGGCAAGGTGCAATTCCTGCCAGACCCGAGACGAGGCATCGCGAAAGCGCGCGCCCGCGAAGGCCGGGCGCGCGTCGGTTTCATCGGCATCGCGGGTCAGCTCTTCTTCGCTGCGCAGACCCGACAGCCGATCGACGAGAAGCACGCAGTTGATGTCGAGCGACTGGTTGAATCCGACCAGGCGCGCCTGGTCGCGTGGCGAATCGGCCGCCTTGACGCCGAGAAAGCCGGCCAGGTCGACGACGCCGTGCAGATGACCGCGCAGGTTGGCGACGCCCAGGAACCAGCGGTGGCTGTGCGGCACCGGCACCATCGGCGCGAGGGCGAAGATCTCGCCCGCTTCGCGCAGCGGAAAGAGAAACCCGCGCGAGCTGCACTCGACGGCCAGCCAGGACTTGGCGAGCGGCTCGGTGCGGGCGGCCTGAAGCCGTTCGGCGAGGCGGCTCTGGAGATCGCGAAGGGCCTGTTTGTTCGCCATTCACGTCGACGCCCGCCGGGCCGCCCCAAGGGCGGCGAGCACCGCCCCGGGGGGCAGCGAACGCAGTGAGCGCGGGGGCCGCATGACCTCAGTCGAATGCGTGGATCTTGGCCATCAGCTCGGTCGGGTCGACCGGCTTGACGATGTAGTCGCGCGCGCCCTGGCGCATGCCCCAGACCTTGTCGGTCTCCTGGTTCTTGCTCGTGCACATGATCACCGGCACGGTCGAGAAGCGCGGATCGCGGGTGATCGCGCGGGTCAGCTGGAAGCCGTTCTGGCCCGGCATGACGACGTCCATCAGGATCAGGTCGGGCTTGTCCTCGCCGAGGCGCTTCATCGCCTCTTCGCCGTTCTCGGCAGTGCGGACGGAAAAGCCGCTCTTGCCGAGCAGCTCCGACATGTAGTGCAGCTCGGTCTTGGAATCGTCGACGAGGAGAATCTTCTGGATCGGCATGGCGACGTTCTGTTAGGCCGCACGCCGATGTTGTTGCACCGCCGACAGCAGTTGATCCTTCGTGAACGGCTTGGTCAGGTAGTCCTCGGAGCCGACCATGCGGCCCCGCGCCTTGTCGAACAAGCCGTCCTTCGACGACAGCATGATGATCGGCACGGTCTGGAACTTGACGTTTCGCTTGATGATCGCGCAGGTCTGGTAGCCGTCCAGGCGCGGCATCAGGATGTCGCAGAAGATGAGGTCGGGATCGTGGTCGTTGACCTTGGAGAGGGCGTCGAAGCCGTCCTCGGCGAGGAGCACCTCGTAGCCGCCCTGCTTCAGGAAGATCTCGGCGCTGCGCCGGATTGTGTTGCTGTCGTCGATGACGAGCACTTTCAATCCGGCTTGTTCGGCTTCGGCCGCGTTCGTCACCTGACGTTCTCCTCAACGACCACTCGGCCTGCGCGCATGCTGTTGTCCGATCAGATCTGGACCATCTCGAAGTCTTCCTTGCGAGCGCCGCACTCCGGGCAGGTCCAGTTCATCGGGATATCGGCCCAGGCCGTCCCCGGCGCCAGGCCATGTTCGGGGTCACCTGCCGCCTCGTCGTAGATCCAACCGCAGATCAGGCACATCCAGGTCTTGGGGTCGCTCACGTCCGGGCCGGTGCCTTCACTACAATGCAGCCAGATTGTAGACACGGCCCCTCTCGAAAAAGCAAGGCTGTGTAGGTACATACGCAACATTCTTCACGTTCGGCTAGAGGTCTCCAGACGCCTCGCGAACGGCTCTCCCCCGCGCCTTTCGAGCATCCCATGACCGACGTTTCTCCGCCTGCCGAGGCCGATCCCGGCGATCTCGAAGAGCAGGCCGCGCCGGCGTGCGTGATGAGCTTCAACGTCAACGACCCGAGCGGCGCGGGCGGATCGGCCGGCGACGTCGCGACGATCGCGGCGATGGGCGCGCACGCGCTGCCGGTGATCACGAGCATCGTCATGCGCGACACCGCCGAGGTGTTCGACCACCACGCGATCGACGCCGACGTGATCGTCGAGCAGGCGCGCAGCGTCCTCGAGGACGTGACGATCGCCGCCTGGAAGGTCGGCTTCCTCGGCTCGACCGAGGGCGTGAGCGCGGTCGCCGAGATCCTCTCGGACTACCCCGACGTGCCGCTCGTCGCCTATCTGCCCAACCTCGCCTGGGTCGAGGAAGACGAGCAGCAGGCCTACCTCGAGGCGTTCCGCGACCTCGTCCTGCCGCAGACCGAGGTGCTCGTCGGCAGCCACCAGACGCTGACCGACTTCCTCCTTCCCGACTGGGAGGGCGAGCGGCCGCCGTCGTCGCGCGAGCTCGCCGTCGCCGCCAACAAGCACGGCACGCGCTACGTTCTCGTCACCAGCATTCCCTTGCCCGACCAGTTCCTCGACAACGTGCTCGCGTCGCCGCAAGGCGCCATCACCGGCGAGAAGTTCGAGCGCTTCGAAACCACGTTCGTCGGCGCCGGCGAGACCCTCTCGGCGGCGCTCGCCGCGCTCCTCGCGACCGGCGTCGAGCTGCACGCCGCCGTCGGCGAGGCGCTCGCCTTCCTCGACCAGGCGCTCGACGCGGGCTTTCGCCCGGGCATGGGCAACGTCGTCCCCGACCGCTTCTTCTGGGCCCTGCCGGGCGAAGGCGAGGAAGACGGCGAGCCCGGCGAGAACGCCGCCCCCGCCGGCGACGCCGACGCGGTCACCGCGCCGAAGAACCCGCGCCACGTCCACTGACGCGGCGGCGCGGCGCCCGGGCCCGATCGATGACCAACGACGAGCTGTTCGAGCGCGCCCGGCGCGTCATCCCGGGCGGGGTCAACTCGCCGGTGCGCGCCTTCCGCGCCGTCGGCGGCACGCCGCGCTTCATCGTCCGCGGCGACGGCCCGTACATCTTCGACGCCGAAGGCAAGCGCTACATAGACTACATCGGCTCGTGGGGGCCGATGATCCTTGGCCACCGCCACCCTGCGGTGCAGGCGGCGGTGCACGCCGCCGTCGACGAGGGCCTCTCGTTCGGCGCGCCGACCGAGCGCGAGATCGAGCTCGTCGAGGCGATCCTCGCCCAAGTGCCGAGCATGGAGCAGGTCCGCCTGGTCAGCTCGGGCACCGAGGCGGCGATGAGCGCGCTGCGGCTGGCGCGCGGCGCGACCGGCCGCAACGTCATCGTCAAGTTCGAAGGCTGCTATCACGGCCACGCCGATGCCCTCCTCGTCAAGGCCGGATCGGGCCTGGCGACCTTTGGCCATCCGACCAGCGCCGGAGTTCCCGAGGCGGTCGTCCAGCACACGCTTGTCCTGGAGTACAACAACGTAGCCGCGCTCGACGAGGCGTTCGCGCGCCACGGCAAGACGATCGCCTGCGTGATGATCGAGCCGATCGCCGGCAACATGAACTTCGTCCGCGCGACGGTGCCCTTCATGCAGCGCCTGCGCGAGCTTTGCACCGGGCACGGCGCCCTGCTCGTCTTCGACGAGGTGATGACCGGCTTCCGGGTCGCGCTCGGCGGCGCGCAGAGCCTCTACGCGCAGGCCATCCCCGGCTTCGCGCCCGACCTGAGCGTGTTCGGCAAGGTGATCGGCGGCGGCATGCCGCTGGCGGCGTTCGGCGGCAAGCGCGCAGTGATGGAGCAGCTCGCGCCGCTCGGCCCGGTGTACCAGGCGGGGACGCTCTCGGGCAACCCGGTCGCGACCGCGTGCGGCCTCGCGACCTTGCGCGAGATCGCCAAGCCCGGCTACTTCGACGCGCTGGCGGCGCGAACGCGAGGTCTCGTCGTCGGCCTGCTCGAAGCGGCGCAAAGCGCCGGTGTGATGTTGACGGCCGACTGCGAGGGCGGCATGTTCGGCTTCTTCTTCGCCGCCGAGCTGCCGCAGAACTACGGCGAGGTGATGGCGACCGACAGGGAGCGCTTCAACCGCTTCTTCCACGCGATGCTCGGCCGCGGCGTCTACCTCGCGCCGGCGCTCTACGAAGCCGGCTTCGTCAGCTCGGCGCACACGCACGACGACATCGCCGCCACCGTCGCCGCGGCAGCGGCGAGCTTCGCCGCCTGAGACCGGCGCCGCGCGCCGTGGCGACGAAGAAGGTCATTCGCGCTGCCTAGAATCGGCCGATGCACCTGCACGTCCTCGGCATCTGCGGCACGTTCATGGGCGGGCTGGCGGCGCTCGCGCGCGAGGCCGGGCACCGGGTGACCGGCTGCGACGCCAACGTCTACCCGCCGATGAGCGATCAGCTTGCCGCCCTCGGCATCGAGCTGATCGAGGGCTACGACGCCGGCCAGCTCGCGCTCGCGCCGGACCTCTTCGTCGTCGGCAATACGATCACGCGCGGCAACCCGTTGATGGAAGCGATCCTCGACGCCAACGCCGCCTACACGAGCGGGCCGCAATGGCTCGCGGAGCAGATCCTCGCCGGCCGCCACGTCCTCGCCGTCGCCGGCACCCACGGCAAGACCGGGACGACGTCGATGCTCGCCTGGATCCTCGACCAGGCGGGGCTCGAGCCGGGCTTTCTCGTCGGCGGCGTGCCGCTCAACTTCGGCGTCTCGGCGCGCCTCGGCGACCTGGGCGCGCCGTTCGTGATCGAGGCCGACGAGTACGACACCGCCTTCTTCGACAAGCGCAGCAAGTTCGTCCACTACCGGCCACGCACGGCAATCCTCAACAACCTCGAGTTCGACCACGCCGACATCTTCGACGACCTCGCCGCGATCGAGCGCCAGTTCCATCACCTCGTCCGCACCGTGCCGGGCCGCGGCCGGATCGTCGTCAACGCGCGCGAAGAGGCGCTGCAGCGCGTCCTCGCGATGGGCTGCTGGAGCGAGGTGCAGCGCTTCGGCGGCCGGAAGGAAGCGCCCGGGATGCTGCGCGCGCGCGGCGAGCCGCACGCCTTCGACGTCCTGCGCGGCGGCCTCAAGATCGCCCGCGTCGAGTGGTCGCTCCTCGGCGAGCACAACCAGCTCAACGCGCTCGCTGCGATCGCCGCCGCCGAGCACGTCGGCGTCGTCCCTGAAATCTCGGCGCGCGCGCTGGGAAGCTTTCGCAACGTCAGGCGCCGCCTCGAGCTGCGCGGCGTCGCCGCCGGCGTCTCGATCTACGACGACTTCGCGCACCACCCGACGGCGATGCGGACGACGCTCGAAGGCCTGCGCAAGAAGGTCGGCGCGGCGCGCATCCTCGCCGTCTTCGAGCCGCGCTCGAACACGATGAAGCTCGGCGCGATGAAGGCGCAGCTGCCGTGGGCGCTCGAGGAGGCCGACCTGTCGTTCTGCCATTCCGGCGGCCTCACCTGGGACGCCGCGCAGGCGCTCGCGCCGATGGGCGCGCACGCGATCGTCGCGCCGACGATCGCCGAGCTCGTCAGCCGCGTCGTCGCGGCGGCACGCTCGGGCGACCACGTCCTGTGCATGAGCAACGGCGGCTTCGGCGGCATTCACGAAAAGCTGCTCGAGGCCCTGGCGCCGGCCGGGCGCGCGGCGGCATGAGCGCAGCGGGGGCGGCGCCGGCTCGAGTCGAGCCGGTCACGCACCTGCTCTATCTGCACGGCTTTCGCTCGTCGCCGCAGTCGACGAAGGCGAAGAAGCTCGCCGCCTGGGTCGCGGCGAACCGGCCCGGCCTGGTGTGGTGGTGCCCGCAGCTGCCGGCGTCGCCCGCGCAGGCGATGCGCGACGTGATCGCCGGCGTCGCGGCCTGGCCGCGCGCGCACATGGCCGTGATCGGCAGCTCGCTCGGCGGCTTCTACGCCACCGCGGTCGCCGAACAGCGCGGCTGCCGCGCCGTCGTGCTCAACCCGGCGATCGATCCGGCTCGCGACCTCGCCGCTGCGGTCGGCGAGACGACGGCCTGGCACAGCGACGACCGGTTCGTCTTTCGCGCCGAGTACGTCGACGAGCTGCGCGCGATCGCGCCGCCGGCGACGCTGACCGACCCCGGCCGCTATCTCGCCGTCATCGCCAAGGGCGACGAGGTGCTGTCATGGCGCGAGATGAGCGCGCGCTATGCCGGCTGCCATGTCCGCCTGATCGAAGGCAGCGATCACGCGCTGAGCGACTTCGACGCCCACCTGCCCGAAGTGATCGCCTTCCTCGGCCTCGACCGCGCTCGCTGACGCCTCGTCCCGTGCGTCGTCACTTCCAGGTGGCGATGGTGTAGACGACTCGCCCCCAGACCTCGACGTTGAACCAGGTCAGCGCCAGAAGCCTGATCCATGCCGCCAGGCGCTTTGCGCGATCGAGCGCCGGCCTCGCTTCGAAGCCGATGTAGAGCGCGAAGCTCGCCAGCGCGCCGACGGCGAGCAGCGCGGCGATCCCCGCCGCGATCCAGCGCAGGACGGTCACAACCATCGCGAACCGCTCCCCGTCATGGCGTCGATGGGGCGGAGCGCCCGCCCGCAGCGGCGCGATTCACCACGCCGGCGCAAGCTCCGCGAGACCGGCGGGCGCCGTCGCCTCGTCGTCGAAGGTGACGATCTCCCAGGCCGAGCGATCGGCGAGGAGCGCGCGAACGAGCCGGTTGTTGAGGGCGTGTCCCGACTTGAAGGCACGGTAGGCGGCGAGCAGCGGGTGGCCGACGAGCACCAGGTCGCCGATCGCGTCGAGGATCTTGTGCTTGACGAACTCGTCGTCGTAGCGGAGCCCCTCGCTGTTGAGGACCTTGAACTCGTCGACGACGACGGCGTTGTCGAGGCTGCCGCCGAGCGCGAGGCCGCGCGATCGCATCATCTCGACCTCCTTCGTGAAGCCGAAGGTGCGCGCGCGGGCGATCTCGTTCTTGTACTTGCCCGAGCCCATGTCGAAGACGAAGCGCTGGCCGGTCTCGCTCACGACCGGGTGGTCGAACTCGATCTCGAAGCCGAGCGTGTAGCCCTCGTGCGGCTCGAGGCGCGCCCATTTCGATCCGGCGCCCTCGCCTTCCTTCACCTCGACCGGGCGCAGGACGCGCAGGAACCGCTTGGGCGCATTCTGCAGGGCGATCCCGGCGCTCTGCAGGAGGAAGACGAACGATGCCGCCGAGCCGTCGAGGATCGGCACTTCCTCGGCGGTGATGTCGACGACGACGTTGTCGAGGCCGAGCCCGGCGCAGGCCGAGAGCAGATGCTCGACGGTCTTCACCTTCGGCCCGTCGGGGCCACCGTCGGCCGACAGCGTCGTCGCCATGCGGGTGTCGCAGACGTTGAGCGCCGCGGCCTTGATGGCGACCGGGCGCGGCAGGTCGACGCGGCGAAAGACGATGCCCGAATCGGCCGGCGCGGGCCTCAAGGTCAGCTCGACCTTCTGGCCGCCGTGCACGCCGACGCCGACGGCGCGCGTCATCGACTTGAGGGTGCGTTGGGCGAGCATGGCCGAATTGTCCTTGATCGCCGCGCCGCGCCGGCCCGTGGGGCCTTGGCGCGACACGACGGCGGCTCTCACTAGTCCGCCTGCTTCCGCAAGAACGCCGGGATCTCGATCTCGTCCATCCCGTTGCTCGCCAGCGCGTCGACCTTGGCCGCGGCGGTGCGGCCGTTGCGCCAGACGCTCGGCGTCGTCAGGCCGCTGTAGTCGTGCGCCTGCGGCGGCATCGTCACCTGCTGGTTCAGCACCGGCAGGTTGTCGGTGCCCGTGCGCTGAACGGGCACGTTGTTGACGACCTGCATCGGCGGCTGCAGCGCGCGCCGCGCCGGGCTGAGGCCGGTGGCGATGACGGTCACGCGCAGCTGGTCGCCGAGCGATTCGTCGTACGCCGTGCCGTAGATGACGTGGGCGTCCTCGGCGGCGTAGCGGCGGATGCAGTTCATCGCGTTGCGGCTTTCGGCGAGCTTGAAGGTGTTGCGGTTGGCCGCGATCAGCACCAGCACGCCGCGCGCGCCCGAGAGGTCGATGCCTTCGAGCAGCGGGCAGGCGACGGCCGCCTCGGCCGCCTTGTTGGCGCGGTCCGGGCCCGACGCGATCGCCGTTCCCATCATCGCCTTGCCGGGCTCGCTCATCACCGTCTTGACGTCCTCGAAGTCGACGTTGACGAGACCCGGCATGTGGATGATGTCGCTGATGCCGCCGACGGCGTTCTTCAGCACGTCGTTGGCGTAGGCGAACGCCTGGTCCTGCGTCACGTCGTCGCCGAGGACGTCGAGCAGCTTGTCGTTGAGGATGACGATCAGCGAGTCGACGTTCGACTCGAGCTCGGCCACGCCGTTGTCGGCGGCCTTCATGCGCCGGGTGCCCTCGAACTCGAACGGCTTGGTGACGACGCCGACGGTCAGGATCCCCATCTCCTTGGCGACGCGGGCGATCACCGGCGCGGCGCCGGTGCCGGTGCCGCCGCCCATGCCGGCGGTGATGAAGAGCATGTGCGCGCCTTCGATCGACTGACGGATGCGGTCGACCGCTTCCTCGGCCGCGGCCTTGCCCGCTTCCGGCTTGGCGCCGGCGCCGAGGCCGGTCGAGCCGAGCTGGATCAGGTGGTGCGCCGCCGAGCGGTTGAGCGCCTGCGCGTCGGTGTTGGCGCAGACGAAGTCGACGCCTTGAACGCCCTCCTCGATCATGTGCTCGACCGCGTTGCCGCCGCCGCCACCCACGCCGATCACCTTGATCTGCGTGCCCATGCTGAACTCTTCGATCATTTCGATTGCCATCTCTTGTTCCAATCCTGGTTGCAGTTGCCTTGAATTTCAGTCTTCTTGGGATATGTTGTTGTTGCCGTGCTGAGCGCGCGATGCGCTATCCGGACGGCGGCGGGTCATGGGTTCGGGGCGGGGGTTGGGCGCATTCGCCGCGTCTGGCGAGCGTTCGAGCGGGGCAGGCGGCCCGGGCATGCGTTCTCCGGCGATGGCGCCTCGCGGTCGACCACCGCGCCTCGCGAAAGGTCGCCTCATCAACACCGCGGTGCCACACCGACACTGGTGCGACCGCGAATGGGGCCTGCGCCCGCACGCCCGAACCACCTGCCCAGCGACGACGAAGCGGCGCGACCAGGCACGCCGCCGATCGTCCTTGCGCGTGTGCCACCCCTGCCCCCTGCAGGACGGCGGTGGCGCCTGTGGGCGCAGGCCCCATTCGCGGTCGCACCTCGACTGGCAAGGCACCCTGGTGTTGATGAGGCTGGAGGTCGCGCACCTCGGTGGTCGACCGCGAGGCGCCATCGCCGGAGAACACAGGCGACGCCGGCGGCCTGCCGCTCGATCGTCCGCGCGATCGGCACGCATCGACGCGCGACATGCTGCGCAGAAGGCGCGTCAACGTGATCGAGGAGCAGAGGCGGCGTTTCATTTCAGAAGTTCCCAAGGAACCAGTCCTTGGCGCGCCCGAACAGGGTCTTGACCGACCCGGCCTGCTGCGCCGCGCGCTGGCCGCGCGTCCTGGCCATGCGGGCTTCCTCGAGCAGGCCCATCACCGTCGCCGAGCGCGGGTTGGCGACCATGTCGTGGAGCGCGCCGCGATACGTCGGCGTGCCCTTGCGGACGGGCTTGAGGAAGATGTCCTCGCCGAGCTCGATCATTCCGGGCATCACCGCGGCGCCGCCGGTGATGACGATGCCGCTCGAGAGCAGCTCCTCGTAGCCGCTCTCGCGGATCACCTGGTGGACGAGCGAATAGATCTCCTCGATGCGCGGCTCGATCACGCCGGCGAGCGCCTGGCGCGAGAGCATCCGCGGCGGGCGGTCGCCGAGGCCGGGCACCTCGAGCTGCTCGTTCGGGTCGGCGAGGAGCTGCTTGGCGACGCCGTACTCGACCTTGATCTCCTCGGCGTCCTTGGTCGGCGTCCGCAGCGCCATCGCGATGTCGCTCGTGATCAGGTCGCCGGCGATCGGGATCACCGCCGTGTGGCGGATCGAGCCGTCGGTGAAGATCGCGACGTCGGTCGTGCCGGCGCCGATGTCGACGAGCGCGACGCCGAGGTCCTTCTCGTCGTCGGTCAGCACCGCGTGGCTCGACGCGCTCGGGTTGAGCACGAGCTGCTCCACTTCCAGCCCGCAGCGCCGCACGCACTTGACGATGTTCTCGGCCGCGCTCTGCGCGCCGGTGACGATGTGCACGCGCACCTCGAGCCGGCCGCCGCTCATGCCGATCGGCTCCTTGACCTCGTGGCCGTCGATCACGAACTCCTGCGGCTCGACCAGCAGCAGGCGCTGGTCGTTCGGGATGTTGATCGCCTTGGCGGTCTCGACGACGCGCGTCACGTCGACCGGCGTCACTTCCTTGTCGCGGACGATGACCATGCCGGTCGAATTCTGGCCGCGGATGTGGCTTCCGGTGATGCCGGTGTAGACGCGGGTGATCTTGCAGTCGGCCATCATCTCGGCCTCCTTCAAGGCCTGCTGGATCGACTGCACGGTCGCGTCGATGTTGACGACGACGCCGCGCTTCAGGCCGTGCGCCGGCGCGCTGCCGAGGCCGGCGATTCGCAGCTCGCCGTCGGGCATGACCTCGGCGACGACCGCCATCACCTTGGCGGTGCCGATGTCGAGGCCGACGACCAGGTCCTTGATTTCCTTTGCCATCTAGCCCCCCTTCTTCTTCTTGGCGTTCTTGTCGGCGTCGGTCGTCGTCGACACGCCCTTCAGGCGCACCGCGTAGCCGTCGCTGTGGCGCAGGTCGGCGTACTCGAGCGGGCGGTGGTAGCGCGACGTGACCTGGTCGAGCGTGGCGACGAAGCGCGCCGCACGGGCGAGGACGTCGTCGTCGCTGCCGCGGCCGAGCTCGACGACGGCGCCGCTGTCGAGCGTCGCCTGCCACGAGCCGCGGCCCGAGAGCGTCAGCGCCTCGACGTGCGCGCCGAGCGGAGCGAGCCCGGCCTCGACCCGGCCGAGCATCGCCAGAATGCGCGCCGCGCTGCCCTCGGGGCCGGCGAGCGTCGGCAAGGCGTCGTCCTCGACGTCGCCGACGTTGGCCTCGAAGACCTCGCCGAAGCTGTTGACGAGCTTCTCGGCGCCGCTCTCGCCGCTCCAGATCGCGACCGGCCGGTGCTCCTCGAGCTGGACGCGGAGGCGATTCGGCCAGACCCGGCGGACGACCGCCAGCCGCACCCATGGAACCGACTCGAAGGCGCGCTGCACCGCGCGCAGATCCATCGTCATGAAGTTGCCGGCGAGCTTCGGCGCGGCATTGGCGCGGATCGTCGAGACGCTGTTGCGAGCGACGTCTCCGTCGACGCTGATCGAGCGGATCGCGAAGAACGGCTGGCGCGCGAGCCACATCGCCGCCATCGCCGCGACCAGGATCGCGGCGACGGCGGCGAGCGCGGCGGCGGTCGCGTTCATCAGGCGCACATCGGGCGGCAGCGGCGACATCGTCGTTCGGGCCAGCGTTGCGGTGGACATCGGTTCAGGCTCCCGGCTGCGGCGGGCGCGCCGAATCGAGCGTCGCGCTCGCCAGCAACTGCATGCAGAGCGCTTCGTAGCTGAGCCCGGCGGCGCGTGCCGAGATCGGCACGAGCGAATGCGAGGTCATCCCCGGCGAGGTGTTCATCTCGAGCAGGAAGGGCTTGCGATCGGCGCGCCGCAGCATCAGGTCGGCCCGGCCCCAGCCGCGGCAGCCGAGCAGTCGGTAGGCAGCGAGAACGATCCGCTGGATCTCGGCTTCCTCGGCCGCGGGCAGGCCGCTCGGACACTCGTAGCGAACGACGTCGGTGAAATACTTGTTCTGGTAGTCGTACTCGCCTTCCGGGGCGACGATGCGAACGACCGGCAGCGCGCGCGCGCCCTCGCCTTCGCCGAGTACCGGGCAGGTCACCTCGTCGCCGTCGATGAACTCCTCGCACAGCACGTCGGCGTCGTACTTCGCCGCGAGGGCGACCGCGTCCTGCATCTGCCTGTCCAGGTCAAGAGTTGGGCCCGCAACCTTGGTGATGCCGATCGACGAGCCTTCGCGCGGCGGCTTGACGACGAGCGGCAGGCCGAGGACGTCGGGGACCGCGCGCAGGTTCTCGCGCTGCTGCTGGTCGGCGGCAAGGCGAACGAACTTCGGCGTCGGCAGACCTTCGGCGAGCCAGATGCGCTTGGTCATCACCTTGTCGATCGCGATCGCCGACGCCATCACGCCCGACCCGGTGTACGGGATGCCGAGCAGCTCGAGCGCGCCCTGGACGCTGCCGTCCTCGCCGTGGCGGCCGTGCAGGGCGACGAAGCAGCGCGCGAAGCCCTCGCGCTTGAGGTCGCCGAGGTCGCGCTCGGCGGGATCGAAGGCGATCGCGTCGACGCCTTGCGATCGCAGCGCGGCGAGAACGCCGGTGCCCGACAGGATCGAGATCTCGCGCTCGGCCGACGTGCCGCCCATGAGGACCGCCACTTTGCCGAGCATCGCCGCAGAGGAAGCGCTCATGCCGGTCTCCGATGGAGCAGTTCGACCACCTGCGCCGGAACGTTGCCGATCGGTCCGGCGCCCATCGAGATGACGACGTCGCCCGGCTGGGCCTGGTCGACGATGGTCTGCGCCATCGCGCCGATCTCGTCGACGAAGACCGGGTCGACGTGGCCGGCGACGCGCAGCGCGCGCGCCAGCGCTCTGCCGTCGGCAGCGACGATCGGCGCTTCGCCCGCGGCGTAGACCTCGGCGAGGAGCACGGCATCGGCGGTGCCGAGGACCTTCACGAAATCCTCGAAGCAGTCGCGCGTTCGCGTGTAGCGGTGCGGCTGGAAGGCGAGGACGATGCGCCGCCCCGGGAACGCGCCGCGTGCCGCCGCCAGCGTCGCCGCCATCTCGACCGGGTGATGGCCGTAGTCGTCGATCAGCGTGAAGGTGCCGCCGCCGGCCGTGGTCGGCTGATCGCCGTAGTGCTGGAAGCGCCGGCCGACGCCGGTGAATTCCGCGAGCCCCTTGACGACGGCGGCATCGGCGAGCTCGAGCTCGGCGGCGACGGCGATCGCCGCGAGCGCGTTCAGCACGTTGTGGTCGCCGGGCAGGTTGAGCGTCACCTGCAGGTCGGGCATGCGAACGCCGTTGCGCCGCTGCACCGTGAAGCGCATCGTTCCCGCGTGCGCCTCGACGTTGACTGCGCGCACCATCGCGTCGGGGCCGAAGCCGTAGCTCACGACCGGGCGCGAGATCATCGCCATGATCGAGCGAACGCCGGGATCGTCGACGCACAGGATCGCCGCGCCGTAGAACGGCATCTTGTGGATGAACTCGACGAAGGCCTGCTTCAGCTTGGCGAAGTCGTGGCCATAGGTGTCCATGTGGTCGGCGTCGATGTTCGTGACGACGGCCATCACCGGCAGCAGGTTGAGGAACGACGCATCCGACTCGTCGGCCTCGACGACGATGTAGTCGCCGGCGCCGAGGCGCGAGTTGGCGCCGGCGGCGTTGAGGCGGCCGCCGATCACGAAGGTCGGGTCGAGCCCGGCTTCGGCGAGGACGCTCGTGACGAGGCTCGTCGTCGTCGTCTTGCCGTGCGTGCCGGCGATGGCGATGCCCTGCTTGAGCCGCATCAGCTCGGCGAGCATGACGGCGCGCGGAACGACCGGAACGCGACGCGCGCGCGCCGCGGTGACCTCGGGGTTGTCGGAGCGCACCGCGCTCGAGGTCACGACCGCCTCGGCGCCGGCGATGTTGGCGGCGTCGTGGCCGATCGCGACGCGGATGCCGCGCGCCGCGAGCGCCTTCGTCGTCGCGCTCTCGCTCTGGTCGGAGCCCGAGATCGTGTACCCGAGGTTGTGCAGGATCTCGGCGATTCCGCTCATCCCCGCACCGCCGATGCCGACGAAGTGGATGCTCTTGACCGCATGCTTCATGATCGAGCGCCTTCGTCGGCATCGGCGGCCAAGGCCGCTGTCATGACGAACGCCACCTGCTTCGCAGTCGGCGTGCCGCCGAAGTGGATGCTCTTCGCCGCGCGTTTCATGCGGCCACCATCGCTTCGATTTCGTCGGCGACGCGCGCTGCCGCGTGCGGTCGCGCCAGTGCGCGCGCCTTCGTCGCCATCGCCAGCAGCGCGTCGCGCGTCAGCCCGCTCAACAGGTCGGCGAGACGGCCGGGCGAGAGATCGCCCTGCGGCAGGTGGATCGCCGCCTCGCGCGCTGCCAACCAGGCGGCGTTGTCGCGCTGGTGCGAGGTCGTGCTGGCGACGAAAGGCACCAGCACGGCGGCGACGCCGGCCGCGCACAGCTCGCTCACGGTGATCGCGCCGGCGCGGCAGACGATGACGTCGCACTCGCCGAGGCGGATCGCCATGTCGTCGATGAACGGCAGCACTTCGGCGTCGGCGCCGGCGGCGGCGTAGGCGGCGCGAACGGCGTCGCGCCCGGCTTCGCCGGTCTGATGCGTGACGCGCGGCCGCTGCGTCACTGTCATGAGCGCGATCGCCTTCGGCACGCACTCGTTGAGGACGCGCGCCCCGAGGCTGCCGCCGACGACGAGCAGGCGCAGTGCACCGGCACGTCCGGCGAAGCGCGTGCCCGGTTCGGGCAGCGCTTCGATCTGCTCGCGCACCGGGTTGCCGGTGACGACGGCCTTCTTGCCGAGCTCGTTCGCCGATTGGCCGACGAAGCCGAAGACGATGCGGCGCGCCGCCCAGCGCAGGGCCCTGTTGCTGAGCAGCAGGGTCGCGTCGGCATTGACGAGGAGGAGCGGCTTGCCGTGCAGCCAGGCCATCCAGCCGCCGGGAAAGCACACGTAGCCGCCCATGCCGAGGACCGCGTCGGGGCGGCGCCGCCTGATCAGCCGCGAGCAGGTGCGAAAGGCGATGAAGAGGCGCAGCGCGCCGAGCACATTGCCGAACACCCCCTTGCCGCGCAGGCCGTTGAACGCGATGCGGTCGAGGACGATCCCGGTCGGCGGCACGAGCCGGTTCTCGAGCCCCGTCTGCGTGCCGAGCCAGCTCACGTTCCAGCCGCGCCGCTGCATCTCGGTCGCGACCGCGATGCCCGGGATGACATGCCCGCCAGTGCCCGCCGCCATCACGAGCAAATGCTTCATGCGTGCCCTCCGCGCATGAGCTGCCTGTTTTGGTCTCGGCATGCGCACGGCGTGCGCTTCACGTCGCTTCGCGACATGAGCCTCGCCCAAACAAGCCAAGCGAGCACTGACGTGCTCTCTGCGCAGCCTGGCTTCGCCATGCTGCGGCTCATGCGCGCCCTCCGCGCATGAGCTGCCTGTTTTCGATGTCCACGCGCACGACGATCGCGAGCGCGATCAGGTTCATGACGATCGCCGAGCCGCCGTAGCTCATCAGCGGCAGGGTGAGGCCCTTGGTCGGCAGGACGCCGAGATTGACGCCCATGTTGATGAACGCCTGGCCGCCCATCCAGATGCCGACGCCCTGCGCGAACAAGCCGGCGAAGACGCGGTCGAGGGCGATCGCCTGCCGGCCGATGTGGAAGAGTCGCCGCGCCAGCCAGAAGAACGCGACGATGACGCAGGCGACGCCGACGAAGCCGAGCTCCTCGCCGATCACCGCGAGCAGGAAGTCGGTGTGCGCCTCGGGCAGGTAGTGCAGCTTCTCGACGCTCGAGCCGAGGCCCTGGCCGAAGATCTCGCCGCGGCCGAAGGCGATCAGCGAGTGCGACAGCTGGTAGGCCTTGCCGAGCGTGTACTTCTCGTCCCACGGGTTCAGGTACGCGAAGATCCGCTCGCGCCGCCATTCGCTGAAGCTGATCATCAGCACGAAGGCACCGATCAGGATCGCCGTGATGAGCAGGAACATCCGGCCGTTGACGCCGCCGAGGAAGAGGATTCCCATCGCGATCGTCGCGATGACGAGGAAGGCGCCCATGTCGGGCTCGGCGAGCAGGAGCAGGCCGACGACGGCGATCGAGATCGCCATCGGCACGACGGCGCGGACGAAGTTCTCCTTCACGTCCATTCGCCGCACCATGTAGCCGGCGGCGTACATCGCGATCGCCAGCTTGGTCAGCTCGGAGGGCTGGAAGCTCATGATCCCGAGCGGGATCCAGCGGCGCGCGCCGTTGACGCCCTTGCCGATGAAGGGAACGAGGACGATGACGAGGAGCAGCAGCGCGACGACGAAGATCCACGGCGAGAGCTTTTCCCACAGTGACACCGGCACCTGCACGGTGACGAGCGCAGCCGTGACGGCGATGGCCATGAACATGACGTGGCGCGACAGGAAGTAGGTCGGCGTGTAGCGCGCGAACTTCGGGTTGTCGGGCAGCGCCACCGAGGCGCTGTAGACCATCACCAGGCCGAGCGCGAGCAAGGCGACGACGAGACAGACGAGGGTGCGGTCGAAGCCGAGCAGGCGCGCCGGCTCGCCGCGCTCGACGCTGATCCATTCGCGCACCGGGATGGCCTCGACGACGGTGCGGCTGGCACGGCCGGCGGCGAGCTTCGCCGGCTTGCCGACAGGCGGCGGCGCCAGGCGCGCGCGCCACGACTGCCAGACGTTCGCCAGCGTCGCGCTCATTCGAGAACCTCCGCGCTTCGCGCTTCGGTATTCGCCTTCGGAGCGGCCCAGCGGCTCATGCCGAGCTCCTTTCCAGCGCCGCATCGGCCAGCTTGCCGACCGCCTGCACGAACACCTCGGCGCGATGCGCGTAGTTGCGGAACATGTCGAGGCTCGCGCAGGCCGGGCTGAGCAGGACGGCATCGCCCGTCTCGGCGCGCGCGAACGCGGCGTGGACGGCGACTTCGAGCGTCGCGCAGCGCTCGAACGGCACGCCCGCCGCCTCGAGGACGCGCTCGATCGCCGCGGCATCGCGGCCGATCGTCACCGCGGCGCGCGCGTACCGTGCCAGCGCGGGACCCAGAGGCGCGAAGTCCTGCCCCTTGCCGTCGCCGCCGAGGATGACGACCAGCTTCGCCGGCGTGCGCTCGCTGCCGAGGCCGACGAGCGCGGCCTCGGTCGCGCCGACGTTGGTCCCCTTGCTGTCGTCGAAGGCGTCGACGCCGTCGACGGTGGCCACGTACTCGACGCGGTGCGGCTCGCCGCGGTACTCGCGCAGCGCGTGCAGCATCGGCGCCAGCGGGCAGCCGATCGCGCTCGCCAGCGCCAGCGCGGCGAGCGCGTTCATCGCGTTGTGGCGGCCGCGAACGCGCAAGGCATCGGCGGGCATCAGCTGCTGGATGACGATCTCGCCGAGCGCGTTCGCCGCTTCGTCGCCCTGGGCACGAACGAGCCAGGCCATGTCGTTCTCGACCGCCAGGCCCCAGTCGTCGGCGCGCGTCGGCACGCCGCTGCCGAAGGTGACGACCCGGCGCGCGACGACCTTGGCGACTCGGCCCTTCCGCGCCGGCAGCGTCTTCGGCGCCGGCACGAGGCGCATGACGGCGGCGTCGTCGCGGTTGACGACGATCGTCGCGCGCGCGCCGAACACACGCGCCTTGGCGGCGACGTAGTCGGCCATCGAGCCGTGCCAGTCGAGATGGTCTTCGCTCACGTTCAACAGCGCCGCCGCGTCGGCCTGAAACGCGCTCGCGTCGCTGCCGGCGAGCTGGAAGCTCGACAGCTCGAGCACCCAGACCTCCGGCAGGCGCTCGCGCAGCGACTCGGCCGGGCCCGCGTCGATCGCGTCGGCGAGCGTCTGCAGCATTGTCGGGCCGATGTTGCCGGCGGCGGCGACGCGCTTGCCGCCGCGCGCGACGAGGAGCGCGGTCAGTGCCGTCGTCGTCGTCTTGCCGTTGGTGCCGGTGACGGCGATCACCTTCGGCGCATAGTCGATCGTGACGCGGAGCGATTCGAGCGCCGCCGCGAACAGGTCGAGCTCGCCCTGCACCGGCAGCTTCGCGGCGCGCGCCGCGGCGAGAACGGCGGCGATGCGGTCGTCGCCGGGAGCGAGCCCCGGGCTCTTGACGACGCGATCGACTCCGGCGAGCACGCTCGCCTCGAGCGCGCCGCCGATCAGCTCGGCCTGCGGCACGTGCTCGCGCAGCGCCGCCGCCTGCGGCGGCTCGGCGCGCGAGTCCCAGACGCGGACGGCAGCGCCGTCGCGGGCGAGCCAGCGCGCCATCGCGAGGCCCGATTCGCCAAGGCCGAGGACGAGCGACGCTCTCTTCTCGTTCACCGCAGCTTCAGGCTCGCGAGCCCGACCAGGCACAGCATGATGGTGATGATCCAGAACCGGACGACGACCTGCGTCTCCTTCCAGCCCGATTTCTCGAAGTGATGGTGCAGCGGCGCCATCCTGAAGAAGCGGCGCCCTTCGCCGTATTTCTTCTTCGTGTACTTGAACCACGCGACCTGCGCCATCACCGACAGCGCCTCGGCGACGAAGACGCCGCCCATGATGCCGAGGACGATTTCCTGGCGCGTGATGACGGCGATCGTGCCGAGCGCGCCGCCGAGCGCGAGCGCGCCGACGTCGCCCATGAAGACCTGCGCCGGGTGGGTGTTGAACCAGAGAAACGCCAGCCCCGCGCCGGCCATCGCCGAGCAGAAGATGAGCAGCTCGCCCGCGCCCGGGATGTAGGGAAAGAGCAGGTAGCGCGAGTAGACCGAGCTGCCCGTGATGTAGGCGAAGATGCCGAGCGACGAGCCCACCATCACCACCGGCATGATCGCCAGGCCGTCGAGGCCGTCGGTGAGATTGACGGCGTTGCTCGCGCCGACGATCACGAAGTAGGTGAGCGCGATGAAGCCGAACACGCCGAGCGGGTAGCTCACCGTCTTGAAGAACGGCACGATCAGGTCGGCCTTGGGCGGCAGGTCGTTCGAGAAGCCGCTCTGGACCCAGCGCAGGAAGAGCTCGAGGACGCGCAGGTTCGACGTCTCGCTGACCGAGAACGCGAGGTAGAGCGCGGCGACGACGCCGATCACCGACTGCCAGAAGTACTTCTCGCCCGAAGGCATTCCCTCGGGGTTCTTCTGGACGACCTTCCTCCAGTCGTCGACCCAGCCGATCGCGCCGAAGCCGATCGTCACGAGCATGACGATCCAGACGAAGCGGTTCGACCAATCGAACCAGAGCAGCGTCGAGACGCCGATGCCGAGCAGGATCAGCACCCCGCCCATCGTCGGCGTGCCGCTCTTGGCGTGATGCGCCTCGATGCCGTAGGAGCGGATCGGCTGGCCGATCTTGAGCGACGCGAGCCGGCGGATCACCCACGGCCCGAACACCAGGCCGATGACGAGCGAGGTCATCGCCGCCATCACGGCGCGGAAGGTGATGTACTGGAAGACGCGCATGAAGCCGAACTCGGGCGAGTACGCCTGCAGCCACTGCGCCAGGCTAAGCAGCATGCCGCCTCCGATCCCTAGCGAGGCTAGGCAGCATGCGCTTCTCCCACCGACTCGCCCGTCAGCGCGGCGACGACGCGCTCCATTCGCATGAAGCGCGAGCCCTTGACGAGCACCGCCTTCGCCGCGGGTGCTTCGCCGAGCGCGGCGATCAACGCGTCGACCTCCGCGAACGCGCGCGCGCCGGCGAACGGCGCCGCGGTGCTCGCGCTTTCCGCGCCCGCCGCCCAGAGCGACTCGATGCCGCGCTCCGCGGCGTAGGCGCCGACCTCGCGGTGGAACGCGGGCCCCTGGTCGCCGACTTCGCCCATGTCGCCGAGGACGAGCCAGCGCGGCGCCGGCAAGGCGGCAAGCACGTCGATCGCGGCGCGGACCGAATCGGGGTTGGCGTTGTAGGTGTCGTCGACCAGCGTGACGTCGACACCGCCGCGCGCGAAGCGCTTCGTCTGCGAGCGGCCGCGCACCGCGGCGAAGCCTTCCAGGCCGCGCACGATCGCATCGAGCGGAGCACCCGCCGCCAGCGCGGCGGCGCTCGCCGCCAGCGCATTGCGGACGTTGTGCGTGCCGGCGACGCGCAGCGCGAAGGTCGCCGCGCCCGCCGGCGTCTGCATCGTCACGGCCCAGCGATCATCGTGCCAGGCGGCGCTGCCCGAGACGTCAGCAGCCGCGTCGAGCGCGAAGGTGATCGTTCGGCGCGCGCCGGCGATCGCGCGCCAGGTCGGCGCGTGGGCATCGTCGGCCGGGAAGACGGCGACGCCGTCGTCGCCGAGGGCGGCGATCGCCGTCCCGTTCTCGCGCGCGACGGCCTCGACGCTCGTCATGAACTCGAGGTGCTCGCGCTGCGCGTTGTTGACGAGCGCGATCGTCGGCGCGGCGATCTGGGCGAGGCGGGCGATCTCGCCGGCGTGGTTCATGCCGAGCTCGACGACCGCGGCGCGGCAGCCCTCGCGCAGACGCAGCAGCGTCAGCGGAACGCCGATGTCGTTGTTGAAGTTGCCTTCGGTCGCGAAAGCGGCGTCGCCGACCCAGGCGCAAAAGATCGCCGCGATCATCTGCGTCACCGTCGTCTTGCCGTTGCTGCCGGTGATGGCGACGAGCGGCATCGCGAAGCGGCGCCGCCACGCCGCCGCGAGCTCGCCGAGCGCGCGCCGGCTGTCGGCGACGACGAGCCCGGGCAACGCCGCGTCGTCGAGGCCGCGTTCGGCGAGCGCGGCGACGGCGCCGCCGGCCTTCGCGTCGGCCAGGTACGCGTGCGCGTCGAAGCGCTCGCCGCGCAAGGCGACGAACAGGTCGCCCGGCGCGACGCTGCGCGTGTCGCTGTGCACGCGCGCGATCGGCGTCGTCACGCTGCCGACGACGCGCGCGCCGGGCAGCATGCGCGCGGCGTCTTCGAGCGTCATCATCGTCGCCGTCGTCGTCGCCGCTGCGATCGCGCCGCTGCCCGCGGCGCGCGCCGCCAGCGCCTTCGCCGCGTGCGCCGCGTCCGAGAATGGGAACCTGGCGCCGCCGATCTCCTGGTAGTCCTCGTGGCCCTTGCCCGCGAGCAGGACGACGTCGGCGGCGGCGGCGCTGCCGATCGCGTGGCGGATCGCCTCGGCGCGGTTCTCGATCACGTCGACCTCGTCGTGGCCGATCGCGCCGGCGAGGATCTGCGCCAGGATCAGGTCGGGCGATTCGAGGCGCGGGTTGTCGCTGGTGACGACGACGCGTCCGGCGAGCCGGCAGGCGATGGCGCCCATCAGCGGCCGCTTCGCGGCGTCGCGGTTGCCGCCGCAACCGAACACGCACCAGAGCGCGCCGCCGCGAGACTTGGCGAGCGGCGCCAGAGCGGCGAGCGCCTTCTCGAGCGCGTCGGGCGTGTGCGCGTAGTCGACGACGACTTCGGGCAAGGACTCGGGGTACGCCGCTGCCGACGCGGCGACTCGCTGCATGCGGCCGGGCACCGGCGTCAGCGCCGCGCACGCCGTCGCAGAGTCGTCGAGCGACACGCCGAGCGCGCGCAGGACACCGATGACGCAGAGGAGGTTGGCGGCGTTGTAGTCGCCGATCAGCGGCGTCGCGATCGCGACGCGCTCGTCGCCCTCGACGACGTCGAAGGCGAGACCGTGTCGGTCGTGGCGCAGCGCCTCGGCGCGCAGGCGCGCCGGCTCGCCGTGCATCGAGGCCGTCCAGCAGTCGACCGCCGAGTCGGCGAGCGAGTCGGCGAGCTCGAGCCCTTGCGCGTCGTCGAGGTTGACGACCGCGGAGCGCAGCCCCGGCCAGGCGAAGAGCTGCGCCTTCGCCTGCCAGTAGGCGCGCATGTCGCCGTGGTAGTCGAGATGGTCCTGGGTGAAGTTGGTGAACACCGCGACCGCGACCTGCGTGCCGGCCAGGCGATGCTCGGCGATGCCGATCGATGACGCCTCGACCGCGCACGCCGCGAAGCCGCGATCGGCGAAATCGTGCAGCGCGTTCTGCAGCGTCACCGGGTCGGGCGTCGTCAGGCCGGTCGAGCGCATCGCCGCGAGCGCGTCGGCGCTCGGTG
>JADGRJ010000406.1 GCA_017881025.1 Rhizobacter sp. | reverse complement strand
GCTCCTCGGCAACGCCGCCAAGCCGATCCCGGTCAGCGCCGATCTGCTCGCTTACCTCGACCAGACCAAGCGTCTCGACTTCATCAAGCAGTGGCAGGCCGCGATGAAAGCCGGCAAGTAGAAGATGCAGACGGGCGTCAGCCTGCCGCGGGCGGGCGTGATCGGGCTGACGGCGCTCGCCGTCTGCCTGCCGCTCGGGCTCATCTTCTACCAGAGCCTGCTCGACGCGCCGTTCTTCGCGCCGCACCGCGTCGGCCTCGGCGCGTTCAGCTTCATCTTCGCCGACGACGATTTCTGGGACGCGCTCAGGAACTCGCTGGTGATCGCCGCCGCGATGGGGCTGATCGCCGTGCCGCTCGGCGGCATCCTGGCCTTCCTGATGATTCGCACCGACCTGCCCGGGCGCGGCTGGATCGAGCCGCTGCTGCTGATCCCGGTGTTCGTCTCGCCGATGGTGCTCGGCTTCGGCTACGTCGTCTCGGCCGGGCCGGTCGGCTTCTACTCGGTCTGGGCCAAGGAGCTCTTCGGCGGCGTGCCCTGGAACGTCTACTCGCTCACAGGCATCGCCGTCATCGCCGGGCTGACCCACGTGCCCCACGTCTACCTCTATTCGTCGTCGGCGCTGAAGAGCCTCGGCTCCGACGTCGAGGAGGCGGCGCGGATGGCCGGATCGACGCCGTTCCAGGTCGCCCGCGACGTCAGTCTGCCTATGGTCACGCCGTCGCTGCTGTTCTCGGGCGTGCTCGTCTTCTTCCTCGGCTTCGAGATCTTCGGCCTGCCGCTCGTCCTCGGCGATCCGGAGGGCCATCTCGTGCTGGCCACCTACCTCTACAAGCTCACCAACAAGCTCGGCACGCCGTCCTACCACCTGATGGCGGCGGTGGCGGTGTGCATCGTCGCGATGACGTTCCCGCTCGTCATGCTGCAGCGCGTCCTGCTCAAGAACGCCGGCAAGTACGTCACCGTCAAGGGAAAGGCGGGGCGACAGCGGCCGCTGCCGCTCGGTGGCTGGCGCTGGGTCGCCGCGGCGATCCTGGTCTTCTGGCTCTTCGTCACGGTGGTCGTGCCGCTCTCGGGAATCGCCTTGCGCGCTCTCGTCACCAACTGGGGGGAAGGCGTTCGCCTCGCCGACGTCCTGACGCTCGACAACTTCCGCGACGTGCTGCAGCAGCCGACGCTCGTTCGCGGCATCGTCAACACGGTGCTGATCGGCATCGTCGGCGGCGGCCTGGCGGTGGTCTGCTACACCGCGGTCGGCCTGACGACGCACCGCAAGAACGATGTCTGGTCGAGGGTCGTCGACTACATGGTGCTGGTGCCGCGCGCCGTGCCGGGCCTTCTCGCCGGCCTCGCGTTCCTGTGGGTGTTCCTGTTCTTTCCGCCGCTGGCGCCGCTCCGTTCGACGATCTTCAGCCTCTGGATCGCCTACACGGTCGTCTGGCTCGCCTACGGCATGCGCCTGGTGTCGAGCTCGCTGCTCCAGGTCGGCCCCGAGCTCGAGGAGGCGGCGCGCAGCGCCGGCGCGAGCCCGGGCCGCGTCACCCGCGACGTCACCCTGCCGTTGATCCGCTACGGCCTGCTCGCCAGCTGGCTGCTCGTCTTCATGATCTTCGAGCGCGAGTATTCGACCGGGGTCTACCTGCTCGGCCCCGGCACCGAGGTGATCGGCTCGTTGCTGGTCTCGCTCTGGGGAACCGGTGCCGCCGAGTCGGTCGCTGCGCTGTCGTTCATCAACGTCGTGCTGGTCGCGATCGGCCTGACGGTCGCCCTGCGTTTCGGAGTCAAGCTTCATGACTGACACGGCCAACACGACCGGTGCAGCGAACAAGCTGCGCGTCGACGACCTGCACCTCTCCTACGGCGACAACGCGATCCTGAAGGGCGTGTCGATGCAGCTCGCGCAGGGCGAGGTCGTCTCGCTGCTCGGCCCGTCGGGAAGCGGCAAGACGACTTTGCTGCGCGCCGTCGCCGGGCTCGAGGCGGCGCACCGCGGCACGATCCGGATCGAGGACCGCCCGGTCTTCGACGCCGCGACCAGGGTCGAGCTGCCCGCCGAGAAGCGCAACCTCGGCCTGGTCTTCCAGTCCTACGCGCTCTGGCCGCACCGGACCGTGTTCGAGAACGTCGCCTACGGTCTCAAGCTGCGCAAGGTGGCAAGCGCCGAAGTGCGCCAGCGCGTCGAATCGGCGCTCGGCAACCTCGGCCTCGGCGCCCTCGGCGACCGGCTGCCGCACCAGCTCTCGGGCGGCCAGCAGCAGCGCGTCGCGATCGCCCGCGCCCTGGTCTACAACCCGCCCGTGATCCTCATGGACGAGCCGCTCTCCAACCTCGACGCCAAGCTGCGCGAGGAAGCGCGGGCGTGGCTGCGCGAGCTGATCCTGAAGATGCGCCTCTCGGCGCTGGTCGTCACGCACGATCAGAACGAGGCGATGGCGATGTCGGACCGGATCCTCCTGCTCAACAACGGTGTCATCGAGCAGCAGGGGACGCCGCAGGAGCTCTACGGCCAGCCGCGCACCCTGTTCGTCGCCGACTTCATGGGCAGCAACAACAAGGTCGAAGGCAAGGTCGTCGAGCGGCGCGGCGACGCGGCGCTGCTCGCTGGCGACGGCTGGCAGCTGTGGGGCGACGCGCGCGGCCCGGCTGCCGTCGGCGGCGCGGCGACCGGGATGGTCAGGCTCGAGCGGGTTCGCCTGGCGAGCGGCGAAGGCGCCAACACCCTGAAGCTGCCGCTGGTGACCTCGATGTTCCTCGGCGACCGCTGGGAATATCTCTTCAACCGAGGCGACCTGCGCCTGCGCGCCT
>JADGRJ010000405.1 GCA_017881025.1 Rhizobacter sp. | reverse complement strand
CAGCCGGACGAGCAGATAGGTCAAGGCGGCGTAGGGCCAGAGCCAGCCGACCCACTGCGCCGCGCCGTGGAAGCGGATGAAGCGGCCCTGTTCCCAGCCTTGCAGGCTCTGCGCGAAGTACGGATCGGCCGGGGCCTGCGCGACCAGCATGACCAGCGCCGTGAGCGCGATCAGGCCGAATCCGGCGGCGACCCGGCGCGGCACGAGGCTCAGCAGCATCGCCGCGCCCGTGCCGATTCCGAGCGCCTGCAGCGCCTGTTGTGTCGTCCACGAGAACGCGTGCGTCGGGCCGAAGTTGAGCGCGGTCGACAGCGTCGTCGTCGCCGCGCCGAGGAGCGCCGCGCCGATCACGAGCACGGCGCGGCGCCAGCCCGGGATGGCGATCGTGAAGGCGACCAGGCACGGCGCGAGCAGGCCGAGGACGACGATCGCGAGCTCGGCGGTCGACGAGAGCGCTGCCGGCGCGGCATCGGCAGCGGGCGCGACGGCGACCTTCCAGCCTTCGGTCCACGCCGCCCCCGGCGTGTCGGCGAGCAGCTCGACGACGAGCGGCTGGATCCGGCCGAGCACGTGGCCGAGGCCGAACGGCACCGCTGTCGGGAACAGCAAGCCGATCGGCCAGAGGACGAGCAGCGCGAAGCCGCCGGCGCTGCGCGCGACGAACCAGCGGTCGCGCAGCTTCTGCCACTGGGCGATGCCGCCGCGCCAGTGGAGCAGCGCGCCGATGGTGACGCCGAGCGCGGTGCCGGCCGCGTTGAGCGCGAGGTCGACGTTCGACGACACCCGGTGCGGCAGGTAGTTCTGCAGAACCTCCATCGTGAACGACAACAGGGTTGCGCCGGCGCACGCGAGCAGCGCCGCGGCGCCGGCGCTGCGGCCACCGCGGATGAGGGCGACGAAGAGCAGGAAGCCGAACGGCAGGTAGCCGAGCAGGTTGGCGACGAGGTCGAACGGGGTCCAGTAGCGCGGCCAGCCGAGGAACAGGAAGTCGAGCGCGCCGACTCCGGGAACGCGCCAGCCGACGAACGGATACAGGCTCGCGTAGACGACCAGCGCGCCGTACAGCCACGACAGCGGAACGGCCGAGCTGCGGTGGCGCGGCATCGTCTCCGCCTACGTCGCCGGACGGGCGCCGGGCCGCCCCAAGCCCGGCCGCGCCCCCTCGGGGGGCAGCGACCGGAGGGAGCGCGCGGGCCTCATCCTCAGAAAGGCTTGACGACGACGAGGATCACGGTGACCGTGAACAGGAGAATCGAGGTTTCGTTGAAGACGCGGAACCAGCGCTCGCTGCGCGTGTTGGCGAACTCCTCGAACTTGCGCAGCAGCGATCGACACGCATGGTGATAGCCGATGGCGACGACGACGAGCGCGATCTTCGCGTCGAGCCAGTGGTTGTGGGGGCCCTTGCCGACGCCGTAGCCGAGCCAGAGGACGAGGCCGAGCGCAATCGCCACCACCATCAGCAGGCCCGAGAACCGGTACAGCTTTCTCGCCATCATGAGAAGCCGCTCGCGCTCGGCGTGGCTGTCGGCGGGAACGCCGGCCAGGTTGACGAACAGGCGCGGCAGGTAGAACAAGCCCGCGAACCAGCTGCTCACGAAGACGATGTGGAGCGCCTTGACCCAGAGATACGATGAACCCATCGACCGATTATCGGCGTCCCCTCGTGGGCACCGAGGCGCCGCCTAGAATCGCGCCGTGCTGACGCCGCCGCCCTACCCCGCGAGCCGCCCGCGGCGCTTGCGCCGCGAAGCCTGGAGCCGCGATCTCGTTCGCGAATCGCGAGTCCACGCGAGCGATCTCATCCTGCCCGTCTTCGTCCTCGACGGCCACGACGTCGTCCAGGACGTCGCCTCGATGCCGGGCGTGCAGCGCGTGACGCTCGACCGCCTCTATCCGGTCGCCGAAGAGTGCGTTCGCCTCGGCATCCCGGTGCTGGCGCTCTTCCCCGTTCTCGAGCCGTCGTTGAAGAGCGAAGACGGCCGCGAGGCGCTCAACGCCAAAGGGCTCGTGCCGCGCGTCGTGCGCGAGCTGAAGAAGCGCTTCCCCGAGCTCGGCGTGATGACCGACGTCGCCCTCGACCCCTTCACGACGCACGGCCAGGACGGCCTGCTCGACGCCACCGGCTACATCGTCAACGACGCGACCGTCGTGGTGCTGGCGAAGCAGGCGCTGGTGCAGGCCGAGGCCGGCGTCGACATCGTCGCGCCGAGCGACATGATGGACGGCCGCATCGGCGCCATCCGCGCCGCGCTCGAAGGCGCCGGCCACATCCACACGCGGATCATGGCGTACAGCGCCAAGTACGCGAGCGCCTTCTACGGGCCGTTCCGCGACGCCGTCGGCTCGGCCGCCAACCTCGGCAAGGGCAACAAGAAGGTCTACCAGATGGACCCCGGCAACAGCGACGAGGCCTTGCGCGAGGTCGCGCTCGACATCGCCGAAGGCGCCGACATGGTGATGGTCAAGCCCGGCCTGCCGTACCTCGACATCGTCCGCCGCGTCAAGGACGAGTTCCGCATGCCGACCTTCGCCTACCAGGTGAGCGGCGAGTACGCGATGCTGAAGGCGGCGGCGCAGAACGGCTGGCTCGACCACGACGCGACGATGATGGAAGTGCTCGGCGCGTTCAAGCGCGCCGGTGCCGACGGCGTGCTGACCTACTTCGCCCTCGAGGCGGCGCGGCTGCTGAAGCGGGACGCCTAGGGCCTGTTAACGCTATGGGAGGGCTCGCGTGACTCGGCAAACAGGCGCCCGCAAGGCGCAAAGCGCAGCCGTAGCCGCAGCTACGGCGAGCATTTGCAACGCGGCGGG
>JADGRJ010000155.1 GCA_017881025.1 Rhizobacter sp. | reverse complement strand
GCGCCAAATCGCCGTCGCTCTGTCCGTGTCCCGGAGACGGGCACCCAACCGCTGATCGTCTCCCGGCTCTTCTCAAGGGGTATCCATGATCAACTTTCGTACCGCGCAAGGCACCACCGTCGGCATCGCCCAGGAACGCCTCGACGCCTTGCGCCCACTGCTGCGCGGCAGCGTCCTGCTGCCCGGCGACGCCGGCTACGACGTCGCGAGGACCCTGTGGAACGGCATGATCGATCGCAAGCCCGCCGCGATCGTTCGCCCGGCCGGGGCCGCCGACGTGATCCAGGCGGTCAATTTCGCGCGCGAGAACAAGCTGCTGCTCGCGGTCAAGGGCGGCGGCCACAACATCGCCGGCAAGGCCGCCTGCGACGACGGCCTCCTGCTCGACCTCTCGGCGATGAGGTCGGTGCGCGTCGACCCTTCGACGAAGCGCGCGCGGGTCGAGCCGGGCGCGCTGCTCTCGGACTTCGACCGCGAGACGCAGGCATTCGGGTTGTCGACGCCCACCGGGATCAACTCGACGACCGGCATGGCCGGGCTGACGCTGGGCGGCGGCTTCGGCTGGCAGAGCAGGAAGCGCGGCCTGACCATCGACAACCTGGTCGCGGTCGACGTGGTGCTGGCGTCCGGAGAGTTCGTCCAGGCCAGCGCCGAGAAGAACGCCGACCTGTTCTGGGCGCTGCGAGGCGGCGGTGGCAACTTCGGCGTCGTCACCTCGTTCGAATACCGCCTGCACAAGCTCGGCCCCGAGGTGCTCGCGGGGCTCGTCGTCTATCCGTTCGATCAGGCTCGGCAGGTGTTCGAAGGCTATCGGCGCTTCGCGGCGGCGGCGCCCGACGAGATGACGGCATGGCTGGTCCTGCGCCAGGCGCCTCCGCTGCCGTTCCTGCCGGAAAGCGTGCACGGCAAGGAAGTCATCGTCGTCGCCTTCTGCTGGATCGGCGAGATGGGGCCGGGCCAGGAACTGGCGGCGCAGTTGCGCGCGTTCGGCAAGCCGGTCGGCGAGCACGCCGGCCCCATGCCGTTCACCGCCTGGCAGACCGCGTTCGATCCCTTGCTCACGCCGGGGGCCCGCAACTACTGGAAGTCGCACGACTTCAAGGCCGTCACCGGCGACGTCGAGAGGATCGTCTGCGATGCGGTCAGCCGGCTGCCGAGCGGCGAGTGCGAGGTCTTCATCGGCCACCTCGGCGCCGCCGTGAATCGCGTCGCAGCCGGCGACACGGCGTACCCGCACCGCGACGTCGAGTTCGTGATCAACGTGCACACCCGCTGGCGCGAGCCCGACCAGGATTCGAAATGCATCGGCTGGGCGCGCCAGCTGTTCGATGCGCTGACACCGTACGCGACGGGAGGCGTCTACGTGAACTTCATGCCCGACGACGAGGGCCAGCGCGTCGCGCCGGGCGCGTACGGACCGAACTACGCACGCCTCGCCAGGCTGAAGGCGACCTACGATGCGGACAACCTGTTCCGTCTCAACCAGAACATCGTCCCGCAGGGCGACGCGAGCGGACGCTCTGCGGCCGCCGGGTGACGATCGAGTCGATCAGCGCAGTGACCCTGGCTACCCATGACATGGCCCGGGCGCTGCGCTTCTACCTGGCGCTGGGACTCCCGCTGCGCTACGGCGGCGACTCGGCGTCGTTCAGCAGCCTCAGCGCCGGCGGCGCCTGCCTCAACCTCATCGCCGAGCCGACGCGTGCCTGGTCCTGGTGGGGACGCATCGTCTTCTACGTTTCCGACGTCGACGCGCTGTTCGCGCGTGCCGTCGATCGAGGCCTCCAGCCCGAAGCGCCTCCGCGCGACGCGACCTGGGGCGAACGCTACTTCCACATCACCGATCCGGACGGGCACGAACTGAGCTTCGCCACGCGGCTGACGTAGCCGCCCGCGACCGCAGGTGCCGGCTACAACCCCGCGGCCGCCCGCAGGAGCGCGGCCTTGTCCGTGCGCTCCCAGCTGAACTCGGGCTCGTCGCGGCCGAAGTGGCCGTAGGCGGCGGTCTTCTCGTAGATCGGCCGCAGCAGGTCGAGCATCTGGATGATCCCCTTCGGCCGCAGGTCGAAATGCTCGTGGACGAGCTTCTCGATTTCGTGGTCCGGAATCTTGCCCGTGCCTTCGGTGTAGATCGTCACGTTCATCGGCTTGGCGACGCCGATCGCGTACGCGACCTGGATCTGGCACTGCCGCGCCAGGCCGGCGGCGACGATGTTCTTGGCGACGTAGCGCGCCGCGTACGCGGCCGAGCGGTCGACCTTCGACGGGTCCTTGCCCGAGAACGCGCCGCCACCGTGCGGGCAGGCGCCGCCATAGGTGTCGACGATGATCTTGCGGCCGGTGAGGCCGCAGTCGCCCTGCGGGCCGCCGATGACGAAGCGGCCGGTCGGGTTGATCAGGTAGCGCGTCTCCTTCAGCCACTCTTTCGGCAGCACCGGCTTGATGATCTCCTCGACCACCGCCTCGATGAACGACGCCTTCATCTTGGTGTGCGTCTCGCTCTGGCTCGGGTCGTGCTGGCTCGAGAGCACGACGGTGTCGATCGAGTGCGGCTTGCCGTCGACGTAGCGCATCGTCACCTGGCTCTTCGCGTCGGGCCGCAGGTACGGCATGCGGCCGTCCTTCCTCAGCTGCGCCTGGCGCTCGACCAGGCGGTGCGCGTAGTAGATCGGCGCCGGCATCAGGTCGGGCGTCTCGTCGCAGGCGTAGCCGAACATCAGGCCCTGGTCGCCGGCGCCGGTGTTGAGATGGTCGTCGCTGGCGTGGTCGACGCCCTGGGCGATGTCGTTGCTCTGCTTGTCGTAGGCGACGAGCACGGCGCAGCCCTTGTAGTCGATGCCGTACTCGGTGTTGTCGTAGCCGATGCGCTTGAGCGTGTTGCGCGCGACCTGGATGTAGTCGACGTGCGCGTTGGTCGTGATCTCGCCGGCGAGGACGACCAGGCCGGTGTTGCAGAGCGTCTCGGCGGCGACGCGCGAGCGCGGATCGTGCTTGAAGATCGCGTCGAGGATCGCGTCGGAGATCTGGTCGGCGACCTTGTCGGGGTGGCCTTCCGAGACCGATTCGGAGGTGAAGAGGAAGTCGTTCGACACGCTGTGCTCCAGTGCTGACAAGATTCGACGGCCCGCGAGAGAGGTATCGCGTCGGCCGGCCGGGGCTCTGGAGGAGCGGCGAACGCTTTAGCGGAATTCTTTTTCCGTCGCCCCGCAAGTTGTTCAATAACTCGGCGACCCCGCAATTATAGGTCGCGGCCGCAGCGCGCGAGCCATGCCGCTCGGCAGGCCAAGAAGGCGACGGTCACGGTCGCTGCTCTGCGCTGACTCGCACGGGCGCCCGCACCCCAGCGCGGGCCGCGCGGCGCCGCCGATACTCGTGCCTGCGCGCACCCGTGCGCAGCGGGGCCGGCCGTGATCGCCGGCACGAGTCGACGACGATTTGGGCACACGCGCTCTCCTGGCCGCACTGTGGCTGTTCCATTGGCTGCCGCTGCGGGTCCAGGCCGCTTGCGGCAGCGCCTTCGGCCGGCTCGGCTGGCACCTCGTGCGGTCACGGCGCAGGATCGCCCTGCGCAACCTCGAACTCTGCTTCCCCGAGCTCTCGACCGACGAGCGCACGCACCTGGCGCGCGAGCATTTCCGCTGGCTCGGCCGCAGCCTGCTCGAGCGCGGGCTGCTCTGGTACGCATCGCCGGCGCGGCTGAGGCGACTGATCCGCGTCGAAGGCGACGTCCACCTCGCCGAGCGCAGCGACAAGCCGGTGATGTGGCTCGCCCCGCACTTCATGGCCCTCGACGTCGCCGGCGCGTCGGTCCTGCTGTTCCAGGGCAGGAAGGGAATCTCGATCTACCAGCGCCAGAGCGATCCGGTCCTCGACGCCGCGCTCAGACGCGGGCGCCTTCGCCTCGGCAACGCCGAGATCTTCTCGCGCGACGAGGCCGGCAAGGCGCTCATGCGCGCGATCCGCCGCGGCGACGGCTTCTTCAACCTGCCCGACATGGACTTCGGCACGCGCGACGCGGCGTTCGTTCCGTTCTTCGGCGTCCTCGCGGTCACGCTGCTCGCGCCTTCGCGCCTGGCCAAGGCGCTCGACATGATCGTCCAGCCGGTGGTCGCCGAGATCCTTCCCGGCGGCCAGGGCTACCGCGTTCGCTACGAGCCGCCGTGGACCGACTTTCCGAGCGACGACCCGGTCGCCGACAGCGCGCGAATGAACCGCTGGATCGAAAGCGAGATCCGGCGCAACCCGGCGCAGTACCTGTGGGTGCACCGTCGCTTCAAGACGCGCCCGCCGGGCGAACCGTCGCTGTACGGATGAGCGCATGACGACGGCTCCTCGCGCCCCGGCGCGGTCGCCTCGCGCCGCCGCCAAGCACGCGGTCGATGGCGCTGGTACAGGTGCGGGTGCGGCGCAGGCCACGCCGGCCTGGCGGCTGCTTCGCGCCGGCCTGGCGCTCGCCGACGCCGACATCTGCGCCGGCCGGGACGAGCTGCGCGCCGCGCTGGCGCGGTTCGAAGACGAGGCCGTTCCTTCGGGACGGCTGCTCGCCGGCGCCGCGCTCGTCCAGTGCATCGGCATCGCCGACGACGACTACGCGGGCTTCGAGGACGCCGTCGCCGCCGTCGCCGCGAGCCGCGACGCGATCGAGACGCTCGCCGACGCCGGCGATCGACTCTCGGCGCGCGCCGGCATCCTCGTCGCCGGATGGTTCGCCTCGCTCGACGATCCGGCATTGCCGGCCGAGGCCGAGCGCATCGTTCGCAGCCTCGGCGAGGCGGTGATCGTCGCGCCCGTGCGCGCGCGCGCCGGCTTGAGCGCGCTCGGCTTCTTCGAGGCGCGCGCTCGCCTCGAGGACGTCCTCTGGGTCGGGCTGGCGATGCGCCCGGTCCTCGCCGACGCGTCCCTCGGCGCGCGGCTCGGCGACGAGTGGCACCACATGCTCGTGCAGGCGTTCTACCAGTGCGGCGCGCCCGAGCGCGCTCAAGCGCTGCTCGCGCAGCGCAGCGAATCGGGCGTGACGCCGCTGCCGGCGATCGCGCTCAAGGGCTTCCTCCTCGAAGCGCAGCTGGCGATCGGCGAGGGCCGGAGCGACGCCGGCCGCGCCGCGCTCGCCGCCGCCGAGCCGCTGCTCTCGGCCCGGGCGCCGCGCCCGGCGAGCTGGTGGCACCTGCTCTGCTCGCGCCTGCACCTCGTCGAAGGACGGCTCGGCGACGCCCTCATCCACGCCCGTCTGGCGCTTCGCCTGGCCCAGGAAAGCCGGCTGCCGGAACGCTGGATGGGCGTGACCGTGATGCAGGAAGGGCAGGTACAGCTCGCGGCTGGCCGCTTCGACGAGGCGGTGCCGTTCTTCGAGCGCGCGGCGCGTGCGGCGAGCGGCACGCAGGCCGAGTTCTGCGAGTGCCTCGCCCACTTCGCGCACGCGCTCGGCGCCTTCGCAACCGGCCGGTCCGAGGCCGGCCGCGAGCGGCTGCGCGATGGCTTCGTCGTCGCGCGGCGCCTGCGCTGGATCAACTTCCTGCGCGCCTGCCCGCGCGTCGCCGCGTCGCTGTGCGCGTCGGCACTCGAGCACGACATCGAGGGTGACTTCGTTCGTCAGGTCATCGCCGCGCGCGGCCTCGAAGCGGCGCGGCCCGACCTGGCGGCGTGGCCGTGGTCGATCCGGATCGTCACCCTCGGCCGCTTCGCGATCGAGCTCGACGGCCAGTTGCTCGTCTTTCGCGGCAAGGTCGCCAAGAAGCCGCTCGAGCTGCTCCAGTTCATCATCGCCTCGAGCGGCAGCGACGTCTCGACCGCGACGGCCACCTTCGCACTCTGGCGCGAGCTCGACGGCGACAACGCGAAGGCGGCGCTGAACGTGGCCCTGCACCGCCTGAGGAAGCTTCTCGGCAGCGACGACGCGGTGCTGCTCGAGCTCGGTCACCTGAGCCTGAACCCGCGCCTGGTCTGGGTCGACTGCCTGGCGTTCGAGCAGCTCGCCGACGGCAGCGGCGGCAACGCGACGGCCGCCGCGACGGCAGCCGCGGCCGATTCCGCGCAACGCGCGCTCGCCCTCTACGGCGGGCCGTTCCTGAACGACACCGACGACCATTCCTGGCAGCTCGTCTGCCGCACGCGCCTGGCGAGCAAGTTCAAGCGGATGGTCGAGCTGCGCGTCCGCGCCGCCGTCGCCGCCGGCGACACCCGCGCCGCGCAAGGCGTCCTCGAGCGCGCCCTCGAGCTCGACCCGCTCGCCGAGGACATGGCGCGGGCGCTGATGAAGATCCTGATCGACGGCGGCGAGCAGGCCGGCGCGCTGGTGGTCTTCGAGCGTTGCCGCGACGCGATCTTCGAAGGCCTGGGCGCGCGGCCGGCGCCGGCGACGCTGGCGCTGCTCGATCGCATCCGCGCCTGATCCCCCATCGGAACGAGGCCACGCGGCCGATCGGTATGCGTTTCGTAAGCGCGGCGGGAATACGCTGGCGCTTCGTTCCGTTCGGAGGTCCAGACCATGTCGCACTTCATCCGCTGCCGCCCGGCGTCCCTTGCGCTCGTCCTCGTCGCCGCGGTCCTGATGGCGCCACGGGGCGCCGCCGCGCAGTTCGTCAATCCGCTCGCGACCAACGTCGGCATCGACGCCGCCGCTGTCAATACCTACATCCAGCCGGGCGTCTTGCGCAACACCAATGGCAGCGGACCGATCGCCGACGGCGCGTCCGAGCTGTTCGGTCTCAACACGGCGGACGCGTCGGCGTCGGTCGACGCCTTCGGGTTGCACGCTTCGTCCGCAGTGCACGGCGATTCGAGCAACCCCGGCTATTCGGCGGGCGCGCGCAGCTTCGCCGGCTTGGTCAATCCCTTCATCATCGTGCCGCGCGCCGGCTTCACCGGCACGCAGGCGCTGCTGCGGATTCCGTACTCGTTCGGCGGCAGCATCAACATCTTCCCGTCGCTGGCCGCGTGCGGCAGCTGCTTCGGGCTCGTCCAGGCGAGCGTCGGCGTCGACGGCATGTCCGACCAGTTCTCCTTTCTCGGCGCCTCGTCGCAGGGAACGATGAGCAACCCGACCTTCTTCGCCGGTGGCGTGGCGCGGTCGGGGGTCCTCGAGGGCCTGGTCCCGGTCAACACCGAGCTCTATCTGCGCGCCGGGCTGCTCACGCAGGTCCACTGCCAGTCCGACACGGTGTTGTCGTGCGGCACCGAGGCGCTCTTCGGCGGAACGCTTTCCTACACCGGCTTCTCGCCCGACGCCGTCGACCTCGTCTGGGGCCTGACGCCGATGGCGGTCGCCGCGGTCCCCGAGCCGACGACGTGGCTTCTCTTCGGCGTCGGCGTTCTCGGCCTGCTGGGCCGGCGCGGCACGCTGAGACGCGCGCGCTAGTCCCGCGCGTCCGCGTCGCGAGGCGGGATAATCCCCGCCCATGCGGCTGCGCTTCACGAAGATGCAGGGAGCGGGCAACGATTTCGTCGTGCTCGACGCGACGCGCGCGCCGCTGACGCTCGACGCCGCGCAGCTGCGCTGTCTCGCCGACCGCCGCTTCGGCGTCGGCGCCGATCAGATCCTGATCGTCGAGCCGGGAACGACGCCGGGCGTCGACTTCCGCTACCGCATCTTCAACGGCGCCAGCGGCGACGAGGTCGAGCAGTGCGGCAACGGCGCGCGCTGCTTCGTCCGCTTCGTCCGCGCGCGCGGACTCACCGACAAGAAGACGATCGTCGTCGAGACGATGAACCGGCGCCTCGAGCTGCGCGCGCAGGACGACGGCCGGGTCACCGTCGACATGGGCGCGCCCGACTTCGAGCCACTGCACGTGCCCTTCGACACCACCTGGCTCGCGCCGCGATCGGTCGAATCGGGGCTGCCGCTCTGGCCGATCGAGCTCGGCGAGGGTCGCACGGTCACGGTCGCGGTCGTCTCGATGGGCAACCCGCACGCGGTGCAGGTCGTCGCCGACGTCGACGTCGCGCCGGTCGCTACGCAGGGGCCGCTGCTCGAGCGCCATGCGCGCTTCGCGCGCGGCGTCAACGCCGGCTTCATGCAGGTCGTCGCGCGCGGTGCCATCCGCCTGCGCGTCTTCGAGCGCGGCGCCGGCGAGACGCTCGCCTGCGGCACCGGCGCGTGCGCCGCGGTCTCGGTCGGCATCCGCCTCGGCCTGCTCGACGCCAGGGTCGATGTCGAGACGCGCGGCGGCCGGCTGACGATCGAATGGGCGGGCGAAGGCGCGCCGGTGCTGATGACCGGCCCGGCGGAAACGGTTTTCGAAGGGGAAATCGAGCTGTGAGAAGACAAACCAGATGAGCAACAGCCAGGGGGCCACACCGATGGGCGTGCAGGGAATCACCGAGACCGATATCGCCAACTTCCTGGCCGCGAGCCCGGGCTTCTTCGAGCGCCATGCCGAGCTGCTCGGCTCCATCCAGCTGACCAGCCCGCACGGCCAGCGCGCCGTCTCGCTGCAGGAGCGGCAGATGGAAATGCTGCGCGACAAGATCAAGGTCCTCGAGCGCCAGATCGTCGAGATGATCAGGAACGGCCAGGACAACGTCGCCATCGCCGACAAGCTGCACCGCTGGACGCGCGCGCTGATGCTGACCGCGAACGCCGCCGACCTGCCCGACGTCCTCGTCAGCGAGCTGCAGCACCAGTTCCAGATCCCGCAGGCGGCGATCCGCGTCTGGGGCGGCGCCGACGTCTTCGCCAGCCTGCCGTTCGCGGGCGCGATCGGCGCCGACGTCAAGACCTTCGCGAGCAGCCTGTCGACGCCGTACTGCGGCGTCAACACCGGCTTCGAGGCGGTGCAGTGGCTCGATTCGCCGGCACAGGCGCTCTCGCTCGCGCTGATCCCGCTCCAGCACGAGAGCCAGAGCGGCGCGTTCGGCCTGCTCGTTCTCGCCTCGCCCGACCCGACCCGGTACACCGCCGACATGGGCACCGAGTTCCTCGCCCGCATCGGCGAGGTGGCGAGCGCCGCACTGACGCGGCTGCTGCCGGAAATGTGAGCGACTCCGGCGCCGCTTCGCCAGCCGTCGCGCGCGACGCCGACATCGCGCGCCATCTCGAATACCTGCAGGTCGAGCGCCGCCTCGCCGAGCGCACGCTGGCGATGTACGGCGACGCCTTCGCTCGCCTGCAGCGCTACGCCGCCGCGCTGGCCTTGCCGCTGCGCGACGCGAAGACGCACCACGTGCGCCGCTGGGCGGCGCAGATGCACGGCGCCGGCCTGGCGCCGCGCTCGATCGCGCTCGAGCTGTCGGCGTGGCGGGGCTTCTATCGCTGGCTCGGCCGCGACGGCCTCGTCGCCGCCAACCCGGTCGACGGCGTGCGCGCGCCGCGTGCGGCGCAGCCGTTGCCGAAGGCGCTGTCGGTCGACCACGCGGTCGCCCTCGTCGCCCATCGCGACGAGAGCGGCGACCCGCGCCTGGCGGCGCGCGACGCGTGCATCGCCGAGCTGCTCTACGGCTGCGGCCTGCGCGTCGGCGAGCTGGTCGGACTCGACGTCGTCGCCAGCGGCAGCGCCGCCGGCTGGATCGATGCCGGCGACGCGAGCGCGCACGTCCTCGGCAAGGGCAGGAAACGGCGCGCCGTCCCGGTCGGCGCGCCGGCGCTCGCGGCGCTGGCCGAGTGGCTCGCGCTGCGCGGCGACATCGCCCGCGCC
>JADGRJ010000404.1 GCA_017881025.1 Rhizobacter sp. | reverse complement strand
GCGGCAGCCTTGACCTGGCGTTTTTGGCCGGATGGCCGTATTTATTGTTGGCGCCGACCGAGATTTGATCCACCTGTGAGGGTTGTGCCGATCTCAAATTGACCCGGGTGTTCAGCCTACCCTGCTGCTTATTTGAGCAGCGGGGTATCAGGAGTGATCACCATGGCCATGATTGGCAAAGTGCTGCGGATGCACCGCCGCGACAAGAAGTCAGTGCGGGAGATCGTCAAGGCGACGAGCCTGGCGCGCAACACGGTGCGCAAGTACCTGCGTGCCGATGGAGTCGAGGAGCGCCGGCGGTACCGGCGCGGGCCGGTACCCACCAAGCTGTCGCCGTTTGTCGAGGCGATCAAGCAGGCGCTACAGGTCGATGCGCGCCGACCGAAGAAGGAGCGGCGAACGGCGAAGGCGTTGCTCAAGCAGATCGGCGAGGCCGGTTACGACGGCGGCTACTCGAGACTCACGGACTTCATCCGAGACTGGCGGGTGCAGCAAGGCGGCGCGGCGATCGGCAAGGCGTTTGTGCCGCTTGCCTTTGAGCTCGGCGAGGCGTTCCAGTTCGATTGGAGCGAAGAGGGGCTGGTGGTCGGGGGCATCTACCGGCGGCTGCAGGTGGCGCACATGAAGCTGTGCGCGAGCCGTGCGTTCTGGCTCGTGGCGTACCCGAGCCAAGGCCACGAGATGCTGTTCGATGCGCACACGCGCAGCTTCGCGGCACTTGGCGGTGTTGCCCGGCGCGGCATCTATGACAACATGAAAACGGCCGTCGACAAGGTCTTGAAGGGCAAGGGTCGAATCGTCAATGCGCGCTTTGCCGTGATGTGCGCGCACTACCTGTATGACCCTGACTTCTGCAACGTCGCCTCGGGCTGGGAGAAGGGGGTCGTCGAGAAGAACGTACAGGACAGCCGTCGGCGCGTCTGGATCGACGCTCGCGAGAAGCGCTTCGGCAGCATGGACGAACTCAACGCCTGGCTGGCCGAACGCTGCATGGCACTGTGGAACGAGATCACGCACCCCGAGCACAAGGAGTTCAGCGTCGCCGAGGTGCTCGAGCAGGAGCGACTGCAGATGATGCCGATGACCGCGCCGTTCGACGGCTACGTCGAGGAGGTGGCCCGGGTCAGCAGCACCTGTCTCGTGACGGTGGCACGCAACCGTTACTCGGTGCCGTGCGAGTTGGCCGGACAGATGCTCAGCACGCGGCTGTACCCCACGCGGGTGGTGGTCGTGGCCGACGCCGTGATTGCCGCCGATCACCAGCGACTCATGGACAAAGGCAAGATCCGCTACGACTGGCGTCATTACATTCCGCTGCTGGAGCGCAAGCCCGGCGCACTGCGCAACGGCGCCCCGTTTGCGGACTTGCCCGAGCCGCTGCAGCGAATGCGCCGAGCCTTGCTGCGCGAGACGGGCGGCGACCGAGTGATGGCCAAGATCCTGGCACTGGTGCCCGGCGCTGGCCTGGACGCGGTCGTGGTGGCCGTCGATCTGGCGCTGGAGGGGACGCCGCCCTCGGGACGCGTGAGCATCGAGCATGTAATCAATGTGCTCGCGCGACTGAACGCGGTGCCGCGGCCGGCCAACGTCGCCACGGTGCTACAGGTGCTGACCCCACCGATTGCAGACACCGCGCGCTACGACCGACTGCGCGACATCCAGGGGGTCGATCATGATGCGTGAGCTCAACACCGAGTCCATCGTGGTTCAGTTGAAGGCGCTGCGTCTGCACGGCATGGCGTCGACCTGGGCCGACCTGATCGAGCAGAACAATGGTGAGCTGGAGGGGTCGCGTTGGCTCGTCGAGCAGATGCTGCGTGCCGAGACGACCGACCGGGCCACCCGCTCTGTCGGTCACCAGATGGCCTCTGCGAAGTTCCCTGTTCACCGGGACCTTGCGGGATTTGAGTTCGAGGTGTCGCCAGTGCACCGCAAGCTCGTGCTGCAACTGGCCGAGACGGCCTTCACCGAGGCGGCGCACAACGTCGTACTGGTGGGTGGACCGGGCACCGGAAAAAGTCACTTGGCGACCGCCATCGGCGTGGCCGGCATCATGAAGCACGGTAAGCGGGTGCGCTTCTACTCGACGGTGGACTTGGTCAACGCGCTGGAGCAGGAGAAGGCCCAAGGCCGGGCTGGGCGTATCGCCGGCAGCATGCTGCGCCTGGACGCGGTCATCCTGGACGAGCTGGGGTACCTGCCCTTCAGCCAGGCCGGCGGGGCACTGTTGTTCCATCTCCTGAGCCAGTTATACGAGCACACCAGCGTCTTGATCACGACCAACCTCGACTTCGCCGAATGGTCCAGCGTGTTCGTGGACCCGAAGATGACGACGGCGCTGCTGGACCGGCTCACGCACCACTGCCACATCGTGGAGACCGGTAACGACAGCTACCGCGTAACGCAGGCTACGGCAAACACGAAGAGACGCATCAAGGCGCGCGAGACCGAGCGAAAGGGCAACAAGCTGCCACCTCCGGCTCCGCCAGCAGACACAGGCTGAAGCGATCGCCGCGAGCGGGGAAAGCCGCTTCGGGCTACGCCCTTCGCGTCTTCCCCCGCTCGACAAACCAGTCCAAAAACCCAAGTGAAAGGAGGAAGAGCTAAAGTTATCCCCCGCCGGCAGCTTCAACGCCGGCACCCATCCCCGGGTCAAAGTTCAATCGGCAAGGTGGGTCAATATTGAATCGGCGCCGACAAAGCACACTGAACCGAATGCAGTTCATTGGTATCAGGGAGGGACAGGAACATGGGACAGGCGAAGACATTGACTGAGCGCGAGCTGAAGCGCGTGCTGGACTACATCGCAGTGCGCAGGCACGCA
>JADGRJ010000403.1 GCA_017881025.1 Rhizobacter sp. | reverse complement strand
CTGATCTTCGTCTTCGGCGTTCTCCGTGTCTGTGGCTTGCTCCTCGCTCGCGTGCTCGGAGACCGGCGTCTCCGGCCGAGAGGCCCGGTCGGCGGCGAGATCGGCGGAGAGCCGTGCATGGATCTTCGCGGACGCGGAATCGGCGTCCATCCACCACTCCGTGCTCCAGATGCGCCGAATCCGCCAACCGAGGTCGGTCAGCACCATCTCGCGCAGGCGGTCGCGGTCACGTGCGGTCGCCGAGCGGTGATAGGTGGCGCCATCGCACTCGACGCCGGCAAGGTAACGGCCCGGGAAGTCGGGATGCACAACGCCAAGATCGATCCGGAAGAACGATACGCCGACCTGCGGATGGACTTCCCAGCCTTTCGCCTCCAGCGCCCGCTTCACCCCATCCTCGAACGGAGATTCCGTCTCGCGTCCCGTCGGCGAGAAGGCCTCCGCGATGGCGCGGGCGCCGTTTTCGGCAAATTCCAGGAAGTGTTTGAAGTCGACGACGCCTTTGGCGCTGGTGCGCCCGAGGTCGATCTGTTCGGGTCGCAGCGTTGCGAACACCAGAAGCTCGCGGCGCGCACGCGTAATGGCGACGTTGAGCCGGCGGTGGCCGCCCTCGTTGTTGAGCGAAGAGATCTGCGCTGTGACGCGGCCAGTCTTGTCGGGGCCAACGGCTACCGAGAAAATAATGACGTCGCGCTCGTCGCCCTGCACGTTTTCGATGTTCTTGACCAGGATCGGCTCGCTGGTCTGGCTGCGGTCGAAATGCGCCTCCAGCGACGGGTCGCTCCGGCGGGCCTGGTCGAGCATGTTCTCGATCAGCCGTTGCTGGTCGCCGTTGAAGGTTACGACACCGATCGAGTGCGTCGACGTCTTCAGCCGTTTGACGACCTCAGAAACGACGGCTTCGGCTTCCTTGCGGTTTACCTTGGCGCCGCCACGCTCGTAAATGCCCCCCTCGACATGGACGTAGCGCACCGCCGTGTCGCGCGTAACCGGCGACGGGAAGGTCATCAGCTCGCCGCGATAGTATTTTGCGTTGGAGAAAGCGATCAGGCTCTCATGGCGGCTGCGGTAGTGCCATGACAGCCGCATGCTAGGGATATTCGACGCCAGGCACTCGTCGAGGATGCTCTGCTGGCTCACCACCGTCGAGCCGTCATCGTCCTCGTCGTCAATGCCGCGCTGGCCGACGTTGGTCGGCGGAAGCTGTTCTGGGTCGCCCACAATGATCACCTGGGTGCCGCGGGCAATGGCGCCGATCGCATCCCAAACCGGGATTTGCGATGCCTCGTCGAAGATCACGACATCGAACGGCCTGGCGCCGGCTGGCAGGTATTGCGCGATAGAAAGCGGGCTCATCATCACACAAGGCGCCAGTTGGGTCAGCACGTTCGGGATCCGTCCGAACAGCTGTCGCAGCGGCATGTGCCGGGCCTTCTTGTTGATCTCGCGCGCCAGCGTTCCCCACTCGGGATCCTTACCGAAGTTAGTTTGGGTCGGCACCGAGGCACCGATCCGCGCCTTGACGATAAATCTTGCCAGTTCGCCGACTTTCTTGTCGGCCGCAACGAAGGCCTCGATGGCGGCCTCGTGCTTCTCGGCCAGGAAGCCGCTCAGCACCTCCTCCTCGTTGACGATGGTTTCGGCGACCCACCGCGCGTACGCATATTCGAACGTATTGGCCAGATCCCTCCCCTCGATGCAGCCATCCTCCATCAACTCGGCCAGGGGACCTAGACCGGCGTCGCACACCGCCCTCGATGCCGCGCGCCAGGTCGTCCATTGTGGTGCCTTGTGGATGTTGTCCTTCCAGCCGGTGGTCTGCTCGATCAGCGCCTCGATCCAGCCTGGTTCGATCTGAATGATCTCTTCTGGAACGTCGAGCCCGGCGCAGGCGCCAAGTTCCTTGGCGGACTGATGCATCGCCGGAAAGGCCTGGTGCAGGCTTTCGAACGCCCTGCGCACCTGTCCACCGCTCCGGAAGCGCGAGATATCGTCGGTCAGCAGCCCGACGATATGGTCGAGGACGTCCTCCGGACTTATGCCTTCGATTTGGAAGGCGTCGATCGCGGCCTGCATGTCTTCGGCCCATTTGACCAGGCCAGCAATACGCGACGCATCGCTGTCCAGTCCGCGCCACAGGCGCTCGATGCCCGCAAATTGCGGCCTGAGCGCCTCCAGCTCGCGCAACAGGATGGCAAGATCCTGGAGCACGATGATGTCACGACCGATCTCGTCGGGCACCTCACCCAAACAATAGGGCTTCAGGTGGAGGCGGATTTTCTTTTTCCGCCCGTTGCGAAACAGCACGTTCGAAGCACAGGCTTCGGTCCATTCGCGCTGCAGGGTTGGAAGATCGAGCAGCGCCGCCTTGATATCGTAGTCGGCCGACAGTTCGGATTTCGTTTCGCTGATCCGGCCGATCACATCGGCCAGCGCGGCGAGCGCGCGAACGCGCTCGGGGGCATCGTCGGTGAGCAGCAGCACGCCGTCGGCAGCATCCGCATTCAGCATCAGCGCGACCAGCTTGACCAGTTGCGGCAACAGGGTGTCGTCCGCGACTTCGTTGAGCCCAAGCGAGGTGACAAGCGCGTCCGCCGCGACGCGCATCTGCCGCAGCGTGACTTGCAGGCGGTCGATCAGTTGCTGCAAGGACTGCGCCCAGGCCGGGCTCCATCTGGATTGTTCGATGCCTATCAGGGGATGGCTGGATCGAGAGCCGTGGCCGCCGATTGCCGCGAGAGCAGTGCACATGTCTGCGCAGACCTCGCGCATCTGCGTGATCTGTTCCGGAGAATGCACCGTGCCGGCCGGCCATGTCAGTTTGAC
>JADGRJ010000402.1 GCA_017881025.1 Rhizobacter sp. | reverse complement strand
GCAACCCCGAACGCTCCGCGTCAAGTTGTAAAAGTAATTCTTTGACAGTTCCTAAGAGGGCCGACGAAACGTCGAAGATGGCCTGGGTCGGTCGACCAGCAATCGACTGCTGCCGCCAAGCTCCGATTTGCCCAAGGAGTTCGGCGAGCGCCCAGTTCCAGGGTGGACCGGTCAGTCAACCAGAAGATTGCCACAGGCGCCATTGGGTCGTCTGCACCAGTTTGCGACCCTCTGATGCAGCCGTTCGGCAACGATCGTGACCGAGTCGTGGGTTGACACCCGCGAACGACTGCTTCTATGAGGACTCGTTTGTCAAGCCGATTTTGATGTCGGCGTAGTTGGGTGGTGCTTCATGGGCCCCGGACGAAGACGCGGCCGATGCATCCTGATCCGAGGTCGGGGTGTGATGAGCGTTCGAGCCAGTGCTCGGACGAACTTCTATCCGTGCAGGGTGATGACACCCGGCACCCAATGCAGCATGCGCGCAAAGTGCGCTGGCAAACCCCAATTACCGGCGCGCCCCATCTGTAGAGACGGTCACTCCTTGGTGACCCGCAGTCGTTGCGGGCGCGTCGACCTTTGATCATGATGATGCGTCTTCAGGCCAAGCCATGCTTCGGTTCGAGACCGGTCTGCCTCAGCCGGCGACTGGCTTGAGCGTGGCACCGGCCGGGATCTCGCCGGTCTGCAGATATCGCCACAGCGCGATGGCCAGGCGCCGCGCCAGGGCCACGATGCCAACGCGGCGCATGCGCTTGCTTCCTGCTGCGAAGCGCCGGTTGAACCACTGTGTCAGCTCGCTGTCGGGCTGCAGTCGTAGCCAACCCCACGCGAGCTCCACCAGCAATGCCCGCGCTCGTTTGTTGCCGGCCTTGCTGATGCCTTGCTCGACCTGGCTGCCGCCGCTGTCGTAGGGCGTGGGTGCCAGCCCCAGGCAGCCGGCCAGCTCGCGCCGGTTGGCGAAGCGCCGCCAGCCGAACAGCTCCTTGACCAGCACCCAGGCGCCCTTGGGCCCGATCGCACGCAGCCTGGCCAGCTGCGCCACCAGCGGCTGCTTGCCGTCCTCCAGCGCCTGGCGCCGCGCAGCCTCCAGCGCCTTGATCTGTTGTTTGACCAGCGCCAGCCGTGCGCTCTCGCGCTCGAGCTCGGCACGCAGCTCCGGGGGCACCTGCGTGCCATGGGCTTCCCACCAGCCAGCCCAGTCGCGTCCGCCGATGACGATGTGCGGGCGCAGGTTGTGCAGCACCAACAGCGAGGTGATGCGGTTGGTGTGTGCCGTGCGCTCGTGCATCAACCTGGCCAGCTCGCGGTGCATGCGGCGCGCGTCTTCGTCCTCGGGCGTGGGCTCGTGCAGCACCGACCAGACACGCTCCCCGGCGTGGTGGCGCAGCAGCATCGCCAGCAGCTTGTCGCCATCGAGCCGGTCCGTCTTGGCCCGCCTGGCGCGCCGATTCACCTCGATGCTCGCGGAGTCGACCACGATGTTGTCGACCCCTTGCTCGATCAGCCACCGGTGCAGCCACCAGCCGTCGCGGCCCGCCTCGTAGCAGGAATGAACCTTGGCCTCGGCGCTCAGGCCGCAGCGCGCTCGGGCCTTGGACACGCAATCCAGGACCGCGGCCGTGTCACCGGCGTCGACGTTGTACCGACTCGGGCCGCGCCGGCCATCGCTCAGCGTCAACTGCCACTTCTTGTCACCGAGCTCGAAGCTCATGTACAGCGTGCCCTGGTTAGCCGTATCCTTGCCTTGCAGGTTCTGGGTCGTCGTCATTTCCTTTCTCCTTTGCAACAGAAGTTTGGAAATCCCGTTCTAGCTCAACGGGTGTCGATCGGGTAGTCCTGCATAGCATCTGTCGCCGAACTCTGATCTCCTCGGCGAGGTCGGCGAACGGCCGTTTTCAAGGCGGACCCGGTCGCTCGACCAGAAAATCGCCACTGACGCCTTTGGGTCGGTCGCGATCGGTCGGCTACGGTTGTTCCCTGGCGGCTCCACAACCCGTAGCTGACCTTGCCGTTTGGGCGGCGGCTATGCATCCCTGAGCTGTCGGTGAGCTGAGTCGCCTGGTCTACGGCAGTCGGCCACTTGCGGTCGCTCGCCCGTCAAGAAGGTCGTGTCGTCAACGACCGGTTTCACGAGAAATCGGAACAGACAGCCCTGCCGTTTTGACAAATCGCCGCGGGGAAGTCGTGGCCCAAAGCTACGGCGCGACTCGCGAAGCGCTCGATGCCGGAACCGCTGGCGCAGGTGAAGCCGATGAGCCCGTGCCTGAAGAGCTGTAGTCCTTATTCATGCAGTCCTGACGCTCTTGCGCCGTCGACAAGTTCTTGCACTGATTGTCCGGCCGGTTCGACGGAGTCTTACTCCCGGCGGGATTACTGTACTGAGCGGACGGCGAGGCCATCGTTGCGGGCGCATTCGCTGACGGCGACTGCGCGCATGAGACGGCGGACGCAGCCGCAACCGCGGCCGCGAAGGTTCGGAACTGGAACTTCATGATCGGACCTTTCACTGGGGAGCCCGATAAGCATGCTGGTGCCATTACGCGCAGGGCGCGCAGTTCTTTCGGATCGGGCGGCCGCTCGAAGGGGTATGGCACAAGCGAAGGCACCTCCTGTTCGAGCCAGTGACGGCCGTCGCAGGAAGCGAGAAAAAAGGACTGACCATCACCTCGTATTGCCTGACCTTGCCCTCTAACAGTGATGGCCCACGTGTAGCCTACATGGTATAACTCTAACATGGAATGGTCGGCGCTCATTCTTAGTCTTCCGGCCACGAATGCAACGGCACGAACACGTATCTGGCGAGGGCTGAAATCGCTTGGCGCAGGCAC
>JADGRJ010000154.1 GCA_017881025.1 Rhizobacter sp. | reverse complement strand
ACCCGCGCCGGGCCGTAGACCGGCACCGGCTGCACCGACCAGACCGGGCTGCCGATCGTGACCGAGAACTGGACGTCGTCGCGACCGCGCGCGTCGACCGATGCCGCGGCGAGCAGTCCGGCGAATGCCACCGAGACGATGGCGAGCTTCTTGGCGTTCATGCGTTGCTCCTTGAATCGCGCCCTGCGAGAGATCCCGCAGCGCTTCACGTCGACATACAACGCGCGAGGTCTCTGCCGAGTACTCGCCGGCGCGTCAACGCGGCGTAAAGAAGCTGGGCTGATTGCAATGGTGTCCGGCCGCGCGCCGGTGCCGCCGAGCGACTGGGGACGGCTTCAGCGCGCCGCGCCGCGACCGGGGCTCGGCGCGTGCCTCGCCGCGGCGGCGATCTCGGGCGGCAGCCGGTTCAGCAGCCACCGGATGGCGAGCGGGACGATGATCAGGTCGTCGACGACGCCGATCACCGGCAGCACGTCGGGCACCAGGTCGATGGGCGAGACGACGTACACGACGATGAGCGCGGTGCCCAGCTTCAGCCACGCCGGCGCCGCGGGATGGCGCACAGCGAACCAGAGGCGGCGCGCGTCGCCGCGAAGCACGGTCCAGAGGACGGTCAGACGTTTCCACATCGGCGCAGCTCCTGCCATTCGGGTCGACCTTGCGATGTGGGGACCCCGCCGTGTACCTCAAGAGGACGGCGCGGACTGAGCTGCGTCATCGCAGGAGCGCGCGAAGCAGGCCCCTCGCGCATACTCCCCCAGCCTCGGTCGCGGCGCCTGGCTCCCACCACCTACCCACGAGAAAATCACGATGCAGTCCTACTGGATGCAGATGACCGACTCGGCCACCACGCTGGAGTTGCGCGACAGTCCTTTGCCGTCTGCGGGCGCGCGGCAGTTGCTGGTGCGAATGCACGCCGCCGCGCTGAACCGGGGCGAATTCCTGCTCGGCCACGGCCTGCACGGCAAGCCCGGCAGCTGGAAGGCGATCGGCGGCGAAGGCGCGGGCGAGGTCGTCGTCGTCGGCGCCGAGGTCACGGGCTTTCATCCCGGAGACCGCGTCATGGGCCGCTGCGCGGGCGCGTTCTCCGAGTACGCGCTGATGGAGGCGGCGGAAGCGATGGCGGTGCCCGCCGGCCTCTCGTGGGAACAGGCCGCGAGCATTCCGCTGACCTTCCTCGTCTCCTTCGACATGCTCGTGCTGCAGGGTCGGCTCGAGCCGGGCGAATGGCTGCTCGTCAACGGCGTGTCGTCGGGCGTCGGCGTGGCGTCGCTGCAGCTCGGCAAGGCGCTCGGCGCGCGCGTCATCGGCACGTCGGGCTCGGCCGAGAAACTGGCGGCGCTTGCGCCGCTCGGCCTCGACGTCGCCCTGTGCACCCGCAAGCCCGACTTCGCCCTCGCCGTCATGGCGGCGACGGGCCAGCACGGCGCGGACCTCGTCGTCAACACGGTGGGGGGCTCGGTGTTCGCGGAGAACATTCGCGCGCTCGCCTTCGAGGGGCGTCTCGCCACGGTCGGATATGTCGACGGCGTGGTGCACGCCGAGATCGACCTCGAGGCCTTGCACGCCAGGCGCCTGACCGTGTTCGGCGTCTCCAACAAGCTGCGCACCAAGGAGCAGCGGGCGGCTGCCGTGCCGCGCTTCGTCGCGGAGGTCCTGCCTCTGATCGCAGCGGGCCGAATCCAGCCCTGCATCGACCAGGTGATGGACTTCGCGCGCCTGCCGGAGGCCAAGGCGCGCATGGAAGACGGCGCTCATGTCGGAAAGATCGTCGTGCGCATGCCGGTGGCATCCTGACCTCGCTCGCAACGGAGACACGCCGGTGAGAAGAACGAATCCTGCCCTGGCGCTGGCGCTGGCCGTCTTCGCCGGCACGGCCTGGTCGCAGCCTGCGGCCTACCCCAGCAAGCCGATCCGGCTGGTGATCGGTTTCGCGCCCGCCGGAGCGGCCGACTTCGTCGCCCGCTCGATGAGCGATGCCTTCGCCAAGGCGCTCGGTCAGCCGGTGGTGGTCGACAACAAGCCCGGCAATGGCTCGAGCATCGCCGCGGACATCGTCGCCAAGGCGCCGGCCGACGGCTACACGCTGCTGATCGCGAGCCCGAGCAGCATCTCGGTGAACCCGGCGCTCAATCCGAAGCTGTCGTACACGCCCGCCGATCTCGCGCCCGTCACGAAGATGACGACGTCGCCGCTGGTGCTCGCGGTCAATCCCGCGACGGGAATCCGCTCGGTGCCGGAATTGATCGCGGTCGCCCGGAAGGATCCCGGCAAGCTCAACTACTCGACCTCGGGCAACGGCTCGGCGCCGCACCTGGGGGCCGCCCTCTTCATGCAGCTGACGGATGCGCAGATGACGCACGTGCCGTATCGCGGCGGTGCGCTGGCGATCCAGTCGGTGATCGCCGGCGACACGCAGGTGACCTTCGGGACCTCGCCCTCGGTGCTGCCGCAGGCGAGCGGCGGGAGGCTGCGCGCGCTCGCCGTCAGCACGCGCGAGCGTTCGCCCCTCGTGCCCGACTTGCCGGGCATGAAGGAGGCAGGATTGCCGGACTACAACCTGGAGTTCTGGTACGGCATGTTCGTTCCCGCCGGCACGCCACCGGCGATCGTGAAGAAGATCTACGACGCCACGCTCGCCGCCATGCAGCAGCCATCGGTCAAGGCGGCGCTGGCGCGCGAGGGAACCGAGGTGTCCCTCTCGGCGTCGCCGGAGCAGTTCGCCGGCTTCCTGGTGGAGGACGGGAAGTTCTGGGTCAATCTGGTCAAGAGTGCCAAGGTCAAGGTCGAATGAATCGTGAGGATCCTGATCGGATCGCCGCATTGAAGAGGTCTGCATGCCAACTGTCACGCTGATCGTCAACGGCGCCGCCAAGGCCGTCGACGCCTGGGATCCGGAGATGCCGTTGCTCTACGCGCTGCGCAACGACCTCGGCTTGCACGCCGCCAAGTTCGGCTGCGGCCTCGGCCAGTGCGGCGCGTGCACGGTGCTGCTCGACGATGCGCCGGTGCGCTCGTGCACGGTCCGCGTCAGGGATGCCGCCGGCCGGCGCATCGTCACCGCCGAAGGGCTCGGCTCGCCAGAGCGGCCGCATCCGGTGCAGGCCGCGTTCATCGCCGAGCAGGCGGCGCAGTGCGGCTACTGCACCAACGGCATGGTGATGAGCACGGTCGCGCTGCTGCGCCGCATCCCCCGGCCGACGCGCGAGCAGGCGCAGCAGGCGCTCGCCGGCAACCTGTGCCGTTGCGGCTCGCACGACCGCGTCCTGCGCGCGGTGCAACGTGCGGCCGACGCAGCGAAGGCGTGACCGTCATGGCCCGCCCACATGGTGATTCGCCCGCCTCCGCGACCCTGACCCGGCGCGCGTTGCTCGAAGCCGGCGCCCTGGTCGTCGGCTTCTGTCTCGCGCCCGCCGGGCCGGCACGTGGCCAGTCGGCCGCAGCGTCCGCCAACGCGCCGCGCGGTCTTCCGCTCGACGAAGTCGATTCGTTCCTCGCGATTCGCAGCGACGGCACGGTCGTCGTCCACTCCGGCAAGGTCGATCTCGGCACCGGGCACCGGATCGCCATGCGCCAGATGGTCGGCGAGGAGCTCGGCATCGGCGTCGATCGAATCGAGCTCGTCGAAGGCGACACCACCCTGACGCCGAACCAGGGGCCGACGGCGGGAAGCAGCGGCATCATGCGCGGCGGCGTCGAGCTGCGCCAGGCCGCGGCGACGGCGCGCGAGGCGTTGCTCGCAATGGCGGCCGAGCGGCTGCAGGCGCCGGTCGGCGAGCTCACCCTCGCCGGCGGCGAAGTGCGCGCGGCAGGCGGCCGCACGATCGCCGTCACCGCGCTCGTCGGCGGACGCCGCTTCGACGTCAAGATGAACCCGAAGGCGCCGTTGAAGCGTCCTTCGCAGTACGTGCTCGTCGGCAAGTCGCTGCCGCGGCCCGACCTTCCCGCCAAGGTCACCGGTCGCCATGTCTACGTGCACGACCACGTCGTTCCCGGGATGCTGCACGGCCGCGTCCTGCGGCCGCCGGCGGTCGGTGCGCAGGTCGTGTCCGTCGACGCGTCTTCGGTCGCCGGGCTGCCCGGCGTTCGCGTCGTGCGGATCGCCGACTTCGTCGGCGTCGTCAGCGCCGACGAGTGGGCCACGGTGCGCGCGGCGCGCGAGCTCGAGGTGCGATGGAGCGACAGCGCCACGCTGATCGGCCACGAGGCGCTCGTCGACTGGGCGCGCGCCGGCCCGTTCGTCGCCGAAGAGACGATCACCAGCAAGGGCGACGCGCAGCGAATCACCGCGCTGGGCGACAGCGCCGATGCGCTTCGCGCGACCTACTCGTGGCCGATCCAGTCGCACGGCTCGATCGGCCCGTCGTGCGCCGTCGCCGACGTTCGCGCCGACGGCGGCACGGTGTGGACGGCGTCGCAGGCGAGCCATCGCTTCCTCAACACCTTCGCGGCGCTCGTCGATCTGCCGCGCGACAAGCTTCGCGTCGTCTACCTCGACGGCGCCGGCTGCTACGGCATGAACGGTCACGACGATGCCGCCGCGGATGCGGTGCTGCTCTCGAAGGCCGTCGGCCAGCCGGTGCGGGTGCAGTGGAGCCGCGAAGACGAGCTGGGCTGGGATCCCAAGGGACCGCCCCAGCTGCTCGAACTGAAGGCGACGCAGATGCCCGACGGTCGCATCGATGCCTGGCAGACCGACATGTGGGTGCCGCGCGCGACGGCGAACCTCGAGTGGGTGCCGCTGCTGGCGCCGCTCGCCGCCGGCATGCGTCAACCCGTGGGGCAATCCGTCGGGCTGGTGTCGCAGAACGGCGATCCGCCCTACCCCGCCAACGCGGTGAAGGTGGCGGCGCACTGGCTCGGCCCGGCACCGCTTCGCCCCTCGAACATCCGGGCGCCGGGCAAGGTCGCGAACTGCTTCGCGGTCGAGAGCTTCGTCGACGAGCTCGCCGCCAAGGCGAGGATCGACCCGCTCGCGTTTCGCCTTCGCGATCTCGCCGATCCGCGCGGCGCCGAGGTGATGCGCCGGATGGCGCGGATGATCGGCTGGCAGGCGCGGCCGTCGCCCGCCGGCGCGAGCCGCGCCGGCATCGCCGCCGGGCGCGGCATGGCGTACATCCACTACAAGAACAGCGAGACCTACGTCGCCGTCGCCATGGAGGTCGAGGTCGAGCGCGGCACGGGCGAGATCTTCGTGCGCCGGGTCTGCTGCGCCCACGATTGCGGCCTGATGATCAACCCCGACGCCGTGCGCGCGCAGGTGGAAGGCAACATCCTGCAGACGCTGTCGCGAACCTTGTACGAGGAGACCACCTTCGATCGCTCGCGCGTCACGAGCGTCGACTGGTCGAGCTATCGGCTGCTCCGGTTTCCTGCCGTGCCGCGACTCGAGATCGAGCTCGTCGACCGTCCCGACCTGCCGCCCCTGGGCGCCGGCGAAGCCGCGTCGAGCCCGGTGCCCGCGGCGCTGGCCAACGCGGTGTTCGACGCGACCGGAGTGCGCCTGCGCAGCGTTCCCTTCAGCAGCGCCAGGCTGAAGGCCTTGCTCGCCTGAGCTCACGTTCTGTTCGATGCCACAATTCCGTCGATGCCCGACGCCGACCGTCCGCCGTGAGCGCGCCGCGCCAGGGATTCGACCGCCGTGCCTGCATCGCCGCTGCGATCGCGGGCATGCTGCCTGTGTCTCCAGGCGTCGTCCGCGCGGCAAGCCAGGTCAAGGTGCACCGCGTCGGTGTTCTCGACCCCGATCCGGATTTGAATGCGACGTCGTGGCGCGAGTTCGTCGCAGAGCTCGCCCGACTCGGCTATGACGAGGGTCGCAACCTCGTGTTCGAGCGCAGGTTCGGCACCGAGGATCGGCCCGAGGAGGTCCGGAGATTCGCCACCGAGCTGGCAGCGCTCAAGGTGGATGTCATCTACGCGGCGCACGGCACGCTGAGCGCGCTCGCCGCGAAGAAGGCGACCACCACCATCCCGATCGTCTTCTTCAGCTCCGGGGACCCGGTCGGCCAGGGACTGGTCGCCAGCTTGTCGCGGCCCGGCGGCAACGTCACCGGCAGCTCGATCTCGAGCTTCGAGACCTTCCCGAAGAGCCTCCAGTTCCTGAAGGAGGTGGTGGGCACGCTCGCCCGCGTCGTCGAGATCGATTCGGCAAGCACGCGATCGCGACCCTGGTTCGCGCAGTGGAATGCCGCCACGCAGAAGGCGGCCGGCCATCTCGGCCTGAAGTACGAGTATGTCGACGTGACCTCCTTCGGCGAGGTCGAGCCTGCCCTCGATCGCCTCGTCCCCGGCGTCGACGCGGTCGTCATCGGCAACGCGTCGTTTCTGCGGCCCCGGTTGCAGGAGATCGCCGATCTGCTCATCCGCAGGCGCCTGCCCTCGATCGGCGAACCGGAAGCGGGCTTCCTCTTCAACTACTCGCCGGATCCCCTGGCCGTCGCCCGCAAGAGCGCGGACTACGTGGCCCGGGCGCTGGGCGGCATCCGGCCAGCGGAGCTGCCGATCGATCAGGTGACCGCCTTCGATCTGGTCGTCAACCAGCGGACTGCAAGAGCGATCCAGTTGAAGATTCCGGAGGGGTTGCTTCTGCGCGCCAGCAAGGTGCTCAACTAGCGGCGCTCGAGCGGCGCACACTTTCGTTCTTCACACCGCGTCCGCGGGAGCAACATGGGCAATCACGTCTACAAGATGGTCGAGATCGTGGGCTCGTCGACGACGGGGACCGACGACGCCATCCGCAATGCGGTCAAGACGGCGTCGTCGTCGCTGCGCCACCTCGACTGGTTCGAGGTCGTCCAGACGCGCGGTCACCTCGTCGACGGCAAGGTCGCGCACTACCAGGTGACGCTCAAGGTCGCGTTTCGCCTGGAGCCCAAGAGCGGCGGCACCTGAGCGATCCCGCGGCGTCGCTCCCAGGCGCTTGTATGTTTCAGCCCGGACCAGCGCGGTAGAGTTTGACCGCCGATGAGGTGGCCAGACCGGACCGTGCAGCCTGGTACGCGCTTGGGCATTGAAGCCCGTTACTGAGTTGATTGCGCACGGATGCCGCGCTGGTCTTCCTGAAGCCCGAACGGTTACGCGCTGCGGCTTGACCGACAGCGCATTCACAAGCAAGGGATCTGAAGACCATGTCTGCTTCCTCAGTGGTAGTGGGCATCGACGTGGCCAAGGCGCACGTCGATGTCTGGGTGCTGGGTGCCGAGCTCGAGGCCCAGCGGTTCGACAACGAGCCCGAGGCTCACTCGGTGCTGGCGGCGGCCTTGAAGCCGCTGGGCGTGACGCTGGTGGTGATGGAGGCCACCGGCGGCTACGAGGCGGCGCTGGCCTGCGCGCTGCAGGCTGTCGGCTTGCCCGTGGCGGTGGTCAACCCGCGCCAGGCACGCGACTTCGCCAAGTCCATGGGCCAGCTGGCCAAGACCGACCGCATCGACGCTCGCATGCTGGCCGAGTTCGCGGCGACGCTGGCGCGCCGCGATGACCTGGCCAGCTTCATCCGCCCTCTGGCCGACGCCCAGCAGCAGACGCTGGCGGCGATGGTGACCCGAAGGCGCCAGCTCGTGACGATGATGCTGTCGGAGCGCCAACGGCTGCAACTGGCCATTGCCGTCGTTCGCCCGAGCATCGAGGCCATGATCGAGGCGATCCGCAAGCAACTCGACGAGGTGGAAGGGCAGATGGTCGGCCACGTCCAGGCGCACTACGCCGAGTTGGACAAGCTGCTGCGCTCGGCCAGCGGCATCGGCCCGGTCGCCAGTGCCACCCTGATTGCCGAGCTGCCCGAGCTCGGCAAGCTCAACCGCCGCGAGATCGCAGCCTTGGTGGGCGTGGCGCCGATGGCCAACGACTCCGGCAACACGAAGGGGCGACGACGAGTGCAGGGCGGACGCTTCGAGATTCGCCGCGTGCTCTACATGGCCACGCTCACCGCCACCAGGCACAACCCTGCCATCAAGACCTTCTATGAACGACTCCTGGGCGCCGGCAAGCTGCCCAAGGTCGCACTCATCGCCTGCATGCGCAAGCTCGTCACCATCCTCAATGCCATGGTCAAAACCAACAAACCCTGGAACAAATCGCTTCACGGCACTTGACTCGAAAGACGGTTACTCAGTAGTGGATGCCGCGCGGCGCGCCGCCGCCGGCGGCGATGGCATCGCCGTTGATCGCCACCGACTTCGGCGAGCAGAGGAAGACGACGACGTTCGCCACCTCGGCGGCGTCGACGAGATGGCGGATCGAGTTGCCTTCGGCCATCTGCTTCCTGACCGCCTCCTCGCTCGTGCCAGCGGCGAGCGCGCGCGCCTGCACCAGCGCGGCCGTGCGCTCGGTGCGCGTCAGGCCGGGATGGACGACGGTGACGTTGATGCCCGAGGGGCCGAGCTCGTCGGCGAGGTTCTTGGTCATCGCCGCGACCGCGACGTTGCGGATGCTGCCGACGGTGTTGCCGGTCTGGCGCGCGGCCAGGCCGCTGAGGTTGACGATGCGGCCCCAGCGCTGCGCCTGCATGTAGGGCGCAACGGCGCGCGCGCAGCGCAGGTAGCCCATGACCTTGACGTCGATCTCGCGCTGCAAGTGCGCGGCGTCGATCTCGGCGAGCTTCGGCGGCGCCGCGTAGCCGCCCGGCTCGGCCGCGGCGTTGACGAGGATGTCGATGCCGCCGCCGAGCGCGGCCACCGCCTCGGCCACCGCGCGCTCGACCTGCGCGTCGTCGGTGGTGTCGGCCACCACGGGAACCACCTTCGCGCCGGTCTCGTTGACGATCTCGGCGGCGGTGGCGGCGAGCCGCTCCGCGTCGCGCGCGAGGATCGCGACCGAGGCGCCTTCGAGCGCGAGGCCGCGCGCGATCGCCTTGCCGATGCCGCGACTGCCGCCGGTGACGAGGGCGCGTTTGGATTGAAGTTCGAGATCCATGGGTTGGGTGAATCGTTCAGACCGCGAAGCATTCTCGGCATGGCATTGCGGTGGTCGTCAGCTCCCGACCACCCGGTACAGCACCCACTCCCCCGGCACGCCCTTCAGCACGTGGGCCCCACGCGCCTCGAAGTCGAGGCCGGCGCCGGCGGTGAGGTCCTTCACCGTCCCCGACACCAGCACCTCGCCCGCGGCGGCCAGGCTCATCACGCGCGCGCCGATGTGCACCGCGATGCCGGCGACCTTGTCGCCGCTGGCTTCGATCTCGCCGGTGTGCAGCCCCGCGCGGATCTCGACGCCGAGCGAGCCGGCATCGCGCGCGAGCGCCACGCCGCACTGCACGGCGCGCGCCGGGCCGTCGAAGGTGGCGAAGACGCCGTCGCCCGCGGTGTCGACGAGGTGGCCGCGGTGCGCTGCGATCGTCGTGCGCGCCATCGCCACGAAGCGCTGCAGCAGCTCTTGCCAGGCGCGATCGCCCATCCGCGCGGCGCGCTCCGTCGAGCCGACGATGTCGGCGAAGAGCACCGTCGCGAGCTGCCGTTCCTGGGTCGCTGCCTGCCCCTGCCAGCCCGGCCGCGCCGACGCGCGCGCCAGCCAGCGCGCGTGCAGCTCGGCGACGAACTCCTCGGCGCCCGAGTACACGCGCGTGCGCACGCTCACCTGCTGCAGGAAGGACATGAGGCGCCGATCGCCGGAGCTGTGGCCGTCGGCGAGCACCTCGCCGACGTCGCGTGGGTCCGAGAGACGACGGCGCTTGGCCATGCGCAGGAAC
>JADGRJ010000401.1 GCA_017881025.1 Rhizobacter sp. | reverse complement strand
CGTACGAGGTGTTCTTCGACTGCTGCCATTGCGCGCGCTGCGTGGGCGGGGTTCGCTGCGCCTGACAGGACGGCCCAAGACTGGGCGATCGAATCGATCCGGCACTCGGCATTGAGGGCCGATCCGAGCGGGGTGCCGTCGTCGAAGAAGGCGCGCCGGTACCAGTCGCCGTCCCAGCCCGCCGCCTGCAGCGCGTCGCGCCAGCCGCGCGCGGCCTCCTGCCAGCGCGCCGCGCGCTCGTGCTCGCCGCGCTGCTCGGCGATCGGCGCGTAGCGGCCGACGAGATCGCACAGGAACCAGGCGAGCCACACCGATTCGCCGTGGCCTTGGTGGCCGACGCGGTTCATGCCGTCGTTCCAGTCGCCGGTGCCCATCAGCGGCAGGCCGTGCGCGCCGACGCCGAGGCTGCGATCGATCGCGCGCGCGCCGTGCTCGAAGACGCTCGCCGTCTCCTCGCTGACGGCGGGCGTGTAGTAGGCGTCCTCGGCGCCGTCCGGGATCGCCGCGCCTTCGAGGAAGGGCACGCGCTCGTCGAGCACGCTGGCGTCGCCGGTGGTGGCGACGTAGTGCGCGCAGGCGTACGGCAGCCAGAGCAGGTCGTCGGAGAAATGGGTTCGCACGCCGGCGCCGGTGGGCGCGTGCCACCAGTGCTGGACGTCGCCGGCAGCGAACTGGCGCGACGCGGCCAGGACGATCTGCTGGCGCAGCAGCGTCGGCGCGGCCCAGGCGAGCGCCATCGCGTCCTGCAGCTGGTCGCGAAAGCCGTACGCGCCGCCGGCCTGGTAGAAGCCGGCGCGCGCCCAGAGACGGCAGGCGATGGTCTGGTACAGCAGCCAGCGGTTGACGAGCGCGTCGAAGAGCGGATCGGGCGTGCGCACGGCGGTCGCGCCGAGCACCTCGTCCCAGCGCGCGCGAACGTGCTGCAAGCGCTGCAGAGGCGGCACCAGCGCGGCCAGCTCGACGAGCGCGAGCGCGGCCTGCTCGCTGGCGCCGTAGCCGAGCAGGAAGACGCGTTCGATCGAGTCGCCGGCGCGCACCGTGATCCGGGTCGAGAGCACGGCGCACGGGTCGAGGCCGCAGCCGCTTGCCTGCCCGTAGTGGTCGGCGACGATGGCGCGGCCGCGCGCGTCGAACAGCTCGCGCCGGTCGCAGGTCCACTCGGCGAGGTCCTCGCTGTCGCCGGCGAGGGCGAAGAAGGCGGTGCCGCCGCCGAAGCCGGCCGAGCGATCGCGCTGCGTGCAGAGGAGCACGGTCGCGCGCCCTTCGACCGGCTCGTCGTCGCCTTCGACGAGGTCGTCGTGTCCCGGCGCTGCGCGCACCCGCGCCGCTTGCGAGTGCGTGCTGCTGCGGTCGCTGCGCTGGGCGCCGAGGATCCACTCGGCGACGCCGATCAGGCGCAGCTGCATCGTCCGGTGGCCGCGGTTGACGAGGCGCACGCGCACCTGCTTGACCGCGCTCTCGCTGTCGACGCACCAGGTGACGCTGGTGTCGAGCGCGCCGCGCCGGTGGCTGATGACGCTGTAGCCCTGGCCGTGCGCGATGCGGTATTCCGACTCGGCCTCGCCGGCCGCCGACGGCGTCACGCTCCACGCCTCCAGGGTGCGCATGTCCTGGAGCACGAACCACTCGCCGGCCGGGTCGGCGACGGCGTCGTTCGACCAGGGCGTGAGCATGTTGAGGCGGCTGTTCAGGGCCCAGGTGTAGCCGCCGCCGGCCTCGCTGATCTGGGCGCCGAAGCCCGGGTTGGCGAGGACGTTGACCCACGGCCGCGCCGGCCGCGACAGCGCGCCGACGTCGAAGCGGAACTCGCCGCCGGCGGGGGCGAAGTCGCCGATCGGGCGATCGGCGTCGCTGGCGATCGTCCCCATCTCGCCGCCGAGCGCGACCACCGAGATTCCCTGGCGCTCCTGGAACGAGCGCTCGTGCAGCTCGACGAGCTCCTGCACGTGGTGGGCGAGCGGGCGGCCGTCGGCGTTGAGGCGAACGCGCGCGAGCGCTCGCAACGTCGAGATCTCGTCGGCGTGCAGGTCGCTCGACTGGAGCAGGTGAAAGCCGGTGTCGGCGCTTCCCGGCTGCGCCGCGACCGCCGCCGCGTGGGCTTCCTTGAGCGAGGCGATGCTGCGGCTGAGCGTCATCAGGTACGACGCCGGCTCGTGGTTGATGACGACCAGGTCGCAGGCGACGCCGCCCCAAGACCAGAGGCGAAGCGCCTGGGCGAGCGAGCGCAGCAGGCCGAGGCCCTGGGCGACTCCCGCCGAGACGAGGACGATCGGCCGGTCGCCCGAGATGCCGAAGCGCCAGAGCAGGCGCCGGTCACAGACGTCGCCGGCCTCCGAAGGCCGCAGGTGGGTGCGCGCGAGCGAGAGCGAGAGCGCCGTCGACAGCGTCTGGATCGCCGCGAAGTTCTCGGCGTTGATTCGCATCTCGCGCAGACGGATGCCGGTCAGCGTCGCCGACATCAGCGAAGCGCGCGCTATGTTGCCGAGCTGGCGGTACTTGTCGATCACCGCGCGCAGCGTCGCCGGGTCCTCGGCGGCGGCGTTGCAGAAGGTGAGGCGCACCTTGGCGTTGGGAGCGATCTGCATCCGCACCGCGAACGCCGCGACCGGATCGAGGCCGGTGTCGAGCGTCGCGCCGTCGCGGCCCTCGGGCACCGCCGGCGGCTCTTCGAAGGCGGCGAGCGGATGGCTCGCGTCGCGGTTGCGGCCGAGCCAGCGCTGGCGGTCGACCTGGATCCGGATCGCGACGTTCGCCGGCTCGGCCTCGGCGAGGAAGTTGGCGGCGACGAGGCCCTTGTCGGTCGCCAGGCGGGGCTTGCGCGCGAAGACGATCGCCTG
>JADGRJ010000400.1 GCA_017881025.1 Rhizobacter sp. | reverse complement strand
GCTGCCCCCGGGCGCGTCGGGTCTGCACAGCCGCCCGGCCGTCACCGTGCCGCCGATGTCGCGACCGGCGCCGCTCGCCGCCGCACAGGCCGCACCCGGTGTCAAGCCGCGCCGCGGCGGGTCGACCCCGTGGCTCGTGCTCGCGGGCGGCGGTCTGTTCGTTGCCGTCGCGGCGATCGCGGCGTGGCAGTTTTCCGGGCGACGCGACGCCGCCGTGGTCGAGCAGGCCAGCGCCGCCTCAGCGGCGGCTTCGAGCCTCGCCGTCACGGCGCCGACGTCGCCCGCCGTTCGTGCGCCGGTGCCGGCGGCGCCGATGATCGTCGAAGCGGCCGATCCTGCCGCCACGACGACGGCCAAGGACGCGAAGGCGCCGATGACGACGCCGCCGATCACTGCCACCGGCGACACGTCGGCGCGCGCCTCGATCGCCGATCGCGCCCCCGTTGCCGACGGCGGTGCGGCGAGCGCGGCACGCGTGCGTCCGCCGGGCAAGCCCGTGCCGCGCGTCGGTGAGGATCCCGCGCTGGCGACAACCACGGGCGCCAATCCGACGCGGCCGGTCGACTACCCGAACACCGGCGCGCCGCCAACGAACAGCGAGCGGCCGCGCCCACAGGCCGCGACGCCGCGCGAGTACGCCGGCACGCAGCGCCAGATCCCGTCGATCGCCGAAGCCGCTCCGGAGTCGGTGCGCGAGGCCTGCGGCAAGCGCGGCTTCATCGCGCTGGCCGTCTGCCTCGACGAGAAGTGCGAGGAACCGCGCTTTCGTTCGACGCCGGAATGCATCGGCATCCTGGCGCGCAAGACGTCACGCCAGAACCAGTGACTGGCTGATCGCGCCGCGCGCGCGACGCCTGTGTCTTTCTGCGCGATCAGTGCCCCGGCAGCAGCGCCGGCGCCGAGTTCCCCCGGGAAGGTGCCGTGGAAAGCGAATCGGCGCTCGGCTATACCCGTGCTCTCTTCTTCCGCGACAGGAGCATCCGTGGCGACGCCATCCGATTTCGAGGTTCCCGCCGATCGACCGCACTTCGCGGTCTGGCCGAGGCGGCTGCCGCGCGCAGTGATTGCCCCGGAGACATCGCTCTGGTTCAACCTCGAGGTCGCCGCGACGCGCTTCCCCGATCGCGCCGCCTATCTCTTCTTCGGACGCGCCCTCGGTTACCGGCAGCTGCGCGACGACGCGCTCGCGCTCGCCGGATGGCTGCAGAAGGCCGGCGTCGAGGCCGGCGACCGCGTCGCGGTGTTCATGCAGAACTGCCCGCAGTTCCCGGTCGCGCTCTACGCCGTGCTGCGCGCCAACGCGGTCGTGGTGCCGGTCAATCCGATGAACCGCGCCGAGGAGTTCAAGCACTACATCAGCGATCCCGGCACGAAGGTCGTGATCTGCAGCGCCGACCTGGCGGCGATCGTCGACGCCGCCAACCAGGCGCTGCCGGAGCGCGAGCGCGTGCGCGCGATCGTCGCGACGCGCTACGTCGACGCGATGCCGGCCGGCGCGATCGCCGAGGCCGATGCGCCGCCGGCGGCGATGGATGCCTGGCTGCGCGCCGATCCGCCTCTGCCGCACGGCTGCACGCGCTGGACCGACGCCATCGCACAAGGCTTGCAGCCCGGGCCGCACCAGGCGAAGCCCGACGATCTCGCGCTGCTTCCGTACACGTCGGGAACGACCGGCCTGCCCAAGGGCTGCATGCACACCCACCGCACGCTGATGCACAACGCGGTGGGCGGCGCCTGGAGCTACGGCGGCGGCCCGGAGCCGGTCGTTCTCGGCGTCGTGCCGATGTTCCACATCACCGGCATGCTCTACAGCGTCTTCGGCTCGGTCTACTCCGGCGCCACCGTCGTCCTCATGCCGCGCTGGGATCGCGAGCTCGCCGGCCGGCTCATTTCGCACCATCGCATCACGCACTGGGTGTGCATCCCGACGATGGTGATCGACCTCTTCGCGAGCCCCAACTACAAGAGCTTCGACCTGTCGAGCCTGCGCAGCATCAGCGGCGGCGGCGCGGCGATGCCGTTCGCCGTCGCCGAGCGGCTGCAGGCCGAGTTCGGCCTCACCTTTGCCGAGGGCTACGGCCTCACCGAAACCGCGGCGCCGAGCCACGCCAACCCGCCCGAGCGCGCCAAGCTGCAGTGCCTGGGCATCCCGATCTTCGGCGTCGACTCGCGCGTCGTCGATCCGCTCACGCTCGAGGAGCTGCCGCCCGGCGAAGTCGGCGAGATCATCACGCGCGGGCCGATGGTCTTCACCGGCTACTGGCGCCATCCGGAGGCGACGGAGGCGGCGTTCGTCGAGTTCGACGGGCGCACCTTCTTTCGCACCGGCGACCTCGGCAGGATGGACGAGGAGGGCTACTTCTTCATCACCGACCGGCTCAAGCGGATGATCAACGCGAGCGGCTTCAAGGTCTGGCCGGCGGAGGTCGAGCTGCTGCTCTACAAGCATCCGGCGGTGCAGGAGGCCTGCATCATCGCCGCGCGCGACGCCTATCGCGGCGAGACCGTCAAGGCGATCGTCGTCCTGCGCGCCGAGGCGAAGGGCAAGACCAGCGGCGACGACATCATCGCCTGGGCGCGCGAGAACATGGCCGCCTACAAGGTGCCCAAGATCGTCGAGTTCGTCGACGTCCTGCCGAAGTCGGGCTCGGGCAAGGTCATGTGGCGGCTGCTGCAGGACCAGGAAGCGGCGCGCTGAGCGCTCGACCGGTCAGCGCTCCACCCAGCGCGCGCCGTCGCGGACGAAGCGCTCCTTCCCGGCCAGCCCGAACGCGCCGGCGTCCTCGCGCCACGACATCCGCTCGACGACGATCTCGCTGCTGGTCACGCGCAGGACGTTGAACGAG
>JADGRJ010000399.1 GCA_017881025.1 Rhizobacter sp. | reverse complement strand
CTTTCCAGGCGTAGACGCGAAGCAGGAACGAGGTCCAGAAGGGCAGCATGACGAGCATCAGCAGGGCCGGCTGCAGCGATCGACGCGCGCGCGCCATGAAGTACGCGAACGGATAGCCGATCGCCAGGCAGAGCACAGTGGTGACCGCGGCGTAGACGAGGCTCGAAACGTAGGTGCGCAGGTACAGGTCGTCCTGCACCAACAGCAGGTAGTTGCCGAGCCTGGCGCTGAAGGCGAGGGCGCCGTCCTTCCAGGTGACGATGTCCTTGATCGTCGTCGCCTCCATCTCCGAGACGCTGATCCGGGCGACGACGAGGAAGGGCAGGAGGAAGAAGACGAGCAGCCACGCGTACGGGACCGCGATGACGGCGAAACGCCCGCGCCGGGAGCCGACCTTCATTGCGTCAGCACCACCTGGGCGAGGTCGGTCCAGCTCGCCCAGGCGGCGTTGCCCCAGGTCAGCGGCGCGCCCGGCTGGCGATCGACGTTGCTCTGGCTGATCTTGAGGACGCGGCCGCTCGCCATCTGCAGGTGATAGACCGTGAAGCTGCCGAAATAGGCGATCTCCTTGATCGTGCCGTGGGCGCGGTTGATGCCGGCCTCCGGCACGGCGGTCGATTTCAGGCCGTCGCGCCGGAGCCGAATCTTTTCCGGCCGGAGCGCCACCGTCACCGCCATGCCGCGCGTCCCGGTGATGCCGTGGCCGACGCGATGGCGGATGTCGCCGCAGTCGACGACGACGTGGTCGGCTTCGTCCTCGACCAGCGTTCCGTCCATCAGGTTGACGTTGCCGATGAAGTCGGCGACGAAGCGGCTCGCCGGCGTCTCGTAGATCTCGGCCGGCGCGCCGACCTGCAGGAACCGGCCCTCGCTCATCACGGCGATGCGCGAGGCCATCGTCATCGCCTCTTCCTGGTCGTGCGTGACCATCACGCAGGTGACGCCGACGTCGTGGACGATGTTGGCGAGCTCGATCTGGGTCTCCTCGCGCAGCTTCTTGTCGAGCGCGCCGAGCGGCTCGTCGAGGAGGAGCAGCTGCGGCTTCTTGGCGAGGCTCCGCGCCAGGGCGACGCGCTGCTGCTGGCCGCCCGAGAGCTGGTGGGGCTTGCGCTTCGCGTAGGGCTCGAGCTGGACCAGCTTCAGCATCGCCTCGACGCGGGTTCGGACTTCGTCCTTCGGCAGGTGGTCGCGACGCAGGCCGAAGGCGATGTTGTCGAACACCGAAAGATGCGGGAAGAGCGCGTAGCTCTGGAACATCATGTTCATCGGCCGCTCGTACGGCGGCAGGTCGGCGAGGTCGCGGCCGTCCAGAGTGATCGTTCCGGAGGTCGGCGTCTCGAAGCCGGCAAGCATGCGCAGCAGCGTCGTCTTGCCGCAGCCCGACGAGCCGAGGAGGGCGAACACCTCGCCCTTGGCGATGTCGATCGAGACGTTGTCGACGGCGCGGTGGCCGTCGAAGTCCTTGACGATGTTCTTGATCTGCAGGAAGGCTTCTGCGCTCATCGGCACTTGTCGGGCACAAAGCGGGACGGCCGCGCGACGACCGTCGGCGTCGCGCACGAAGGCGCCGGAGGGTGAGCTCAGCGCTGCGTCTTCAGCACGTCGGCGATCGTGCTGATCGCCTGGTCGATGTGCGATTCCTCGACGATCAGCGGCGGCGACAGGGCGATGATGTCGCCGGTCGTGCGGATCAGGACGCCGCGCTCGAAGCACTCGCGGAAGATGTCGAACCCGCGCTTGCCGGGGTTGCCCGGGATCGACTCGAGCTCGATGCCGCCGACCAGGCCGATGTTCCTGATGTCGATCACGTTCGGCGACTCGCGCAGCGAGTGGAGCGCGTGCTCGAACACCGGCGCCATCTTCGCGCCGCGCGTCAGCAGGCCTTCGTCGGCGTAGGTCTCGAGCGTGCCGAGCGCCGCCGCGCAGGCGAGCGGGTGCGCGGAGTAGGTGTAGCCGTGCGGGAACTCGACCGCGTGCTCCGGGCCGGTCATGAAGATGTCGTGAATCGCGCCCTTGGCGAACACCGCGCCCATCGGCACGGCGCCGTTGGTGATGCCCTTGGCGACCGTCATCAGGTCGGGGGTGACCTTGAAGTGCGTCGCCGCGAACGCAGAGCCGAGGCGGCCGAAACCGGTGATGACCTCGTCGAAGATCAGCAGGATGCCGTGCTTGTCGCAGATCGCGCGCAACCGCTCGAGGTAGCCCTTCGGCGGAAGCAGCACGCCCGTGGATCCGGCGACCGGCTCGACGATGACGGCGGCGATCGTCGATGCATCGTGCAGGGTGACGATGCGCTCGAGGTCGTCGGCGAGCTCGGCGCCGTGCTCGGGCAGGCCGCGCGAGAACGCGTTCTTCTTCAGGTCGTGGGTGTGGCGCAGGTGGTCGACGCCGCCGACCATGGTGCCGAAGCTCTTGCGGTTGCCGGCGATGCCGCCGACCGAGATGCCGCCGAAATTCACGCCGTGGTAGCCCCGCTCGCGACCGATCAGCCGCGTGCGCTGCCCTTCGCCGCGGGCGCGGTGATAGGCGATCGCCATCTTGAGCGCGGTGTCGACGGCCTCGGAGCCCGAGTTCGTGAAGAACACCTTGTCGAGCCCGGCGGGCGCGAGCGCCACCAGCTTCTCGGCGAGCTCGAAGGCCTTCGGGTGCGCCATGTTGAAGGGGGGCGCGAAGTCCATCTCCGCGGCCTGCGCCGCAATCGCCTCGACGATCTTCGGCCGCGCATGGCCGGCGTTCACGCACCACAGGCCGGCGACCGCATCGAGCACCTGGCGGCCTTCGGGCGTCCAGTAATGCATGCCCTTGGCCTTGGCCAGAAGGCGCGGCGCGCTCTTGAACTGGCGGCTGGCCG
>JADGRJ010000398.1 GCA_017881025.1 Rhizobacter sp. | reverse complement strand
GTTGGCGCGGAAGGTGCCGCTCTGGCGCAGCAGCTGGTCGACCAGCGTCGTCTTGCCGTGGTCGACGTGGGCGATGATGGCGATGTTTCTGATCTGGCGGGTCATGCGGAAAGGCTTTCGGAAACGGTCAGGGGCCGGCGCCTGGCGGCGACGAGATCGCCGACTTCGGCGGGGCTCAGCAGGCGGGTGGCGATGAGCTCGCCGCCGGCGACGTGGCCGGTGCCGAGGAAGGCGCCGGGGTCGAGGCCGTAGACGCGAACCGCCGGCGAATCGGCGAGCGGCAGCCGGCGCCGGACGCCGGCGAGGAAGCGCCCGGCGTCTTCGTTCGACAGCACGACGCGCGGCAGCGCGGCGACGAGCGCATCGGCCGGCAGCAGGCGCGCGTCGAGCGCGGCCTCCTCGAGATCGTCGAGATCGGAGAAACCCGCCGCCGCGCCGAGGTCGAGTGCGCCGCTGCCCGTCCGACGCAGCGCCGCGAGGTGCGCGCCGCAGCCGAGCGCGGCGCCGATGTCTTCGCCCAGGGTGCGGATGTAGGTGCCCTTGCCGCACGAGACGTCGATCGTCCAGAGGTCGCCCTGGCCCTCGACGACCCGGATGGCGTGGATCTGCACCCGCCGCGGCGCGCGCTCGAGCTCGATGCCGGCGCGCGCGTATTCGTAGAGCGGCTTGCCGTCGCGCTTGAGCGCGGAATGCATCGGCGGCACCTGATTGATCTCGCCGACGAATCGCTCGCACGCGAGCTCGAGCGCTTCGCGGTCGACGGCGACGCCGGCGACGGTCCGGACGACCTCACCTTCGAGGTCGCCGGTCGTGGTCGTGACGCCCAGGCGCAAGGTTGCGAGGTAGCGCTTGTCGGCGTCGAGGCTCGCCTGCGCGAACTTGGTCGCGGCGCCGAAGCAGAGCGGCAGGAGGCCGCTCGCGAGCGGGTCGAGCGTTCCGGTGTGGCCGGCCTTCTCGGCGCGATAAAGCCGCTTGGCGCGCTGCAGCGCCGCGTTGCTCGACACGCCCGCGTCCTTGTCGAGCAGGAGGACGCCGTGGACGGCGCGCCGGGCGATCCTCGGGCGCGCGCCCGCACGCGTCGTCACCACGATGTCAGTCGTCCTTCGCCCGCGTCGAGTTCGCCTTGGCGATCAGCGCGGTGAGCTCGGCGGCGCGCTCGGTCGTGCGGTCGAACTTGAAGTGCAGGGTCGGCACGGTGTGGATCTGCAGGCGCTTGAAGAGGCCGTTGCGGATGAAGCCGGCCGCCTCGTTGAGCGCCTGCTCGCACTCCGCCGCATCGCCGATCAGGACCGAGAAGAACACCGTCGCGTGGGCGTAGTCGGCCGTCACCTCGACGGCGTGGATCGTCACCATGCCGATGCGCGGATCCTTCAGGTCGCGGATCAGCTCGGCGACGTCGCGCTGGATCTGGTCGGCGACGCGAAAGCCTCGGTTGGGGATGGATGGTTTGTGTCGCATGGGGTCTCCTCGCTCGGCTCAAACAAGAACCCCGCCGTCTTTTGGAGGGCGGGGCTTTGGCCGGACGTCCGGCAGCGCCTTCGCGCTGGCGGGCGCCTGCCAAAGGACCGGCGGCATGCAGGCCGCCGGGCTCTCGGGCGGCGCGCCTACAGCGTTCGGGCGATTTCCTTGACCTCGAAGAACTCGAGCTGGTCGCTTTCCTTGATGTCGTTGTAGTTCTTCAGCTTGATGCCGCACTCGAAGCCGGCGGCGACCTCGCGGACGTCGTCCTTCATGCGTCGCACCGACTCGACCTCGCCGGTGTAGATGACGACGTTCTCGCGCAGCAGGCGGAAGCGCGCGCCGCGGCGGACGATGCCCGCCGTGACCATCGAGCCTGCGACCGTGCCGATCTTCGACGCCACGAACACCGTCCGGATCTCGGCCGTGCCGATCGTCTCCTCGCGCTGCTCGGGCGCGAGCATGCCGGTCATCGCCGCCTTGATCTCGTCGACCGCGTCGTAGATGATGTTGTAGTAGCGGATGTCGACGCCGTTGTTCTCGGCGAGCTTCCGCGATCCGGCATCGGCGCGGACGTTGAAGCCGACGATCACGGCCTTCGACGCGATCGCGAGGTTGATGTCGCTCTCGCTGATGCCGCCGACCGCAGCGTGGACGATCTGCACCTTGACCTCGTCGGTCGAGAGTTTCAGCAGCGATTGCGCGAGCGCTTCCTGCGAGCCCTGCACGTCGGCCTTGATGATGAGCGGGAGCGTCTGCTTGGCGCCCTGCCCCATCTGGTCCATCATGTTCTCGAGGTTCGCGGCCTGGCGGCGCGCGAGCTTGACGTCGCGGTACTTGCCCTGGCGGAAGGTCGCGATCTCGCGCGCGCGGCGCTCGTCGCCGAGGACCATGAACTCGTCGCCGGCCTGCGGCACTTCGGTCATGCCCTGGATCTCGACCGGGATCGACGGGCCGGCCTCGTTCACCGGCTTGCCGTCCTCGTCGAGCATGGCGCGGACGCGCCCGAAGCTCGACCCCGCGAGGACGATGTCGCCGCGCTTGAGCGTGCCGCTCTGCACCAGCACCGTCGCGACCGGGCCGCGGCCCTTGTCGAGCTGGGCCTCGATGACGAGGCCCTTGGCCATCGCATCCTTGGGCGCCTTCAGCTCGAGGACTTCGGCCTGCAGCAGCACCTGCTCGAGCAGCGTGTCGATTCCCTGACCGGTCTTGGCCGAGACGGCGACGAACGGCGAATCGCCGCCGAAGTCTTCCGGGACGACCTGCTCGGCGACGAGCTCGCTCTTCAGCCTCTCGACGTTGGCCTCGGGCTTGTCGATCTTGTTCATCGCCACGACGATCGGCACGCCGGCGGCGCGCGCGTGGGCGATCGCCTCCTTGGTCTGCGGCATGACG
>JADGRJ010000022.1 GCA_017881025.1 Rhizobacter sp. | reverse complement strand
CGTGCAGCCGCAGAGCTGTCTGAGCGTCTGCCACGCCGCCGTCATACCCGCGGGTGAAGTCCGACGGCGTAGGCCAGCCGGGTTTGCCGAACTGGTAGCAGCTGACGACATGAAGACCTGCCGCGTTCAGTGCGTCCGCATACTCGCGGGTGACCGGCTTGAAATCGAACGTGGCGCCCGGCCGTAACTCGGACACATAGACCAGTGCCCCGCCATAGCCCGCCGATTTGATCTGCTCTGGCTGGACCAACCGCTCGGCAAAATCGATCAGCCTCATGTCGGCGGCGGATGCCTTCTGCGCGCCGCCCCTATCGCGCCGGATCGGGATGCCAGCCGAGGACGAACAGCAGGACGAAGTAGCCGAGCACGTAGCCGACGGCGACGTGCCAGCCGCCGGCGACCCAGGCCTTCACCGAACGCGCTTGCGGGAACTGGCTCGCGAGGGCGACGCCTGCCGACGAGCCGAACCAGATCATCGAGCCGCCGAAGCCGACCGCGTAGGCGAGAAAGCCCCAGTCGTAGCCGCCTTGGCGCAAGGCGAGCGCGGTGAGCGGGATGTTGTCGAACACCGCCGAGACAAAGCCGAGGCCGAGGGCGACGTGCCACGACGCCGCGGGTAGCGCCTCGATCGGCATCATCGACGCCGACAGCACCAGGCTGACGAGGAAGATGCCGCCGCGGGTCGCCGACGGCAGCACGCTCCAGTCGGGCCGCACCGAAGGCGCGAAGAGCAGCAGCGTCGCCCACACCGCCAGGCCGATCGCCGGCAGCTGGTTGAGCCAGGCCCCCTGCTCGAACTGGGCGAGCACGTTCGCCGCGATCGCCGCGAGGAGAATGGCGGCGACGACGCCGAGGCGCCCCTTGTCGACCGTGATCCCGGCCGGCGCGTCCTTCAGGATCGGCTGGAAGGCGTGCTGCTGGCGCGCCGCGACGACGCCGAAGAAGAGCAGCGCCGGCACGGCCGCGAGGTAGGCCTCGAAGACCTGCGCCGGCCGCACGCCGGCGATCCACATCATCGTCGTCGTCGTGTCGCCGACGACGCTGCCCGAGCCGCCGCCGTTCGACGCGGCGACGATCGCGGCGAGGAAGCCGACGTGGACGCGGCCGCGGTAGAGCGCGGTCGCCATCGTGCCGCCGATCATCGCCGCGGCGATGTTGTCGAGAAAGCTCGACAGGACGAAGACGACGACGAGCATGGCGAAGCCGCCCTTCCAGTCGTCGGGCAGCAGGCTCGGCAGCAGGAGCGGCACCCGGCTTTCCTCGAAATGCCGCGCGAGCAGCGCGAAGCCGATGATCAGCAGCAGCAGGTTGATCAGCAGGACCCACTCGCTCGCCAGGTGGGCGACGAGGCCGGCGCCGCCGGGCATGCCGTGGAAGGAAGAAAAGCCGATCTTGTAGATCGTGATGGCCAAGAGGCCGATCAGCGCGACCCGCAACGAGTGGTGATGCAACAGCGCGACGCCGGCGAGGACGGCGGCAAAGAGGATGAATTCGATCGGAACGCCGGCGATGGCGGGGAGGTCGGTGTGCATGCAGGCGTCGGCGTGGCGTGGAGTCGGACGCGCGATTGGACTCCAACCGCGCCGAACGCGAATCAGGGGAGCCGAGGGGTCGGCCCCGGACCGCGCTCACGGCCACCAGGCGGCGTCGAGCTCCTGCGCCATCGCGGCGAGCAGGGTCCGCCCCAGCTCGTGGCGACCGACCCGGGCCGGCCGGTCGGCGCCGGCGGCGAACGCGAACGCGTCGTCGTCATCGACGAGCTCGACGACGCGAAGGCCGGGTTGGGCGGCTCGCGCCGCGTCGATCAGTCCACGGCAGGCCCTGTCGTCGCCGCTCAGGCCGCTGACGATGATGTCGGGCGCGCGCTGGTGAACGCTGTCGATCGCCTGCGCCAGCGTCGCCGCCGGATCGACGTCCATGCCGACGCCGCGCAACAGGCGCAGGGCCTCGAATCGCGTCGCTTCGCGCGGCTCCACGAGCAGCACGTGCCGGCCGCCGGCGACGACTGGCCGGGGCTTCGCGGTGCCGATGGCAGCGATCTCGGCGGGTTGGGCGGCCTCGGCCGGGAAGCCGAGGGTCAAGATCACGACGGGCCCTTCGACGAGGCGTTGCGGCGCGAGGCCGACGGCGTGGGCGAGGTGCACGAACAGCAGCCACGGCAGGCTGTCGAGAGGTGCTTCGGGGATCGTCTCTTCGGGTAGACGTTCGCAGCGGCTGCGGATCATCAGCGTCGGATGCGCCGCCCTGCCACCGGCAGCGCAGCTCACCTCGACGCCGCTGCCGACATCGAGCGCATACGTCAGCGCCAGCTCGACCAGCTGGGCGAGCGCGGCGGCATTGACGTCGACGTCGATCGGCTCGCTGTTGCGCAGGAGCGCGATGCGCTCGCGTTGCGCCGGCGGTGCCCATTGCGCGATCACGGCCTGGGCAGCGGCGGCGAGCTCGATTCGTTCGCAGGGCAGAGACGAGCCGCCGGCCAGGATGCGGCCGAGCTCCTGGATCGAGATGCCGAGCTGCTCGAGGCGCGCCGCCTCGGCCAAGCTGCGGCCGAGCGCGGCCTGAGGATCGAGCGGCAGCGGCGCAAGCGTGGCCAGCGTCGCCTGGAGCGCCGACAACGCGACGCTGAACGTCTCTCCGACCTTGGCCAGGACCTCGGGAGCGAGCAGCGTCGGCGCCAGCAGGCGCAGCGGTGCCGACGTCTCGATCGAGACGACCGGCTGGTCCGGATGACGCGCATCGAACATGGCGTGATCTCAGAGCGCGACCATCGCCGCCGGCGGCGTCGCCGCGTCGCGCGCCATCGCCGGCAGCGCCGTCTCGACCGGCTCGGCGCGAACGAGCAGCACCGGAACCCGCGCGGCGCGAACGATCTGCTCGGCATCGCTGCCGACCATCAGGCGGCGGACGCCGCGCCGGCCGTGCGTGCCGATGACGATCAGGTCGGCGCCCCATTGCTGCGCCTGCTCGACGACGACATCGGCGACCCGGCCGGCGAGCGTCTCCGACAGGTACGCCTCGACCGGCACGCCGCTCGCCTCGACCCGAGCCTTCGCCGCGCCGACGATCGCCGCGCCGGCCTCCTGGAGCAGGCCGAGCACGTCGACCGTGCAGAACTCGAAACCGGACGCGAACTGCAACTGGTCGAGGACGTGGACGACGCGGATTCGGCCGCCCGACAGCCGGGCCAGCCGGATCGCCTCGTCGAGACCGCGCATCGCGGTCGGGCTGCCGTCGACGGGAACGAGGAGGCGCTGGTACATGGTGATCCCTCGAAGTGCAACGCCAGTCTGGCGAAGCGGCGAAAGCGACCTCTTGATGTCCGTCAAGGCCGGCGGGCAGCGTCGCCATTCGCCTTGCGCCATGTCAAGAGTGTCGGCGCCGGGCAGCGCTAGCGTTCCCTCCGTCAACCGCGGGGAAACGTCATGGGTTACCTGAACGTCGGCAATCTCGACCGCGCGCTCGGCATCGCCGCGACGGCGCGCTGAACCGAGTCCGGTGCCGGCCATGCCCTGGCTCGAACTCGCGCGGTATGTGCTGCTCGGCCTCGTTGCCGTCGCCGGGATCGGCGCGCTCGGTGTCTTCGCGCTGGCGTGGCTCCTCAACCATCCGAAGGATTGATCGCGGCGTCGCCGCGCGCGAGGGCGAGAACGTCGGGGAGCGACAGCTTGCGGGTCAGCACGAGCGCCATGTTGGGGGCGCAGAGCACGGGAACTTCGTCGAAGCGAGCCCAGCGGAACGCGTCCATCTCGGGACGTAGCCGGCCCCGGCGATCGGTGAAGAAGGTCGAGCAGACGCACTGCGACGGGTCGACGCGCTCGATCAGCAGGGCATGAAGCCAGAGGTCCTTGTCCGGGCGGTAGTCGAATCGGCCGAGGTCGTGAAACCGAAGCGGATCGAGGCGCAGGCCGCACTCTTCGCGCACCTCTCGAAGCGCCGCCTGCGCGCTCGTTTCGCCGGCCATCGCCATCCCCTTGGGAATGTCCCAGTGCCGGCCGCCGGTGGCATGGCACAGCAGCAGCTCGGCGTCGGCGTCGAGGACCAGGACGCCGTGGCTGGTCGTCTTCACGCCGTTGGCGTCGGCGGCGACCGATCGTCTAGTTCGACGCGGCGCACTGCGCCCAGAGAAAAGGTCGGAGGCGGTCGCCCGAAAGCGTGACGCCGAGCCCCGGCGCTTGCGACACTTCGAGAAAGCCGTCCTTGATCCGCTCCTCGGGCGGGTTCTCGAGGACCTGCACGTAGCCGGGCCGCTCCGGAAAATAAGGATAGATCTCCAGCGTCATGAAATTGGCGATGCACGCCGAGACCTGAAGCGAGGCCGCGGTCGACAGGGAGCTGCCGCAGTTGTGGGGCGCGACGCGCATGCTGTACGCCTCGGCCATCGCGGCGATCTTCTTGACCTCCATGATGCCGCCGGTGTTGCCGACATCCGGCTGGACGATGTCGGCCGCCTGCGCCTCGAAGACCTTGCGGAATCCATGCCGCGTGTAAAGGCGTTCGCCGACGGCGACCGGAATGTTCACGTGCTCCGAGATCTTCGCCAGGGCGCCGACGTCGAAGGGATCGGCGGGTTCTTCGATCCAGGCGATGTCGAGCTCCTCGAAGCGGCGGCAGAGCCGGATCGTTTCCGCGGTGGTGAGGCCGCCGCTCAGATCGAGCATCAGTTCCACTTCGGAGCCGACCGCCGCGCGGAGCGCCTTGATCTTCTCGAACGCCAGGTTCGCGAAGTCGCGGTCGACGCTGCGCGCGCTGACGTGGCGCAGGCCGTTTTCGTCGGGCGAGGCGAGCGGATAGCACTTCAACGCGCGGTAGCCGTCGCGCAGCGGCCGTTCGGCCGCTTGCGCCAGTTGCGCCGGCGTGCGCGCGGCGCCATACCAGCCGTTGGCGTAGACGCGGACCCTGTCCTTCATCTTGCCGCCGAGCAACTCGTGGACGGGAACGCCGAGCGCCTTGCCCTTGATGTCCCAGAGCGCCTGCTCGATCGCGCTGATCGCCGCGAACACGATGGCGCCGCCACCCTTGGCCCAGAACGAATGGTCGTACATCTCCGACCAGAGCGCCTCGATCCGCGAGGGGTCCCTGCCGACGATCATGCGCTCGCTGAGATCCTTGATCATTCCCGCGGCGGCCGTGCCGCCGAGCCCGTAGGCGATCGCCGCTTCGCCGATGCCGGTGATGCCTTCGTCCGTCACCAGCTCGACGACGACAGGGTGAAGCTTCCCCGTCGTGACGAGGTAGATATTGACGGTGTCGACTTTCATCGTGAGCGCGATCGCGAAGGGCACGGCAACTATAGTTGGCGCCATGCGGGCGAGGTCCTCTGCGCCGGCGCGGCTCGGAAAGGCGACGATGGCGGGGCTGTTCCAGCGGGCGATCGATCGCGCCGGCGCCGAAGTCGCTTTCACGATCGACGGCGAGCCGGTCCGGGCGCAGGAAGGCGATCTGCTCATCACCGCCATCCTTCTGCACCGCGCAGCGCTGCGGCGCTTCGAGTTCGGCACCGGTTTTCGCGCCGGCTTCTGCTTGATGGCGGCGTGCCAGGATTGCTGGGTGCGGCTCGCCGACGGACGGCGCCTGCGCGCCTGCTCGACGCTGGTCGAGCCTGGCATGGCGGTGATCATCGAAGGGGGCGGCCCTGGCTGAGCCGATCGTCGTCATCGTCGGCGCGGGCCCGGCCGGCATGCGCTGCGCCGAAGCGCTGGCTCACGCCGGCCTGAAACCGATCCTCTTCGACGAAGCCGAGCGGCCGGGCGGGCAGATCTATCGCCAGCCTCCCGGCGCGACCGCTCGCGGCTCGTCCGGCATCTACGGCTTCGAGGCGAAGAAGGCCGAGGCGATCCACCGCGTGCTCGCCGACTGCCAAGGCCGAATCGACCACCGGCCGCGCACCCTGGTCTGGAACGTCTTCGCGGGCCGCCTCGACGTGCTGACGCGCGAAGGCCACGGCGAGCAGCGGTTCGATCGCCTCGTGCTCGCGACCGGCGCCATCGACCGCGTGCTGCCGTTTCCGGGCTGGACGCTTCCCGGCGTGTTCACCCTCGGCGGTGCCCAGATCGCGCTGAAGGCGCAGGGCGTCTCGATCGGGCGGCGCGTCGCCTTCGTCGGCGCCGGGCCGCTGCTGCCGCTCGTCACGCATCAGTACGCGAAGGCCGGCGTGAAGGTGGTCGCGGCGCTCGATGCGACCGCATTCGGCGCCAAGCGCGCGCAGGCTCGCGGCCTGTGCACCTCGCCCGCGACCTTCGCGAAAGGCCTTTGGTACACGGCGCGCAACCGCCTGCGCGGACTCGACGTTCGCTACGGAGTCCGCTCTCTTCGCGCCGAGGGCGTCGCTCGCGTCGAGGCGCTGGCTTGGCGCGAACCCTCGGGCGAGGAGCGACGCGTCGCCTGCGACGCGGTCGGCGCGTCGTTCGGCCTGCGCGTGGAAGCGCAGCTCGCCGACCTCGCCGGCTGTCGCTTCGCGTTCGCTCCCGACGCGCGCCAATGGCTTCCCGAGCGGAGCGCGGAAGGACGATCGAGCGTCGCCGGCATCTATCTCGCCGGCGACGGCGCCCGCATCGGCGGCGCCGACGTCGCCGAGTTGCAGGGCAGGCGCACCGCGCTCGCCCTCCTCGAGGACCTCGGTCGGGGCGTCGATCGGCACGAGGTGGCGCGGCTCGATCGCGCCCTCGCCCGCCAGGCACGGTTTCGCCGCGCGCTCGACGCCGCCTATCCGTTTCCCGGCCACCTGGTCGACGCGATCGGCGACGACGAAGTCGTCTGCCGCTGCGAAGGCATCACCGCCGGAGCGCTGCGGCAGGCGGCACGCGACAAGGGCGCGAACGAGGTGAATCGCGTCAAGGCATTGACCCGAATCGGCATGGGCCGATGTCAGGGACGGCTCTGCGGCGAGGCCGCGGCCGAGCTCCTCGCCCGCGCCGGCGACGGCGAGATCGAGCGCGTCGGCCGGCTGCGTTGCCAGCCGCCGGTCAAGCCGATACCGATCCTGGCGAGCGCGCCATGAGCGAGCGTCTGCGCGTCGACGTCACGATCGTCGGCGGCGGGATCGCCGGCTGCGCCGCGGCGGTCGCGTTGCGCAAGGCGGGGCTGACGGTCGTGCTCCTGGAGAAGAACCTTTGCGGCGCCGGCGCGAGCGGTGTCAATTTCGGCGGCGTGCGCCAGCAAGGGCGGCACCTGGCGGAACTGCCGCTGGCGCGCAGGGCGCGGCCGCTCTGGGACGAGCTCGACGAGCGGCTCGGCGAGGACGTCGAGTTCCAGGCGACCGGCCATCTCAAGCTCGCCCGCTCCGACGCCGACATGGCGCAGCTCGAGCGTTACGCCCAGGACGCCGCGGAGCACGGCCTACGCCTGAAGCTGCTCGGCGCGAGCACGCTTCGATCCGAGCATCCGTGGCTCGGCCCCGACGTCGTCGGCGCCTCTCTCTGCGCCGAGGACGGGCAGGCGAACCCGCGCCTGGTCGGCCCCGCGTTCGCGCGCCTGGCGCGCCGGCTCGGCACCGACGTGCGCGAGCACGCGGCAGCAATCTCGGCGTCGCGCAGCGGCGACGGGTTCGAGACTCGCACCGATCGCCTCGAGGTGCAGAGCCGCTTCCTGGTCAACTGCGCGGGCGTCGCTGCGGGCCGCATCGCAGCCGGCTTCGGCGAAGAGGTCCCGCTTCGACCGCTGGTGCCGAACATGCTCGTCACCGAGCCGCTTCCTTTCTTCATCAACCGCTCGATCGGCGTGTGCGGTGGCGGCGTCTACCTGCGCCAGATCGCGCGCGGCAACGCGATCCTCGGCGGCGGCGATGGCTGGGGCGACACGGAATGCAACCGCTCGCGGCCGATGACGGGAACCTCGCTAGACGCCATGACAAGCGCGCTCGCCCTCGTTCCGGCGCTCGCCGGCAGCCTCGTCATCCGCACCTGGGCCGGAATCGACGGCGAGATGCCCGACAGCATTCCGGTGATCGGCTTTTCGGCGACGACGCCGAACCTCGTCCATGCCTTCGGCTTTTCAGGGCACGGCTTCCAGCTCGGGCCGATCGTCGGCGAGATCATCGCCGAGCTGTTGACGCAAGGACGCTCGGCTTCGCCGCTCGCGCCGTTCGCGATCGAGCGCTTCGCCGGCGCGACGCAGACGCTGCCTTCGACGGCCGGCGTCGGCCAATGAATCCCGGCAGTCACGGGTTTCAGCGCTGCAGGCGCGGGCTATGATGCTTCGCGCCGGCTTCCGGTGCGACAGTTGCCACGGCCCTCGAGGAAATCCCGCATGAAGCGACATCTGTGCGCCGCCGCCGCGGCACTTCTCCTTGGCACCGCCGGCGTGGGCGCCCAGACGACTCTCAACGTCGGCATGTCGGCCGCCGACGTGAGCCAGCTCGATCCGTATCGCGCGACCACGACGCAGGACAAGCCGCTGACCTCGTGGATCTACAACGGCCTCGTCCGCTTCAAGCCGGGCTCGGCGAGCCTGGAGACGCTCGAGCCCGATCTCGCCGAGCGCTGGGAGAGCACGCCCGACAAGCTGACCTGGACCTTCCACCTGAGGAAGGGCGTCAAGTTCCACGGCGACTACGGCACGCTCACGGCCGACGACGTCGTCTTCTCGCTCAAGCGCGCCGCCGACTCGAAGACCTCGTCGTTCTCCGCCGACTACGCTTCGATCGACACCGTCGAGGCGATCGACCCGCTGACGGTTCGCGTCAAGCTGAAGCAGGCGGTGCCGTTCTTCCTCGGCCTGGTCACCAACTATCACGGCGGCAACGTCGTCAGCAAGAAGGCCGTCGAGAAGCTCGGCGACAACTTCCGCCTCAACCCGATCGGCACCGGCCCCTTCAAGTTCGAGGCCTACAAGCCGAACGAGAGCGTGACCTTCCTCGCCAACAAGGACTACTTTCGCGGCGCGCCCAAGATCGATCGAATCGTCTACCACCTGATCCCGGCCGATTCGGCGCGCGACCTCGCCTTCACGTCCGGCGAGCTCGACATCGTCTACGGCCGCCAGGACCAGAAATGGGCCGAGCGCTTCAAGAAGGAGCCCGGCGTCATCGTCGACGTGCTGCGCCCGGCCGAGCTCGGCCTGCTGCACCTGAACATGACCGTCAAGCCGCTCGACGACAAACGCGTCCGCCAGGCGATCGCGCATGCGATCAACCGGGCGCAGATCGTCAGCTTCAAGGGCGACCTCACCGCCGATCCCCCGGTCTCGGTGGTACCCGCCGGCTACCTCGGCACCGACGCCAAGGCGCCGCTCGCGACCTACGACGTCGCCAAGGCCAGGGCGCTGCTGAAGGAAGCGGGCTTTCCGAACGGCATCACGGTCAAGGCGATCCAGTCGACGCTGCCGTCGATGCTCAACACCGCGCAGATCCTGCAGGCCCAGCTCAAGCTCGCCGGCATCGACCTGCAGCTCGAGACGGTCGACCACCAGACCTTCCACGCCAACATCAGGAAGGACCTGAGCGGCGCGGTCTACTACACCGCGGCGCGCTTCCCCGTTGCCGACGTGCCGCTGACCCAGTTCTTCCACTCGCGCTCGATCGTCGGCACGCCGACGGCGGTGGTGAACTTCTCGCACTGCGCGGTCGCCGACAAGGAGATCGACGCCGCCCGCTCGGAGCCCGACCTCGCCAAGCAGAAAGAGCTCTGGGCGACGGCGCAGAGGAAGATCCTCGAAGAGGTCTGCGCCGTGCCCTTGTTCGAGCAACTCCAGGTCTGGGCGCACAAGTCGAACGTCGACTACGGCTACAAGCTGGTCGACGCCATCCATCTCGGGCCGCAGATCACCGAGCTGACGACCAAGAAGAAGTAACCGGCTCCCGGCCGGCCGCCGCGGCGCCTCCATGCTGCGCTTCGTCGTCAACCGGCTCCTGCTCGCCCTGCCGACGCTCTGGGCGGTGTTGACGCTGGTGTTCGTCCTGGTCCGGGTGGTGCCTGGCGATCCGACCATCGTTGTCCTCGGCGACCAGGCGACCCCGGCGGCGCGCGCCGCGCTGCGCGAGCGGCTCGGACTGAACAAGCCGCTCCTCGTCCAGTACGCGGACTTCATGGTCCAGATCGCGCGCGGCGATCTCGGCCGCTCGCTCGTCACCAACCGGCCGATCACGACCGACGTCGCCGCCGTCCTGCCCTACACGATCGAGCTCACGCTCGCCGCGCTCGTCATCGGCAGCCTGATCGGCGTGCCGCTCGGGGTGGTCGCGGCGCAGCGGCGCGACGGCTTCGTCGACTGGCTGGCGCGCATCGTCTCGCTCGCCGGCCTGTCGTTTCCGGCGTTCGTCTCGGGAATCCTCCTGCTCATCGCCTTCGCGGTCGAGCTGCGCTGGTTTCCGGTCATCTCGACGGTCACGGGCACCGACCCGCTGCAGCGCTTGCGCGCGCTCGCCCTGCCCGCCCTCAATCTCGGCCTGATCATGGTCGCCTACGTGACCCGAGTGACGCGCTCCGGCATGCTCAAGGCGCTGAGCGACGACTACGTCCGCACCGCGCGCGCGAAGGGCCTGCCGCGGCGCATCGTCGTCTGGCGCCATGCGCTGAGGAACGTCCTGATCCCGATCGTCACCGTGATCGGCCTCTATCTCGGCGTGCTCATCGGCAACGCCGTCCTGACCGAGATCGTCTTCAGCCGTCCCGGCCTCGGCAAGCTCATCGTCTCTGCGTTGAACCAGCGCGACTACACCCTGCTGCAGGGGCTGATGGTGGTCACGGCGCTTGCGGTGGTCGTCGCCAACATCCTCACCGACCTGACCTATGGTCTCGTCGATCCGCGAGTCAAGGCCGGATGAGTGCAGCGGTCGCGATCGCCCCGCCATCGGCGTGGAAGCGTGCGACCCGCTCGGGCGGGCTTGTCGTCGGACTCGCACTCGCCGTGACGATGGTCCTGATCGCCCTCGCCGCGCCGTGGATCGCGCCTTTCGATCCCAACGACCAGAATGTCCTCCTCAAGCTCGAGCCGCCTTCGGGCGAGCACCTGTTCGGTACCGATGCCTTCGGCCGCGACGTTCTTTCGCGGGTGATCTACGGCGCTCGCATCTCGCTCTTCGTCGGCGCATTCGCGACCCTCGCCGGCATCGTCATCGGCACGATCGTCGGCGTGGTCTCGGGCTATTTCGGTGGCCTCGTCGACCGCCTGATCACGTCGGCGACCGACGTCCTGCTGAGCTTCCCGCAGCTCATCATGGGATTGATCCTGGTCGCCGTGCTCGGCGCGAGCCTGTTCAACCTGATCCTGGCGATCGCGATCACGGCAGTGCCTGCCTTCGTCCGCGTCGCGCGCGCCTCGACGCTGGCCATGAAGGAGCGCGACTTCGTCGACGCGTGCCGGGCGCTCGGCTTCGGCAATCCACGGATCATGTTCCTTCACATCCTGCCGAACATCATGGACGACGTCGTCGTCATGGGCTCGCTCTGGTTTGCCGCGGCGATCCGCACCGAGTCGACGCTCGCCTTCATCGGCCTGGGCGTTCCGCCGCCGACCGCGACCTGGGGCGGCATCATCCGCGACGGCTTCGACAACCTGCTCGACGCGTCCTGGCTCTCGATCTTCCCGAGCCTCGCCCTCCTGACGATCATGATCGCGCTCAACCTGATCGGCGACGGCCTGCGCGACGCCAGCGACCCGAGGGCGCCGCAATGAGCGCCGCGGCCGAGGCGGCGACCGACGCGACGCACGAGCCCGGATCGGCCGGGCCGTCGCTCGTCGTCGAGCGGCTGACGACGTCGATCCGCATCGATCGCCAATGGTTCGATGCGGTCCGCGACGTCAGCTTCGAGGTGTACCCGCGCGAGACGCTCGCGCTCGTCGGCGAGTCCGGTTGCGGCAAGAGCCTGACCGCGCTGTCCATCATGGGCCTGCTGCCCGAGGGTGTCGGCCGCGTCTCGAGCGGGCGAATCACGGTCGACGGCACCGACATGACGGCAGCGAGCGAGGCGAAGGCGCAGGCGATGCGCGGCGACCGGATCGGCATGATCTTCCAGGAGCCGATGACCTCGCTGAATCCGGTCCTGCCGGTCGGCTTCCAGATCGCCGAGTCGCTGGTCGAGCATCGCGGCATGAGCCGGCGCCAGGCACGCCGGCGCGCGCTCGAGCTGATGGAGCTCGTGCGCATCCCGGCCGCGGCGCAGCGCCTCGATGCCTATGCGCACCAGTTCTCGGGCGGCATGCGCCAGCGCGTCATGATCGCGATCGCCCTCGCCTGCGCGCCCAAGGTGCTGATCGCCGACGAGCCGACGACCGCGCTCGACGTCACCATCCAGGCGCAGGTGCTGGCGCTCCTCGCCGACCTGCAACGACGGGAAGGCCTCGCCGTCCTGCTGATCACGCACAACCTGGGTGTCGTCGCGGCGGTGGCCGATCGCGTGATCGTGATGTACGGCGGCGACGTCGTCGAAAGCGCGCCGGTCAAGGAGTTCTTCCGTCGCCCGACGCATCCGTACAGCGAGGCGCTGCTCGCGGCGATGCCGCGTGTCGACCGGTCGGCCGAGGCGCTGGCGCCGATCCCGGGGCAGGTGCCGACGCTGCCCGACCTGCCTCCGGGATGCCGGTTCCAGTCGCGCTGCCCGTTGCGGATCGAGAAGTGCGCCGAGCTGCCGCCGTTGATCCCGCTCGCCGCCGCGCCGGCGCACGGCGTGCGCTGCTGGGTTCGGGCACCGTGAAGGGGTCGCCATGATCGCGCCCTTGCTCGAGGTGCGCGGCCTCACCAAGAGCTTCCGGGAAAGGCGCGGCTGGCCGATCCCGAAGACGGTCTCGGTGCGCGCCCTCGACGGCGTCTCGTTCGACGTCGCCAGCGGCGAGGCGCTCGGCATCGTCGGCGAATCGGGCTGCGGCAAGTCGACCGTGGCGAGGGCCTGCCTGCGCCTCATCACGCCCGACGCCGGCAGCGTGCGCTTCGACGGCATCGACGTCGCCGCCGCGAGCGCCGCGGCGCTGCGCGCGTTGCGGCGCCGGCTGCAGATCGTCTTCCAGGATCCGGCCTCGGCGCTCGATCCGCGCCAGCGCATCGCCGACGCGCTCGGCGAGTCGATCCGGGTGCACGGCATCGCCCGCGGCAACGACGTGACGAGCGCCGTCCTGCGCCTGCTCGACGAGGTGGGTCTGCCGCCCTCGGCGGCGCGCCGCTATCCGCACGAGTTCTCGGGCGGCCAGCGCCAGCGCATCGGCATCGCCCGCGCGCTCGCGCTCGGGCCCGACCTCATCTTCGCCGACGAGCCGGTGTCGGCGCTCGACGTCAGCGTCCAGGCGCAGATCCTGGTGCTTCTCGACGAGCTCCGGCACCGGCGCAAGCTCGCCTTCGTGTTCATCTCGCACGACCTCGGCGTGGTGCGGCACTTCTGCCAGCGCGTCGCCGTGATGTACCTCGGCCGGCTGGTCGAGGAGGGTCCGGTGCCGACCATTTTCGAAGACCCGCTTCATCCCTATACGCGGCTGCTCAAGTCGACGTCGCCGATCCCGGATCCGGAGCAGGCGGTCGCGCTCGACCTGCAGGAAGGCGAGCCGCCCTCGCCGGTCGATCCGCCTTCGGGCTGCCACTTCCACCCGCGCTGTCCCTTCGTCATGGAACAGTGCAAGGTGATCGCGCCAGCGCTTCAGGAAGTCGCGCCGGGCCGTCGCGTCGCCTGCTACCTCTTCGCCGCCGCCTCAGGAGACAGCACCGGCGCCGTAGCGGCCCCGCAGTAGCCTGCCGCTGCGAAACCGCTCCAGCGCGTAGGGCGCGAGCGAGGTGTCGGTCGGCAGGCCGAGCACCTCCTGCGCGAGGACGCGGCCGACGGCGGGCGACAGCTTGAAGCCGTGCCCGGAAAATCCGTAGGCGACGACGAGCCCGGGAACGTCGGGCAGGCGCCCGAGCACCGGATTCCAGTCGGGCGTGACGTCGTAGACCCCCGTCCAGGACGACGCCAAGCCGGCAGCCGCGTAGGAAGGGAAGCGCTCGGCGACCTGGGCGCCGACGCGCAGCACGTCGTCGATCGGGATGTCGCCTTGCTGGTTGTCGGGCTCCGCCAGGGTCTCGCCGGCCCCGCCCTCGCTCACCAGCATCTGCGTGCCGCCATAGCTGCGGCAGTAGAGCATCCCGGGCGAACCGAGATCCTTGTAGACCGGCATCGAAAACGTGTAGGGCTCCGGTCCCGCGAGCGCGAGGACGCCGTGCCGCTCAGCGCGAACCGGCGTCTCGATGCCGGTCCAGCGCTCGATGTCCCTGGCCCAGATGTTCTGGGCGCTGACGACCGTCGCGCCCGCGAAGCATCCCTGCGAGGTCTCGACGCCGGCGACACGGCCTCGTTCGAACACCAGGCCCTCGACCTCGACGCCTTCGACGATCTTCACGCCACGGCGCCGCGCCGCGCGCGCGAATCCGGTCGCGACGAGATAGGCATCGGCAAAGCCCGCTTCGGGCTCGAAGCCGATCAGTGCCGCATCGTCGAAGCGGCAGAGGGGCAGGCGCAGCGCCGCCTCCTGCGCGGAAAGCACCTGCACCGCAATGCCCTGGGATTCCTGGGCCATGAGCGCGGCGCGCAGCGGCGCCAGCTTCGCGCCTTCGGGCGCGGCGATCAGGTAGCCGCACTTGACGAGGCCGGCCGACGCCTCGTCGTCGTCGAGGTACGCGGCGAACGAATCGAAGACCTGCCAAGAGCGCCGGGCCAGCTCGACGTTCTCCGGCACCGAATAGTGGGTGCGCAGGATCCCGCTCGATTGCGACGAGGTCCCGGAGCCGACCTGGCCGCGGTCGAGGACGACGACGTTGCGGGCGCCGAAGGCGGCGAGGTGGTAGGCGATCGAGACGCCGATCACCCCGGCGCCGATCACGATGGCATCGTGGGTCGCCGTCACGGGAGGGAGATCGGTGCTCGTCGGTTCATCCCCCATTTTGCAAGGCGAAGGCAGAGCCCGCGCCCCGTTCCGACGCCGGCCTCTGATCTCGCGCAAAGAGCACGACCGCGCCTGCGGCTAGATTGCAAGCGCTGCGGTGCCCCAGGCGGTTGCCGTCGGCACCGTCAGAATGACGTGAAGCCGCCCATGCCATCAGCCCCGCAGCACCCGTCGTCGCCGCGACCATGAGCGTCCGCCACCTCGACCGCCTCCTCGAACCGGCATCGATCGCGCTGGTCGGCGCCTCGAACCGCGCCGGCAGCGTCGGCGCGACGGTCTGGCGCAATCTGCGCGCGAGCCGCTTCGCCGGGCCGATCTTCGCCGTCAACCCGAAGCACGCCAGCCTCGACGGCGCGACCTGCTATCCCCGGCCCGCCGATCTGCCGCAGGTTCCCGATCTGGCGATCCTCTGCACGCCGCCCGCGACGGTGCCGGCGTTGATCGACGCATTCGGCCGCCTCGGCACGCGCGCCGCCATCGTCATGACCGCCGGCCTCGACGGCGCGGCCAGGCAGGCGACGCTCGACGCCGCCCGGCCTCACCTGCTGCGCATCCTCGGCCCGAACTGCATCGGCCTGCTGACGCCGCGCCTCGGCCTGAACGGCACGTTCGCGCAAACCGACGCGCTCGCCGGCGACCTCGCCTTCGTCTCGCAGTCGGGCGCGCTCGTCACCGCCGTGCTCGACTGGGCCGAGTCGCGCCGGATCGGCTTCTCGACCCTGATCTCGCTCGGCGATCGAGCCGACGTCGACTTCGGCGACCTGCTCGACCACCTCGCCAGCGATTCGCATACGCGATCGATCCTGCTGTACATGGAATCGATCGAGCAACCGCGCAAGTTCATGTCGGCGGCGCGCGCGGCGGCGCGCAACAAGCCGGTGATCGTCGTCAAGGCGGGCCGCGCCGGCAACGGCCTCAAGGCCGCGGCCTCGCACACCGGCGCGCTCGCCGGCTCCGACATCGTCTTCGACGCGGCGATCCGCCGCGCCGGCATGCTGCGCGTCGACACGCTGCAGGATCTCTTCATGGCGGCCGAGACGCTCGCCCGCTTCGCCACCAACCGCGACGAGACGCTGACCGTGATGACCAACGGCGGCGGCGGCGGGGTGATGGCGGCCGACGCCGCCGCGCTCGCCGGCGTCACCCTGCCGGAGCTCGGCGCCGCGACGCGCGCGGCGCTCGATGCCCGGCTGCCGCCGACCTGGTCGCATGGCAACCCGATCGACATCATCGGCGACGCCCCGGTCGTCCGCTACACCGAGACGCTGCAGACGGTGCTCGCCGACCGCGACTGCGGCGCGATCCTGTTTCTGCACGCGCCGACGGCTATCGTGCGCAGCGACGAGATCGCGCGCGCCTGCGCGCCGATCGTTCGCGCGGCCGCGGGACGGGTGATGGCATGCTGGCTCGGCGATCGCGCCGTCGCCGAAGCGCGCCAGATCTTCGTCGACGCCGGCGCCGCCGACTACGAGACGCCGGAGGAGGCGGTGCGCGCGTTCGCGATGCTCGGCACCTACCGTCGCAATCAGGCGTTGTTGCTCGAGGCACCCACGGCGAGCGAGAACGGCCCGCCCCAGCTCGCCGCCGCACGCGCGGTCGTCGACCGCGCGCTCGCCCAGGGCCGAGACATGCTCGACGAGGTCGACGCCAAGGCCGTGCTGCGTGCCTACGGCATCCCGGTGGTCGAGACGGTGGCGGTCGACGCCTCGGCACAGGCCGCAGCCCACGCCGCGAAGGCGCTGGGCTATCCGGTCGCGCTCAAGATCCTGTCGCCGGACATCAGCCACAAGTCGGACGTCGGCGGCGTCGCCCTCGACCTGCGCGACGAAGCCGCGGTTCGCGCCGCCGCCGAGCAGATGCTGACGCGAATCGGCCAGTCGCGGCCGCAGGCGCGGCTGACAGGCTTCAGCGTCCAGCAAATGGTGCGCCGGCCGCTCGCCCAGGAGCTGATCGTCGGTGCGAGCGTCGATCCGTTGTTCGGACCGGTCCTGATGTTCGGCCAGGGCGGCACGGCGGTCGAGGTGATCGCCGATCGCGCCATCGCGCTGCCGCCGCTGAACCGGGTTCTTGCCACCGAGCTCGTCTCGCGCACCCGCGTCGCCAAGCTGCTCGCCGGCTACCGCGACCATCCGCCGGCGCGGCTCGACGCGATCTGCGACGTGCTGATCGCGCTCTCGCAGATGCTCGCCGACCTGCCCGAGCTCGCCGAGCTCGACATCAATCCGCTCTGGGCCGATCACGACGGCGTGCTCGCCCTCGATGCGCGGCTGCGGCTCGATCGCCGCGGGCCCGCCGGTGCGGCGCATTTCGCGATCGCGCCGTATCCGGCCGAGCTGGGCGAGACCTTCGACTGGCACGGCGAGAAGATCTTCGTGCGGCCGATCCGTCCCGAGGACGAGGCACAGCACCTCGCCTTCATCGAGCAGATCGAGCCCGGCGACGTGCGCCTGCGCTTCTTCTACACACGTCGCGAGCTGCCGCGCAGCGAGCTCGCCCGGCTGACCCAGATCGACTACTCGCGCGAGATGGCGTTCATCGCCGTGCGGCCCGGCGCCGGCGGCAAGGAGGAAACGCTCGGCGTCGTGCGGGCGAGCGCGGATCCCGACAACGTCGAGGCCGAGTTCGCGATCGTCGTCCGCTCGGATCTGAAGGGACGCGGTCTCGGCCACCTCCTGCTCGCGAAAATGATCGGCTACCTCGCCGGCCGCGGCACCGCAAGCCTGGTCGGCTACGTCATGCACGAGAACCAGGCGATGCGCGATCTCGCGCTGTCGGCGGGATTCAGCGTCGACCGCGCCGGCACCGATGCCGATGCGATCCGTCTCGTCCTGCCCCTGAATCCGCCGCCCGCTGCGAGCTGACGGCGAGCCGCGGCGCGCGCTCAGTGCGCCATGAGGATCGGCACGGCGAGCTTCGCCAGCGCGGTGCGCGTGACGCCGCCGAACACCTGCTCGCGCAAACGGCTGTGGCCGTAGCAGCCCATGACGACGAGGTCGGCGCCCGACTCGGCGGCGAGGGTGGCGAGCGCGCCGGCGACGTTCGGCACAGGGTCGCCGCTGTGCATTCGCGCCGCGATGCCCTGGCGTTCCAGCCAGGCGCAGGCGTCGAGACGGCTGAACGGCGCGACCGGCGGCGGTTGCATCCAGGTCGCGACGTGGACCTCCGCGGCGCCTTGCAGGATCGGCAGCGCCGCCTTCATCGCGCGCGCCGCGGCGGCGGAGCCGTTCCAGGCGATCAGCACGCGCTCGCCGATGGTCTCCTGCCGATGCGGATGCGGCACGACGATCGCAGGCGTGCCGCTCGCGAGGATCACCGACTCGACGAAGCCGTGCGGGGCCGTGGCGTCGTCGTCGACCGGCGAGGGCGGGCCCAGAACGAGCAGGTCGGCGTACATCGCCTCGGCGACAAAGCCGTGGCGCACCGAATCGCCGGCGACTTCGCACCAGACGCATTCCGGCTCGTGCTCGGCGAGCAGATCGCGCAGCTGGGCGCGCGCGTGCGCGTGCAGCATTCCGTCCTCGTCGATGGCGCGCAGCGCCGCGCCGGCCGAGTACGCGAAAGCGGCCCGGCCCGCGTCCGGCCGAACCCCGTAGAGCGCCGTCACGCGGGCGCCGTGCCGGTCGGCGAGCGCGTGGGCGAACGCGAGGCGAGCGATGCTCGCCGGCGCCGCGTCGACGTGGAGGAGGATCGAGCGGATGGCCACGAGCGTGTCGGCCTCAGCGAATCAGGAGGACGGGAACCGAGCACTTGGCCAACACCTTGGTGGCGACCGAACCGAGCACCAGGTTGGCGATGTCGCCGTGGCCGCGAGAGCCCATCACCACGAGGTCGAACTTGCCATCCTCCGCGAGTTCGGCGATCGACTCGGCGACGTGGCCGACCTTGTGAACGAACGTCGCCTCGAGTCCTTGCTGCGCGAAGAAGGCGCGGATCGGGTGGAACACGAGCTCGGCGTCGGATTCGTAGAACTCGCGGACCACGTTCTGGCCGACGAACGCGGCCGCGCGGTGCGGGACGGCGAGGACGCCGTGGATGACGGTGTAGCTGTGTTTCGGGCCGAACCACTCGTCGTGGGCGGCGAGGTAGGCGAGCATGCGCTTGGTGTAGGCGCTGCCGTCGACGGCAATCAGGATCTTCATGGGGCCTCGGCTGGTCGTTTCAAAGTGTCGCGCGGCGCGCCGTGTCGGCGTTGACAGGGATCAAGCGCGCGCCGTCATGATCGCCCCATTATTCGGCCCTTCGCAAGCGACGACACGCATGGCGGCTTCCCGCATTCTCATCATCCAGGGCCATCGATGACGGCGATCGCCCTCCTTCCGCGGACATCGGTGCCGGCGCCCGGCGCCGATGCCGAGGCCCGCGCCGCGGCGATCGCCGACGACCCCGATCTCGCGAGCGGCTTCACGACCTGGGAGCAGGCGCCCGACGGCCGTCGCGTCGGCCGCTCGCACCTGCGCCTCGCAGGCCTCTGGTGCGCCGGCTGCGCCGGCACCGTGGAACGGGCGCTCGGCGCCGAGGCCGGCGTGCTCGAAGCCAACGCGAGCTACGCGGCGCAGCGCGCGAGCGTCGTCTGGGACCCGGCGCTGACGCGCCTGTCGCTCCTGCTCGCCGCCGTGAAGCGGGCCGGCTACGAAGCCGTTCCCGATGCCGCCGCCCCCGCCCGCGCCCTGCGCAAGGCCGAGGAGCGCACCGCTCTCTGGCGCCTCTTCGTCGCCGTCTTCGGCATGATGCAGGTGATGATGTACCAGGCGCCCCTCTACCTGGCGGCGCCCGGAACGCTGAGCCCCGACCTGCGCACGCTCCTCCTCTGGGCGGCGTGGCTGCTCAGCATCCCGGTCGTCGTGTTCTCCGCGGCGCCGATGTTCCGCGATGCCTGGGAGGGCCTGCGCCGGCGCCGCATCGGCATGGACCTGCCGGTCTCGATCGGCATCGCCCTCACCTTCATCGTCAGCAGCGGCGCCACCTTCGCGCCGGGCGGCGTCTTCGGCGCCGAGCCGTACTTCGATTCGCTGACGATGTTCGTCAGCTTCCTCCTCGGCGGACGCTACCTCGCGCTCAAGATGCGCAACCGCGTCGCCGCCTCGCTCGAGGGCGCGCTGGCGCGCCTGCCCGCCGTCGTGCGCCGCCTCGCCGACGACGGCACGACGAGCCTGATCGCGATCCACCGCCTGCAGCGCGGCGACCGTGTCCGCGTCCTCGCCGGCGAAGCGTTCCCCGCCGACGGCGTGCTGCTCGAAGGCGAGACCGAGGCCGACGAAGCCTTGCTCACCGGCGAGTCGCGCCCGGTCGCCAAGCGGCGCGGCGACGAAGCCATCGCCGGCAGCATCAACCTGCGCGGCGCCGTCGTCCAGCGCGCCGACCGCGTCGGCGCCGACACGCGCTACGAAGGCATCGTCGCCCTGATGCGAACGGCGATGACCGATCGCCCGCCGCTGCTGCGCGCCGCCGACCGCGTCGCCGGCCCGTTCCTCTGGGGCGTGCTCGTCCTCGCCGCCGCTGCCGCCGTCGCGTGGTCCTTCATCGACCCGTCGCGGGCGGTGTGGGTCGCGGTCTCGGTGCTGATCGTCACCTGCCCGTGCGCGCTCTCGCTGGCGGCGCCTTCGGCGCTGCTCGCCGCCGCCGGTGCGCTGGTCCGGCGCGGCGTCCTCGTGCAGCGCTTCGAGGCGCTCGAAGCGCTGGCATCGCTCGACACGATCTGCTTCGACAAGACCGGTACGTTGACCGAACCCGGGCCGGAAGCGATCGCCGTCGCGCTGCAGCCGGCCGCGCTGCGCGCCGGAATGGACGACGCCGCCGTGCGCGCGCTCGCCGGCGTGCTCGGCGCGGCGTCGACGCATCCGCTCTCGGCCGCGCTCGCCGCACAAGCGCCGGCCGCGGCGGCCCCGGTCACGCTGGTCCGTGTCGAAGAACGGCCGGGCCTCGGGGTCGAGGCGTTCGCCAGCGATGGCCGGCGCTATCGGCTCGGCTCCTTGGGCTGGATCGCCGGGGACGGGGCCCGCGCGGCGTGCCTGGCCTCTCCTGACGACGGCAGCCCCGAAACCTGGCTCGCCGGGCCCGACGGCACTCTCGCCCGCTTCCGCTTCGCCGAGGTCCTGCGCCACGACGCGCGCGCAAGCGTCGACCTGCTGCGCGCTTCGGGCCTGGCGATCGAGCTGCTGTCGGGCGATGCGCCGGCGCGGGTCGCGGCGGTCGCACGCGAGCTCGGCGTCGCCCGCACCCGCGGCGCCGCGAGCCCGGCCGACAAGCTCGCCGCGGTCGCCGCGCTGCAGGCAGCGGGTCACCGCGTCGCGATGGTCGGCGACGGCCTCAACGACGCGCCCGTCATGGCGCGCGCCGACGTGTCCTTCGCGATCGGCCAGGGGCCGGCGCTGACGCGCTCGCACGCCGACTTCGTCCTCCTCTCCGGCACGCTCGCCGACGTCGCCGCGGCACGAATGATCGCCCGGCGCGCGATGCGCGTCGTCCGCCAGAATCTCGCCTGGGCCGTCGCCTACAACGCGGTCTGCGTGCCGGTCGCGCTGCTCGGCTGGTTTCCACCCTGGGCCGCCGGCCTCGGCATGGCGACGAGCTCGCTCGTCGTCGTGCTGAACGCGCTTCGCATCGATCGCGAGCCGGGCGCGCGTTCCCTCCTCGGAGCACCGACACCATGAGCTACAAGACCATCGTCGTCCACCTCGAGCCGGGGCCGCGCTGCGCGGCGCGCGTCGCGCTCGCCGCTCGCCTCGCCGGCCGCTACGGCAGCCGCCTCGTCGGCATCGCGCCGACCGGGCTGCCCGACGTGATCGTCGCCATGAACAGCGCCGTTCCCGACGCCATCGAATGCGTCGCCCTCTCGGCCGCTGACCTGCGCGAGAACGCCGCAGCGGCGGCGCGCGCCTTCGAGGAGCAGTGCCGTCGCGACGGCGTCGCGTCGTTCCAGGCCGAGGTCGTCGTCGACGAGGCGGTCGACGCCATGGTCGGCCGCGGCCGCTGCAGCGACCTCATCGTCGTCGGCCAGACCGACGTCGGCGCGCCGGTCGAAGGCGTTGCCTTCGACTTCCCGCAGCAGGTGCTGCTGAACGCCGGTCCGCCCGTCCTCGTCGTCCCCTATACGGGAAGGTTCGCCTCGCTCGGCGAGCGCGTGCTCGTCGGCTGGAAGGACACGCGCGAGGCGGCGCGCGCGCTGCGCGATGCCCTGCCGCTGCTGCGCGACGCACGACGTGTCTCCCTCGTCGAAGTCGGCGCAGTCGGCCCCGACGCGGCGCGCGACGATTCGCTCGGCGCCGCGTCGGCGTGGCTCGCCTCGCACGCGGTCGCCTTCGACGCCCATCGCGAGATCGAGCTCGCCGGCGTCGGCGACCAGCTGCTGTCGCGTGCCAGCGACCTCGGCGTCGACCTCATCGTCTGCGGCGGCTACGGCCATTCGCGCCTGCGCGAATGGGTGCTCGGCGGCGTGACGAAGCACCTTCTTCAGCACATGACCGTGCCGACGCTGCTGTCGCACTGAGCCGGCGATGGACATCCTGTTCCTGCTCGTTCCGCTCTCGGTCCTGCTGGTGTTCGGGCTGATGGGCGTGTTCGCCTGGGCGCTGCACGCGAACCAGTTCGACGATTTGCAACGCGAAGGAGCGAGGATCCTGGGTGACGGCCCTGAACTTGACGCCGATCAAGACCCGTCCTGAGCGCGCATCGGACACTCCTCGCGACGCTTGAGGAGGAGTGCCGAAGATGGATATTGCCGTTCCAGCCATGACCGGGTTCGAGGGCGCCCGCCCCGTGCCCGCCACGGCGTCGAGCTATGAGGACGGCGCGGTGCGCATGTTCACGCTCGCGGCCGTGCTCTGGGGCGTGGTCGGCATGACCGTCGGCGTCGTGATCGCCGCGCAGCTCACTTGGCCCGAGCTGAACTTCGGCATCCCGTGGCTCAGCTACGGGCGGCTGCGTCCGCTGCACACCAACGCCGTGATCTTCGCCTTCGGCGGCTGCGTCCTGATGGCGAGCAGCCTCTACGTCGTCCAGCGCACCTCGCAGGTCGCGCTGTTCCTGCCCAAGCTCGCCTGGTTCGTGTTCTGGGGCTGGCAGGCCGTCATCGTCGCCGCCGCGATCAGCCTGCCGCTCGGCTACACCCGCGGCAAGGAATACGCCGAGCTCGAGTGGCCGATCGCGATCCTGATCGCCGTCGTCTGGGTCGCCTACGCGATCGTCTTCTTCGGCACGATCGGCATCCGCAAGGTGCGCCACATCTACGTCGCCAACTGGTTCTTCGGCTCGTTCATCATCGCCGTCGCCCTGCTGCACATCGTCAACGGCGCGGTGATCCCGGTCGGCTGGATGAAGAGCTATTCGGTCTACGCCGGCGTGCAGGACGCGATGGTCCAGTGGTGGTACGGCCACAACGCGGTCGGCTTCTTCCTCACCGCGGGCTTCCTCGGGATGATGTACTACTTCATCCCGAAGCAGGCCGAGCGGCCGATCTATTCGTACCGGCTCTCGATCGTCCACTTCTGGGCGCTCATCTTCACCTACATGTGGGCGGGCCCGCATCACCTGCACTACACCGCCCTGCCGGACTGGGCGCAGTCGGTGGGCATGGTGTTCTCGCTCGTGCTGCTCGCGCCGAGCTGGGGCGGGATGATCAATGGGATGATGACGCTCTCGGGCGCGTGGCACAAGCTGCGCGAGGACCCGATCCTCAAGTTCCTGATCGTCAGCCTGTCGTTCTACGGCATGAGCACGTTCGAGGGGCCGATGATGTCGATCAAGACCGTCAACGCCCTCTCGCACTACACCGACTGGACGATCGGCCACGTCCACTCGGGCGCGCTCGGCTGGGTCGGCCTGATCTCGATGGGAACGCTCTACTACATGGTGCCGCGCATGTTCGGCCGCACCAAGATGTACAGCGTGCCGGCGATCGAGCTGCACTTCTGGATTGCCACGCTCGGCATCGTCCTCTACATCGCCGCGATGTGGACGGCCGGCGTCATGCAGGGCCTGATGTGGCGCGACGTCAACGCCGACGGCACGCTCGTCTACAGCTTCGTCGAGAGCGTCAAGGCCACCTTCCCGTTCTACGTGATCCGGCTCGTCGGCGGCCTGCTGTACCTGGCCGGGATGCTGCTGATGGCGTGGAACGTCGTCATGACGGTGCGCGTCGGCCGCGTCACGCCGGCGGCGATCCCGGCTCCGGGGCTCTCGCCCGCCGCGGTTGCGACCTGAAACGGAGATGTCCATGAGCACCGAGCACCCGGCGCAGGGTCACGAGAAGATCGAGACCAACAACTTCCTCATGATCGTCCTGATCCTGCTCGTCGTCGCCGTCGGCGGCATCGTCGAGATCGTCCCGCTCTTCTTCCAGCGCTCGACGACCGAGCCGGTGCCGGGGCTCAAGCCCTACACCGCGCTGCAGCTCGCCGGGCGCGACATCTACACGCGCGAGGGTTGCTACAACTGCCACTCGCAGATGATCCGCGCCCTGCAGGCCGAGACGCTGCGCTACGGCCACTACTCGATGGCCGGCGAGTTCGTCTGGGACCACCCGTTCCAGTGGGGCAGCAAGCGCACCGGCCCCGACCTGCACCGCGTCGGCGGCAAGTACAGCGACGAGTGGCATCGCCTGCACCTCAACAATCCACGCGATCTGGTTCCCGAGTCGAACATGCCGGCGTACCCTTGGCTGTTCACCAACAAGGTCGACGACGAGAGCATCGCCGCCCACATGACCGGGCTGCGCCGCGTCGGCGTCCCCTACAGCGACGCCGAGATCGGCCAGGCCGCCGCCGACGTGCGCGGCAAGACCGAGGTCGACGCGCTGGTCGCCTATCTGCAGGTGCTCGGCACCTCCGTCAAGTAAGGAAGGCCCGATGGACGTCAACGATCTGCGCATCGCAATCACGGTGCTGTCGCTGCTGAGCTTCCTCGGCCTGATGGGCTGGGTCACCCTGCGCCGCAACCAGCGCGTCTTCGACGAGGCAGCCCAGATCCCGTTCCAGGGCGACGCCGACGAGGGCACGCCATGAGCGACTTCTTCAGCAACGGCTGGTCGATCTTCATCGCCCTGACGACGCTGGTGAGCCTGCTCGCCTGCCTGGTGCTGCTCGTCTTCGCCAGCCGCAGGAAGCCGATGGCCGGCGACAACAGCACCGGCCACGTCTTCGACGTCGATCTCGTCGAGATGAACAACCCGTTGCCGATGTGGTGGGTCGTCCTGTTCGTGCTCACGGTGCTGTTCTCGCTCGCCTACGTCTACGCCTTCCCGGGGCTCGGCGCGACGCCGGGCTCGCTCGGCTGGACGAGCCGCGGCGAGCTCGAGGCCGACCAGGCGAAGGTCGCGGCGTCGATGGCGAAGGTCTACGCCGAATACGCCCAACAGCCGGCGGAGGCGCTGAGCCGCGACGAGCGCGCGATGGCGATCGGCCAGCGCCTCTTCATCAACAACTGCGCCACCTGCCACGGCTCGGACGCGCGCGGCAGCAAGGGCTTCCCGAACCTCACCGACGACGACTGGCTGCACGGCGGCACGCCCGAGAAGATCGAGGAGACGATCACCCTCGGCCGCACCGGCGTGATGCCGCCGATGGCCGCGGCCGTCGGCAGCGCCAGCGACGTGCGCGACGTCGCCAACTACGTGATGAGCCTCTCGGGCGATCCCCACAACCCGATCGCCGCCGCCGCCGGCAGGAAGAAGTTCGCCGCCTGCGCGGCCTGCCACGGCGCCGACGGCAAGGGCAACCAGGCGATCGGCGCGCCCAACCTCGCCGACAAGACCTGGCTGCACGGCTGGGGCGAAGCGGCGATCGTCGCCATGATCGATCACGGCAAGACCAACGTCATGCCGGCGCAGGGCGGCCGTCTCACGCCGGCGCAGATCCATCTCCTCGCCGGCTACGTCTGGAGCCTGTCGCAGAGCAGGAACACGGCGTCGCGTTGAACGGCGCGCGGCCGAGCCGGCCCGAGCAGGCCTGACATGAACCCGGTGGTCATTCCGATCGTCGCCGAGGGGCCGGCACACGGCGGCTCGCTCTACATCAGCGAGGCCAAGATCCAGCCGCGCTCGGTGAGCGGCTGGTTCGCGACCTGGCGCTGGCTCCTGGTCTGGTTCACGCAGCTGCTCTTCTACGGCCTGCCGTGGCTGTCGTGGAACGGCCGCCAGGCGGTGCTCCTCGACCTCGCGGCGCGCCGCTTCTACATCTTCGGCATGGTCCTGCATCCGCAGGACGTGATCTATCTCGCCGCGCTCCTGATCCTCTCGGCGTTCGCGCTCTTCCTGTTCACCGCCGTGGCCGGGCGACTCTGGTGCGGCTTCGCCTGCCCGCAGACGGTCTACACCGAGATCTTCATGTGGGTGGAGAGCAAGTTCGAAGGCGACCGGCAGGCGCGCATGAAGCTCGACGCCGCGCCCTGGTCGGCAGCCAAGCTGGCGCGCCGCGGCGGCAAGCAGGCGGTGTGGATCGCGATCGGCGTCTGGACCGGCTTCACCTTCGTCGCCTACTTCACGCCGGCGCGCTCGCTCGCCGGCGAGGTCGCGACCCTGACCGTCGGGCCGTGGGAGGCGTTCTGGATCCTGTTCTACGGCTTCGCGACCTACGGCAACGCCGGCTACATGCGCGAGCAGGTCTGCAAGTACATGTGCCCGTACGCGCGCTTCCAGAGCGCGATGTTCGATCGCGACACCCTCGTCATCAGCTACGACGCCGAGCGGGGCGAGCCGCGCGGCTCGCGCCGGCGCGGCGTCGATCCCGCCTCCGTCGGCAAGGGCGACTGCATCGATTGCACGCTCTGCGTCCAGGTCTGTCCGACCGGCATCGACATCCGAAAGGGCCTGCAGTACGAATGCATCGGCTGCGCCGCCTGCATCGACGCCTGCGACGCCGTGATGGACAAGATGGGGTCGCCGCGCGGCCTGATCCGCTATGCGACGCAGAACGGCATGGACGGCCACTGGTCGCGGCGCCAGATGTGGAAGCGCGTCTTTCGGCCGCGCGTGCTCGTCTACACCTGCGTCCTCGGCGCGATCGCCGCCGCGTTCATCGCCAGCCTGGCCCTGCGCGCGCCGTTCAAGGCCGACATCGTCCGCGACCGCGGCTCGCTCGCCCGGCTCGTCGAGGGCGGGCGGATCGAGAACGTCTACCGGGTCCAGCTCATGAACGCGACCGAGCGGCCGCAACGCTTTCACATCGACGTCGAGGGGCTCGCCGACGCGACGCTGGCGCAGTGGTCCGACGTCGAGCTCGCGCCGACCGAGGCGCGCTGGGTGCCGCTGGCGGTACAACTGCCGCCGCAGGCTGCGGGCGCGCTCGGTCCGGGCGCCCACGCGATGAAGTTCCGGATCTCCCTGCTCGCCGACGACGACCACGAGCACGAGGACGGCCACGACAAGGTGCGCGCCGAGCGGCACGAGAAGTCGACGTTCGTCGTCCCGCGTTGAAAGGATTGCCATGACCCCGAGTGACGCTCGCACCGCCCCTCCGGCCGCGCCGTGGTGGCGCTTCCCGATGGTCTGGTTCGCCCTCGCCGGCCCGGCGCTCGTCGTCGTCGCCGGCTTCGCGACGATGGCGATCGCCTACCGCCACGCCGACGTCGTGCTGGTCGAGACGGCGGCGCCCGAGTCGTCGCAGCGAAGCGGGCGCGCAGGCGCGACGGCGCCGGCACTGCAGGCGCGCAACCACGCGGCGACGCCGCCCGCGCGGCCATGACGCGCGCCATCTGCATCCTCTGGCCGGCGTTCCTGACCGCCGGCGTTCTCGACGCGCTCGTGTTCGCGGTCATGGACCCGCACGAGCTGCGCTGGTTCGGCGGCCCGCTCATCGGCTGGTCGCCGGTGACGATCTACTCGGTCACCTTCCTGATCTTCTGGGCCGGGATCTCGGCGGCAGCGGCGATGACCGCGTTGCTGTCGCTCAGCGCCGCCGAGGTCAACGCCTTCGGCGAAGACGACGACGCGGCATCGGCCGTGCCGCGCGCCTGAGCGCCGCCGCCGCGACTGCAGCCAGCCGATGGACGCCGCCCTCGTCGTCTCGGCATTGCTGATGGGCCTGGCCGGCGGGCCGCACTGCGCCGTGATGTGCGGCGCGGCGTGCGGCGTCGTCGCCGGACCGCGCCGACGCGCCGGCGTTCGCGCCGCGGCCGCGAGCCCCCTGCTGGCGCTGCACGCCGGCCGAGTCGTCGGCTACGCGGCGATGGGTGCGCTCGCCGCCGCCAGCGTTGCCGGCATCGGCACCTTCGCCGCCGCGGCGCCGATCGTCCGGCCTCTGTGGGCGATCGTCCATGTCGCCGCGGTCGCGCTCGGCCTCTGGCTGGTCTGGTTCGGGCACGCGCCGGCCTGGTTGTCCGCGGCGAAGCCGCGCTTCGCGACGCTCGCGCAAACACGGCCGATTCGCATCTTCCGCACCCTGCCTGCGCCGGCGCGCGCCGG
>JADGRJ010000153.1 GCA_017881025.1 Rhizobacter sp. | reverse complement strand
GGCGAAGGGCAGCGTGATGTCGGGACCGCCCGTCGCCGGGTCGCGCTGCAGCGGCGCGATCGTCGCCTCGTCACCTGCGGCAGCGCCGTACGACGCCGAGCCCGGTGCCGGCGCTGGCATGAACGCCGGCGGCGGGCTGTACGACGGAGGCGGGTTGTAGACCGACGGAGGTGCCGCGGCTGCGCCCGGCGCCATCGCGCCACCGGCGACCGCGCCGGTCGCCGCGCCCGCGGCCGCGCCATCCCGCTGCGCTGCCTGGCGCGCCTTCTCGCCGAGCTCGGCGGTGCGCCGCTTGGCATCGTCGAAGGTCGCGCGAAGCGCTGCTTCCGACGCGGTGAGGTCGAGCCCTTCGGTGACGCGCAGGTAGACCAGCGACAGGCCGAGCAGGTAGACCTGGCCGACGAGCGAGCCCGCCACCGCCCAGAGCAGGGCGCCGCCGATCGCGCCGGCGATGGCGTGGCCGCCGCCGCCGCCGCCCTGCGACATCGCCATGATCGATTCCATTCCGAAGCCGCCGAAGCCGACGATCGACATCGACATGCCGAGGGTCGGCAGCAGGCCGAAGCCGATGACGCCGAAGATGATCGCCGCGACGGCGAAGCAGAGGAAGCCGACGAAGACGAGCAGCAGGACGGCTTCGACGAGTCGGCTCTTGACGATCGCCAAAGTCTGCGCAAGGGCGCGGGTGATGCTCGCGCCCTGCCAGATCGCCGGCAGCGACAGCACCATGCAGATGAACAGGCCGACGATCGTGACGCCGGCGACGACGACCGAGAGCGGGAAGACGACGACGAACAGCAGCGGTCCGAGGAACGGGATCTTGCAGATGAAGAGCAGCACCGCGAGGACGATGAACACAGCGACCTCGACGGCGAGGAAGGCCAGGCCGAGGACGATCAGCTTCGGGATGCACATCAGCCCGTAGACGAGCGCGTCGGCGGTGCTGCGCGGCGAGATGCCGCGCGCGTCATCCATCTGCAGCAGGCCCGCCGCGTTGACGCCGGTGCCGATCGCGACGACCCACACGATCATCGCGAGCAGGCCGGCGAGAAAGCCGAGCGTTCCCGACATCGCGAGCAGCAGGCCGGCGACGATGACGCCGACGAACGTGCAGCCGAGCATCGCGACGATGGCGCGCCGGTTGCGCAGGCCGTTGACAGCCTGGAAGAGGCTGGAGAACGCATGGCCCGAAAGGCCCGCGGGCATTGCCTCGGATGCGATGTCGCTCGACATGGAAGACTCCTCGCTCGTCGTGAACCGCGCGCGGTGCATCCGCGCGTCGGCGTGGGCCAGGCCCGATCTCGCTAGTTCTGCAGGCTGCGCCGCCGCTCGTCGGCTTCGCGCAGCTGGCGACAGATCGCCTCGTTCGCATGTTCGGCCAGGCCGCACTGGCGCGACTGGCACACCGCCTCGGCGATCGTGCCGCGGCCGGCGCAGATCTCGCGCACGCCGCGCGGCTGCGCCATCTGCGGCGGCGGGCTGGGCGGCACGGCGACGCTCGGCCTCGCCCGTTGCGCTTCCTCGGCGCGCCGGCGCGCCTGCGCTTCCTGCTCGGCGCGCTGGGCGGCGCTGCTCTGATCGCGCTGCTCGAGCAGGGCCTTGGCCTTGGCATCGCGCTCCGCCTTGTCACGCGCGGCCTTGTCGCGCCGCTTCTCGGCGGCCAGGCGCTTGGCTTCGGCCTCAGCGCTTTCCACCGCAGGGTCGCCGAGTTGCGGCAGCGGCGCCGCGGCCGCCGGCGGCGTGCCGAGCGGGGCGGCAGGGGCTGCGAGCGGCGGCACCATCGCGCCCGGCGGCGCGGCGGCGCTCGCGGCCAGCGCCGGCGCTTCCTCGATGATGATCGGCGCGGGCGCGGGCGTCGCCGCGATCGGCGGCGCTGCTCGCATCGGCGCCGACGCCGCGACGGATTGCGGCGACGCTGGATTCGAGCTGCCCATGAAGAACCACGCGGCGATACCGGCGAGCACCAGGACCGCGAGGGCGATGCCGAGGACGAGTGGGGCGCGATTGCGCGCGGGCGCGTTCTCGAACGTCGCCGCGGTGTCGCCGTGCGACTCGTAGCCCTCCTGCTGGCGCAGTGCGATCGCCGCATCGGGATCGGGGATGTCGGGCGTCGTTTGTTGATCGAAGAGCGGCGAGTGGTCGGTGGCCGGGGGCGGTGGCGGATACGGCGCGACCGTCGCGAACGAAGGATAGGAAATGGGCGGCGGGCCGAGGCCGGCGTACGACTCGTCGCCGGCCGGCGGCACAGCGCCGTCGCTCGCTTCCGCCGCCGCCGAGGCGAGGCTCATGCCGCAGTTGGCGCAATAGCGGATCCCGGGCTTGTTCTGGAAGCCGCACTCGGCGCAGGCGTTGGCGGCGCTGCCGTCAGCGGCCGCGGCAGGCGTGGCCTGGGCGGCAGCGAAGGCGGTGCCGCACGCGCGGCAGAACTGGGCCTCGTCCCGGTTTTCGGTCCCGCACACCGAGCAGAGCTTGCTCATTCGTTCGGCCTCCGCGCCCTCTTCTGATGGTCGAAGGACGATACCTTGGTTTATCGGGCCTCGCAATTTGGGCTGACCGGCGGCGATGGACAATGCGCCAACTGTGCCGCGCCCGGAGCTTCATCGTGCTGTATGCGTTCCTGAAGGCGTTCCATCTGCTCGCCGTCGTCGTCTGGATCGGCGGCATGGCGTTCACGCTGTTTTGCCTGCGGCCGGCCGCGCGCGTCCTCGAGCCGCCGGCTCGCGTGACACTGATGCACGCGGCGATGAAGCGCTTCATCACCGTCGTCTCGATCGCGGCTGCGGTGATCTTCGTCTGCGGCGCCGCGATGGTCGGTATCGCCTGGTCGGCGGCGGCGCGTGCCGGGCTGGCCTTCAACATGCCGCTCGACTGGTACGCGATGATCGCGATCTTCTTCGTGATGCTCGCGGTCTTCATCCACATCCGCAATGTCCTGTTCAGGCGCCTCGACGAGGCGGTGACGGCGGCGCGCTGGCCCGACGGCGCGGCCGCGCTCGCCGCGATCCGCTGGGAGGTCTCGATCAACCTCGTGCTCGGGACGTTCGTGATCTTCTTCGTTCGCCTCGGCGGGACGGCCTGACGCGTCAGCTCGACGATCGGCCCGAGCGTCGCGTCGCGAGCGCGGCATCGATCGCTCGCAGCGCCGCCTCGACGCGACCGCCGCCGACGCCCACGATCGTCGTGAAGGCGATGCCGGCGCCGGCGAGCGCCGATCGCACGAGGGCATCGACCGGCGCGCGCACGTGCTCGCCTTCGCGCTGCAGGCCATCGGCGCGCCAGGGCAGGTCGAGCTCGGTGACGAGCGTCAGGTCGCAGCGACGCTGCGCGGCAAGCGCGCTCGGGTACAGACTCGGGTCGGCGAAGACGAAGTCGCTGTACACGGCGATCATCAACGCGCTGGTGTCGGCGACGACGATCGCGGTGCGCATCGCGGCAGCGTCGATGCGCGCGCTCTGCGCCGAGGCGATCGCCGCCTGTTCGTCGCGACGCGGCGTTCGCGAGTTTCGGTCGCAGAACTCGCGCAACGCTTCGCCGACGACGGTGACGCGACGGCCGCGTGCTGCAAGCGCCGTGCCGATCTCTGCGGCGAGCGTCGTCTTGCCGGTGCTTTCCGCGCCGAGCAGGGCGACGACGAAGCCGCGCTCGCTCATCGCGAAGGCTCGAGCGCCGTCGCTCGCCGATGCCAGCTGAGCCAGCCGACAGCCGCCATGACGACGAAGACGACGTAGAGCACCATCGTCAGCCACAGCCCCTTGTAGGCGAAGAGGGCGGCGCCGACCACGTCGACGACGATCCACACCGGCCAGTTCTCGACGTACTTGCGGCCGAGCAGCCATTGGCCGACGACGCTCGCGGCGGTCGGAAACGCGTCCCACCACGGCACGTCGGTGTCGGTGAAGCGGCGCAGGAAGAGCGCCGTCGCCGGCCACGCGATCGCGATCGCGACGAGGACGTTCAGGCGCCCGGCCGCGGTCAGCCTGCGCACTCGCAACGCATGGCCTTCGGCATCGGTGCCGCGCAGCCATTGCCACCAGCCCCAGGCGGCGACGACGGCGAAGAACACCTGCAGGCTCGCGTCGCCGTAGAGGCGGCTGTTCCAAAACAGCAGGAAGTAGAGCAGCGAGCTGGCGATCGCGAGCGGCCAGCCGATCGCGTTGACGCGGATGTTGAATACGACCATCGCGATCGACAACGCGAAGGCGACGACCTCGAGCCAGGTGACCGGGGCGCCCCAGACGACGAAGGCGCTGGCGAGCAGCGGCGCCGCGGCCGCGAGCAGCGCGTTCAACGCCGCGCGGGCGAGAGCTGGACGAAGATCTCGTCGGGCTTGATCATGCCGAGCTCGAAGCGCGCCTTCTCCTCGACCATCTCGAGGCCTTCCTTGAGGTCGCTCACCTCGGCGGCGAGCTGCTCGTTGCGGTGGCGCGCCAGCGCGTTGGTCGATTTCTGCGCCGCGAGCTTTCTCTGCAGCTCGACCATGCGCGGCACGCCGCCCTTGCCGAACCAGAGCTCGGCCTGGACGAGGACGAGCAGGACGGCGAGGCCGAGGGTGATCCAGCGCACGTTCGTTCGCCCGAGACTTGCCAGTGCCGCGCGTCAGTCCTGCGGCAGCTGCCGGAACGCCGCGCGGCCGGGGTAGGCGGCGACGTCGCCGAGGTCTTCCTCGATGCGCAGCAGCTGGTTGTACTTGGCGATGCGGTCCGAGCGCGACATCGAGCCGGTCTTGATCTGGCCGGCGTTGCTGCCGACCGCGATGTCGGCGATCGTCGAGTCTTCGGTCTCGCCCGAGCGGTGGCTGATCACCGCGGTCCAGCCGGCGCGCTTGGCCATCTCGATCGCCGCGAAGGTCTCGGTCAGCGTGCCGATCTGGTTGATCTTGATCAGGATCGAGTTGGCGACGTTGCGGCGGATGCCTTCCTTCAGGATCTTGGTGTTGGTGACGAAGAGGTCGTCGCCGACGAGCTGCACCTTTGATCCGAGGCGGTCGTTGAGGAGCTTCCAGCCGTCCCAGTCGCCTTCGGCCATGCCGTCCTCGATCGAGATGATCGGGTACTTCGCGCACCAGCCGGACAGCGTGTCGATCCACTCGCTGGCGCCGCGGCTCTGGCCTTCGACGACGTAGGCATTGTCCTTGTAGAACTCGCTCGCGGCGCAGTCGAGGCCGATCGCGACCTGCGCGCCGGCGACGTAGCCGGCCTTGTCGATCGCCTCGAGGATCATCTCGATCGCCGCCTCGTGGCCGGCGGTGCTCGGCGCGAAGCCGCCTTCGTCGCCGACCGCCGTGCTCATGCCGCGCCCGTCGATGATCTTCTTCAGCGCGTGGAACACCTCGGCGCCGTAGCGCAGCGCCTCGCGGAAGGTCGGCGCGCCGACCGGGATGATCATCAGCTCCTGCAGGTCGAGGTTGTTGTTCGCGTGCGCGCCGCCGTTGACGACATTCATCATCGGCACCGGCATCTGCATCGCGCCCGAGCCGCCGAAGTAGCGGTAGAGCGGCAGGCCCGATTCCTCGGCAGCGGCGCGTGCGACGGCCATGCTGACGGCGAGCGTCGCGTTGGCGCCGAGCCGGCTCTTGTTCTCGGTGCCGTCGAGGTCGATCAGCGTGCGGTCGAGGAACGCCTGCTCGCTCGAGTCGAGGCCGAGCACCGCCTCGCTGATCTCGGTGTTGATGTGCTCGATCGCGCGCAGCACGCCCTTGCCGCCGTAGCGCTTCGCGTCGCCGTCGCGCAGCTCGATCGCCTCGCGCGACCCGGTCGAGGCGCCCGACGGCACCGCCGCCCGGCCCATCGTTCCGCTCTCGAGCAGGACGTCGCACTCGACGGTCGGATTGCCGCGGCTGTCCAGGATCTCCCGGCCGACGATGTCGACGATCGCGCTCATTCTTTTCCTTCTTGCAAGTTCGTGGAGTGGGGTGGCGCGTTCAGGCGTCGAACGACTGCTCGAGGAACGGCCGCGACTTGACGGCGCGGTCGAGCTCGGCGAGCTGCTCGAGGAGCGCGCGCATGTGCTTGAGCGGCACCGCGTTCGGCCCGTCCGAGAGTGCCTTGGCCGGATCCGGATGGGTTTCCATGAAGATGCCGGCGACGCCGACCGCGACCGCCGCGCGCGCGAGCACCGGAACGAACTCGCGCTGGCCGCCCGACGACGTGCCCTGGCCGCCGGGCAGCTGCACCGAATGGGTCGCGTCGAAGACGACCGGCGCGTTCGTCTCGCGCATGATCGCGAGGCCGCGCATGTCGGAGACGAGGTTGTTGTAGCCGAAGCTCGCGCCGCGCTCGCAGGCCATGAAGCGGTCTCCCGAGAGGCCCGCGTCGCGCGCCGCGGCGCGCGCCTTGTCGATCACGTTGGTCATGTCGTGCGGGGCGAGGAACTGGCCCTTCTTGATGTTGACGGGCTTGCCGCTCTGCGCGACGGCGCGGATGAAATCGGTCTGGCGGCAGAGGAACGCCGGCGTCTGCAGCACGTCGACGACCGACGCGGCGGCGACGATCTCGTCTTCGCGGTGCACGTCGGTGATGATCGGCACGCCGAGATCGCGCTTGACCTTGGCGAGGATCTCGAGCCCCTTGTCGAGGCCGGGACCCCGGAACGACGTGCCGCTCGACCGGTTCGCCTTGTCGTAGCTCGATTTGAAGATGAACGGCACGCCGAGGGCGGCGGCGATCTCCTTCAGCTTGCCGGCGACGTCCATCTGCAGCTGCTCGGACTCGACGACGCACGGGCCGGCGATCAGGAACAGCGGGTGGTCGAGACCCGCGTCGAAGCCACAGAGCTTCATGCCGCCACCACGCTCAAGCTGCGACCTTCTCGGCGCGTTCCGCCTGATGCGCGAGCGCGGCGTGGATGAACGACTTGAAGAGCGGGTGGCCGCCCCATGGCGTCGACTTGAACTCCGGGTGGAACTGGACGCCGATGAACCACGGATGCACGCTCGTCGGCAGCTCGACGACCTCGGTCAGCTTCTCGCGCTGCGTGATGGCCGAGATCACGAGCCCGGCGTCCGTGAGGCGATCGAGGTAGTTCTCGTTCGCCTCGTAGCGATGGCGGTGACGCTCGGTCAGCACGTTGCCGTAGATCTCGTGGGCGAGCGTTCCCGGCTTGACGTCGGAGCTCTGCGCACCGAGCCGCATCGTGCCACCGAGGTCGGACTGGGCCGTGCGCTTCTGGACCGAGCCGTCGGGGTCTTCCCATTCGTCGATCAGGGCGATCACCGGGTGCGCGGTCTCGGGTTCGAACTCGGTGCTGTTGGCGCCTGCCAGGCCGGCCTTGTGGCGCGCGTACTCGATCGTCGCGACCTGCATGCCGAGGCAGATGCCCAGGTACGGAATCTTCTTCTCGCGCGCGTACTGCGCGGCCAGGATCTTGCCCTCGACGCCGCGCTTGCCGAAGCCGCCCGGAACGAGGATCGCGTCGAAGCGGGCCAGGTTGGCGACGCTCGTCGGCGTCAGGTCTTCCGAATCGACGTACTCGATCTTGACCCGCGTGTGGTTGTGGATGCCGGCGTGGCGCAAGGCCTCGTTGAGCGACTTGTACGAGTCCGACAGGTCGACGTACTTGCCGCACATCGCGATCGTCACCTCGTGCTGCGGGTGCTCGACCTCGTCGACGAGCTTGTCCCAGCGGCCGAGGTTGGCCGGCTTGGTGTGCAGCTGCAGCTTGGCGCAGATCAGCTCGTCGAGCCCCTGCGCGTGCAGCATGCGCGGCACTTTGTAGATGTTGTCCACGTCCCAGACCGAGATGACGCCGAACTCGTGCACGTTGGCGAAGAGCGAGATCTTGGCGCGCTCCTCGTCGGGGATCGGCCGGTCGGCGCGGCAGAGCAGGGCGTCGGGCATGATGCCGATCTCGCGCAGCTTCTGGACACTGTGCTGGGTCGGCTTGGTCTTCAGCTCGCCGGCGGCGGGGATCCACGGCACGAGCGTGAGGTGCAGGAAGGCGCAGCTGCCCGGGCCCATCTTCAGGCTCATCTGGCGCACCGCCTCGAGGAAGGGCAGCGACTCGATGTCGCCGACCGTGCCGCCGATCTCGACGATCGCCACGTCGACCTCGTCGCCGGCGCCGCGCCGCACGAACTCCTGGATCTCGTTGGTGACGTGCGGGATCACCTGCACCGTCTTGCCGAGGTAGTCGCCGCGGCGCTCCTTCTCGAGCACGCTCTTGTAGATCTGGCCGGTCGTGAAGTTGTTGGTCTTCTTCATCCGCGTCGTGATGAAGCGCTCGTAGTGGCCGAGGTCGAGGTCGGTCTCGGCGCCGTCGTCGGTGACGAACACCTCGCCGTGCTGGAACGGCGACATCGTTCCCGGATCGACGTTGAGGTACGGATCCAGCTTGATGAGGGTGACTTTGAGGCCCCGCGATTCGAGGATCGCGGCGAGGGACGCAGAAGCGATGCCCTTGCCCAGCGAGGACACCACGCCGCCGGTGACGAAGACGAACTTGGTCATTGCGTTCGACGCCCGCATCGTGTGCGAATGCCGCGGTGGTAAAGCGCGATTATAGGTGTCGGCCCGGCGCGCCAGCCCCGCCCGCCGGCTCCGGCTTTGCCCTCAGACGAGCTTCTCGCCCGGGTGCGTGATCTTCTTCATCGCCTCGTAGCGCGGCGACGGCACGCACAGCGGCGCCGCCGCCGACTGATCGACGTCCCACTGCGGGTCGTCGATCGACTCGAACGCCAGGCGGAGCTTTTCGCCCCAGCTGCTGCGGATCATCTGGAAGTACGGATTGCGCTCGTCGATGCAGACGATCTGCGACGACTCGAGGCGGTTCGCCTCGTAGATCGCGAGGTCGAGCGGCAGGCCGACCGAGAGGTTCGACTTCAGGGTCGAATCCATCGACACCAGCACGCACTTGGCGGCCTCGTCGAGCGGCGTCGACGGCCGGATCATTCGGTCGAGCACGGGCTTGCCGTACTTCGACTCGCCGATCTGGAAGAAGCACGTCTCGCGCGTCGCCTCGATGAAGTTGCCCGCCGAGTAGACGAGGAAGAGGCGCATCGCCTCGCCGCGGACCTGGCCGCCGAAGATCATCGAGGCATTGAAATCGAGCCCCGACTTCTTGAGCGAAGCGCCGTCCTGGTCGTAGACACGGCGCATCGCCGAGCCGAGGACTCGGGCCGCGTCGAACATGCTGGTCGCGTTCCAGATCGTGATCGGCGGGCGGTCGCCGTCGTGGAGCTCCTCGATCTGCAGGATCTCGCGCACCTGCTGCGAGATCGACAGGTTGCCCGCCGAGAGCATGACCATGAAGCGGTCGCCCGGGCGCTCGTAGACCATCATCTTGCGGAAGGTGCCGATCTGGTCGAGTCCGGCGTTGGTGCGCGAGTCGGAGAGGAACACCAGTCCGGCGTCGAGCTTGACGGCTACGCAATAGGTCATGAAGTGTCTCGGTGCAAAGCCTTCAGGCGGTAGAGCGCGTCGAGCGCCTCGCGAGGGGTGAGGATATCGGGGTCGAGAGCGGCGACCGCGTCGCGCAGCGCGGAATCCGCCACGCCGGCACGCGGATCGGGCTCGGCGGCGGCCGCCTGGGCTGCGGCGCCGGCGCTGGCGAACAGGTCGATCTGCGGCTGGCGCGCGATCCGCTCGGCCTCGAGGTGCTCGAGCGCGCCGCGCGCATGGCGCAGCAGCGCCGGGGGCATGCCGGCCAGGCGCGCGACCTGCACGCCGTAGCTGCGGCTCGCCGGGCCGGGCTCGATCTCGTGCAGGAAGGCGATCTCCTCTCCGTTCTCGACCGCGGCGACGTGGACGTTGCGCGCGCGCGCGTGCTGGAGCGGGAAGTCGGTGAGCTCGAAATAGTGGGTCGCGAACAGCGTGAACGCGCGGTTCTTCTCGTGCAGG
>JADGRJ010000021.1 GCA_017881025.1 Rhizobacter sp. | reverse complement strand
CTTGGAGGATGCAAGTGTCATGGAGTCCTCGAGCGTCGGTGGCAACCGTCAAGTGAAGCCAATTTGCCCGGCCGCGGCTAGAGGGACTATCCCGAGCGCCCGCACGGCATCTCGAGCTCGTCGCTCACGTCGCCAGGCAGGCCGTTGACGTCGAAGGTGGCGATCTTCATCACCTTGTCGATCCGGCGGCGGCGGTGCGGCAAATTGGGCACTTGCCGTGCCGGCCGCGCCCGCGAGCGACGAATGGTCTTGAACTATTAGACTACTTGCGCGACGGTGAGACCGTGATGAGCATTCAGCCCCTGCCCCAAGCGCGCAATCGCAGGGCCGCCCCCCGCAAGGCGATCCGCCAGGACGCGACCGTCGTTTACGGCGACGCCTCGCGGGTCGTCCAGACTTGGGACCTCGGACGCGACGGAATGTGCCTGCTCGCGCCCAGGCCGATCGCGCCGGGAACTCGTTGCACGATCAGCTTCGACGTGCCGCTCGGCGCCGAGCGGGTCGGCATCACCGCGGCCGCCAAGGTCGTCTACTCGTCCTACTCGGCGGCCGGGGAATTCAAGATCGGCGCGGTGTTCACCGACCTCGACGAAGGCACCGCCCTCGCCCTCGGCAAGTTCGTCGCCGACGCCTGAGCGGCGGCGCGCGGCGCGCGCGGCGTCGTCGCCAGCCACAGCGCCCAGACGGTCGCCGAGAACAGCGCCATGGCGACCGAGGCGAACGCGACCAGCACGACGCCGCCCTCCCACGGATTGCTGAACGCGGCGAACCCGGCCGCCGCGAGCACCCCCGTGCCGCCCGCCACGAGGCGACCGCGCGCGGTCGCGAATTCGCCCAGCGCCAGCGCATAGCTGGCGAGGAAGACGAGGGCGAGGAAGAGCTGTTCCGGCCCCATCGTTTTCGCGATCTCGACGACTTCCAGCATCTCCTGCTCCAGCACCCTTGGCGTGAATGCAGGATGCCGGCGCGCCGGCGGATACGCAACGACTGTCACAAGTGCGCCGGCATCGTCGTGGTTCGCATCACGGTCGTGGTTGCCGGGCCGCCACAGGCCCCCGATCGCGGGGTATCGAACGGAAGGAAATCAGCGCCGGAGCCGGTCGCCGCGCGCGCGCGGAGGCGCGCCGGGCGATCGCCGGCCCGAGGGCTTGGCGGCGACGCAAGGCGCCTCGCCCGCCGGCGCAGTGCGCAGGCGCGTGATCAGGCTCTCGGTGATCTCCTGGCTCGCGCCCGACGACGTCGCGCGCAGCCGCCTCAGCAGCGATTTTGTCGCCGTCAGCGCGACCGGCGCGCGCCCGGTGCCGTCGAGGTCGGCGAAGCAGCCGTTGATGCCGAAAAAGATGTTCTCCGCCATGCTCTGCAGCGCGCTGACCGGGCCCGCGAAGTCGCCGATCGGCAGCAGACCCATCTCCTCGTTCGTCAGCGTCAGCGCCGTCCGCGCCGCGGCCCGGTAGGCGTCGGGAGTCATCGCCTCGATGTTGCGGTCGGCACGATCGAGAGCGACGACGAGGTCACGAAGCTGCTTGATCCTGGCGTTCATGGCGGGTCTCCCAACAAGCGGTCCAGCTCCCTTCCGATTCGGCCCGTTCGACACCCTCTTGAGTGCTCAGATGCACAAATCGGTGCATGCGCTCGCCAAAAGCAACTCCGGGGCCAACTAGTTCCGCCGCGATGCGTCACTCGCTCCGCGCCGGCTCGCCGCTAAAGTCGGCGCCGATGCACTTGCGCGACCTGCCCCGCGATCGCCACTTCCGTCGCGGCGCGGGCGACATGCTGGCCTTCGGCCCCGGCCTCGCGGCGTGGGGCCTCGTCACCGGCGTGGCGATGACGCAGAGCGGCCTCGGCGTCGGCCTCTCGATCCTGATGAGCCTCACCGTCTACGCCGGCAGCGCGCAGCTCGCTTCGCTGCCGCTGCTCGCCAGCGGCGCGCCGATGTGGGTGATCTGGGCGTCGGCGTTCTGCGTCAACCTGCGCTTCGTGATCTTCAGCTCGCAGTGGCGCGTCCACCTCGGCCACCTTCCGCGGCGGCGTCGGCTCGTGCTCGGTTACCTGCTCGCCGATCTGAACCTCGTCGTCTTCCAGAAGGCATGGCCCGACCGCGCCGGCCACCAGACCGGCCAGGCGCGCTACGCCGCCGGCGGCGCAACCGCGGTGTGGACCGTGTGGCAGGCGTCGTCGCTCGCTGGCATCCTGCTGTCGTCGCTGGTGCCGCTGAGCTGGGGCCTCGGCTTCGCCGGCACGCTGTCGATGCTGGGAATCGCCTATTCGCTCCTCAACGACCGCACCGCTTGGGTCGCGGCGATCGTCTCGGCGGCGGCGGCGGTGGCGGCGTTCTCGCTGCCGCTGAAGCTGAACATCCTGGTTGCCATCGCCGCGGCGGTGGCGGCGAGCCTGGTCATGGCGAAGGCCGCGCCGCCACCCGGGCGCCCGGCATGACGGCGTGGGCAGCGCTGCCGGGCTGGGGCCACGCCGCGATCACGATCCTCGGCATGGCCGCGGTGACGGCGATCTCGCGCGGCTTCTTTCTCTGGTCGAACCGCGACGTCCGTCTGCCCGACGCGCTGCAGCGCGCGCTGCAGGTGGCGCCGCTCGCCGCGATCGTCGCCGTCCTCGCGCCCGAGATCTTCATGACGCACGGAGCGCTGATCGGCACCTGGCGCGATGCGCGCTTGCCGGCCGCGCTCGCGGCGACCGCGTTCTATTCCTGGCGGCCCGGCGTGCTCGGCCCGCTGCTCGCGGGGCTGGCGGTGTACATGCCGCTGCACATCGGCCTGGGCTGGTAGCGCTTCGCGCTCACCCGCCGCGCTCGAGACGTCAGGTCGAAGCCGTCAGCCGCCTGATCCGCCGCTGCGCCGCCATCGTGATGAGGCTCTGTTCCAGCGGCGACGCGTGCGCGTAGAGCGCTTCGCCTTCCTTCAGGCAGGCCGCCTGGCGCTCTTCGGCGGCGGCGGGCGGCAGCGCCTGGAAATCGCGCTCGGCCGCCTTCAGCAGCTCGCGCGCTTCGCCTTCGCGCAGGCCGGCGAGGTACTGCGTGCCGATGATCGCGATTCCGCTGCGGACGACGTTCAGCAGGACGGGCTCGACCGGCTCGCCGGCCTTCATCGTTTCGGCCAGCCCGGCCTCCTGCGCCTTCAGCGCCGCCACGCACGAGGCGGCGTGCGGCGCGCTGGCGGGACCGGCGACGGCCGCGCCCGAAAGGCAGGCCAGGCCCAGCACTGCAGCCGAGAGGATCACTCGAGGGGTCATGGCACAAAGACGCGTTGGTGTCGGTGTTCAACGAAACGATAGCGCAGCGGTTGACCTCTCGGGACGATGGGGATTTGTCGGGCCGCACCGGCGCGGCATGGAATCCCGCGGCGCCCGCGTCGTCCTCGCGAGCGATGACGCCTAGCGGATCTTCGCCGCCTCGGCCTCCATCTGCGCCACCAGCCGATCCATCTGGTCGATCACCGCCTGGATCGTCGAGCGCTGCGTCAGGTCGACGCCGGCCTTCTTCAGCTGCGCCATCGGGTGGTCGTTGCCGCCGCTCTTCAGGAGCGTCAGGTAGCGATCGGTCGCCGCCCTGCGCGACTCGGGCGACCCGCTCGTCATCGCGGTGTAAAGCTGCGCCGACGAGGCGAAGCAGGTCGCGTACTGGTAGACGTAGTACGGCGAGTTGAAGAAGTGCGGGATGCGCGCCCAGGTCCACTTGTAGAAGTCGTCGACCGTCAGCGCGTCGCCCCAGTATTCCTTCAGCAGCCCGGCGTAGAGATTGTTGAGGACGTCGGTCGTCAACGGTTCGCCCTTCTCGACCAGGCGATGCGCGCGCAGCTCGAAATCGGCGAACACCACCTGCGTGTAGAAGGTGCCGACGATCGAGTCGACCGCGTGCTGCAGCAGCAGGAAGCGCTCCTTCGGATCGCTGGTCTGCTTGAGCATCTGGTCGAGCAGCAGCCGCTCGTTGGTCGTCGACGCGACCTCGGCGACGAAGATCGTGTAGCCGGCCGTGACGAAGGGCTGCGTCTCGTATGACAGCACGGTGTGCATCGAGTGGCCCGCTTCGTGGGCGAGCGTGAACGCCGCGTCGAGCGTGTCGTTGTAGTTCATCAGCATGTAGGGGCCGACGCCGTACACGCCGGCGCTGTAGGCGCCGCTGCGCTTGCCGTCGTTCTCGTAGACGTCGATCCGGCCGCCCGAGACGAAGCGCTTGTACTTCGTCACGTAGTCGTCGCCGAGCGGCGCCACCGAAGCGAGCGCCAGGTCGCGCGCCTGCTCGAACGGATAGGCCTTGTCGGTGCGGTAGATCGGCTGGAATGAATCGTAGAGGTGGTAGCTCGGCAGGCCGAGCAGCTTCTGGCGCAGGCGCGCATAGCGCTGGAACGGCGCCGAGCCGGCGCGCGTCGCGTCGATCAGCGTCTCGACGACGGCGCGCGGGATCGCGTTGCCGTCGAGCGCCGCGTCGAGGGTGGTCTCGAAGTTGCGCGACTGGGCGAGGAACCAGTCGCGCTGGAGCGTGCCGTTGTAGATCGCGGCATAGGTGTGCGCGGTCGCGCCGTAGGTGGCGAGGTGCGCGGCGGCGGCCTTGCCGCGCTCTTCCTGGTTCCGGTTCTTCTCGAGCAGCGCGGCATAGTTGCCGGGACTCAGCAGGACGTCGTTGCCGTCGCCGAGATGCAGCGTCGGAAACTTGACGTCGGACGTGCTCAGCTCCTGGTAGATCGTCGGCGGCGCGTCGTTGAACTGGCTGGCGAGCGAGAGCAGCCTTTCGCCCTTGTCGTCGAGCACGTGTGCCTTGCGCCGGTAGGCGTCGAGGATCGGGAAGCGATACGGCGCGAGCGCCGGCGTCTGCGCGATCCACGTCGTCGCCGTCGCCTCCGGAACCTTCAGCAGCTCCGGCGTGAACCATGCCGACGCCGTGTCGAACCTGGCGAACGCCGCGCTCATCCGCTGGACCCGGCCGGCGACCGCCTGCTCGCGCGTGTCGACGTCGCGCTGCAGCTGCGCATATCCGTAGAGGCGATGCTGGAGCTTGCCGATCTCGTCGAACGACCGGTAGGCCTCGAGCAGGGCCGCCGGACCTTGCGCGAGCGTCCCCTTCAGCTTCGCGAACGCGTCCATGCGGGCGTCCATCTCCTTCATGCCTTCTTCCCACGCGGCCCAGTTCGGATAGATGGCGGAGAAGTCCCAGCGGAACTCGGCCGGGATCTCGGCGCGGTTGCGTGTGCTGGGCTTGGCGGCGAGCGCGGCGGTGGTGACGGCGGCGGCGCACAAGGCGCCGGTGACGGCAATGGACATCTTCATGAGGGGGGCGATGGAAAAGGGACGATCCTAAGAGTTTCCGCGCCGGGTCGCGGCCGGGTCAATCGCAGGAGCGACAGGCTGCAGCGGCGAGGGATCCAACTGCAGGCGACCGCGGCAGGGAGCCCCAGTCTCGGTGCCGCCGCGGTTTACGAGCGCCGACGCAGCGAGTAGCCTTGCCCACATCAGCGAGCGTTCGATCGTGCGCGGTGCACGAGTCGCTCGCGCAGGAGGCCCCCATGCCAGTTCGCTCCATCTCCGGAACCGATCTCACCTACGCCCTTGTCATCTTCGACGAGAAGGGCGACGAGCGACCGGAGCCCGACGGCACGCTTCTGAGCGAGACGCTGGCCCAGCGCATCGCCGACCCGGCCCGACCCGTCACCGACGTCCTCTTCTCGAGCCACGGCTGGCAGGGCGACGTGCCGGCCGCGATCTCGCAATTCGATCGCTGGATCGCGGCGATGGCGGCACAGCAGGCCGATCGCGCCGCGGCCGAGAACCGTCCCGGCGGCTTCGCGCCGCTCATCATCGGCCTGCACTGGCCGAGCCTTCCCTTCGGCGACGAGAAGGCTCCCGCCGGCGCGCCGGCCGTGCTCTCGGCCGGCGGGTCCGTCGGCGCCGTGGCGCCCGGCGAGGTCGATGCCTGGGCCGCGCGCATCGCCGACACGCCGCGCGCGCGCGCGGCGATCCGCACCGTCCTCGAAGCGGCACGGCAGGAAACGGGCGCGACGGCGCCGTCGCCGGCATTGCTCGACGCCTACGCGACGCTGTTCGCCGAATCCGGCCTCGACACGCGCGGCAGCGCGGCGGCGCCGGGCGCCGACCAGGAGGGCTTCGATCCGGCGGCGATCATTGCCCAGAGCGGCGCCGGTGCGGCCAAGCCGGCGACACAGCTGCTCGGCATCGGCGACACGGTGAGCGGCCTCTTCCTCTCGCCGCTGCGCCAGCTCTCGTTCTGGAAGATGAAGGACCGCGCGCGCGAGTTCGGCGAGAACGGCGCCCACGAGCTCCTGGCGCGGCTGCAGATCGCCGCGCCGCGGGCGCGCTTTCACCTGATGGGTCACAGCTTCGGCTGCATCGTCGTCTCGGCGACGGTGGCGGGCCCCGCCGGCGAGCCCGACCTGCCGCGCCCGGTCGACTCGCTCTTTCTCGTCCAGGGTGCGCTCTCGCTCTGGTCGTATGCGAGCGACATCCCGTACGCCGCCGGCACTGCGGGCTACTTCCACCGCATCGTCAAGCACGGCCTCGTCCGCGGCCCGATCGTCACGACCCGCTCGTCGCACGACACCGCCGTCGGACGCTTCTATCCGCTCGGCGCACAGGTCCGCCAGCAGCTCGTCCTCGGCAACGACCTGCCGGCGTACGGCGGCATCGGCTCGTTCGGCATCCAGGGCGCGAAGGGTGTCGAGGACATGCCGATGCGCGCCGCGAACTTCATCTATGGCTTCAAGCCGGGGGCGATCTACAACCTCGAGGCGAGCGGGATCATCAAGGACGGCGGCGGCGCCTCGGGAGCGCACAGCGACATCGCCCATCCCGAGGTCGCTCATGCATTCTGGTCGGCGGTCCTGTCGGCGCCGTTGCCACCGGCCGGGGCGCTCTCGCCCGGCGCCGCGAGCGGCGCGGCGCCCCCCGCGCCGCCGCGCGGCGGACTGCTCGGTGGCGATGCGACGGGAACCGCGTCGTACGGCGCCGGCGCGATCGCCGGAGGCCTGGCGGGCAGAGGGACCCGCGCGATGCCGCCGCCACCCCCCACCACCCAGCAACAGGTGCCACAGCAACAGATCCAGAGCCAGCAGCAAGAGCGGCCAGCGCCGCAACCGCAGCCGACGCTCTCGCGCGGCCAGCGGTCGGCCCCGCCGGTGGGACGGAGCGCTCCCGACCCGCCGGTGATCATCGACCCCGGCGCGCCTCGGCGATGGGTCAACGTGGAGCTCGAAGACCAGCCTCGCGACCAGGTGCTCGTCGCACGCGAGTGGTACACGCTGGCCTTCGACGTCGACGTCGCGCAGCACGCCGCTGCGATCACCTCGGCGCCGTTCGCCGGCGAATCGCTCTTCCCGCAAGGCGTCGACGAGACCGCGGTGACGGTCCAGCTCGACAGCGCCGACTTCGACATCCCCGACCCGACCCGGCCGCTGCGCGTGCCGCGCGCGGGACGCTCGCGCAACAAGGCGCGCTTCGAGATCTCGCCGCTGCACGACGGCGCGTCGACGATCACGGCGACGCTGCACAAGGACGGCAACTTCCTGCAGAGCATCGCCATCACGTTCGTCATCGGCGGCACCCGCCCGGTGCCGATCGAGGCGACTGCGCGCGGCCGGCCGGCGTCGGCCGCCGGAATGCTGCAGCCGCGCGACATCGGCGTGTCGCTCTCGCTCGCCGCCGACGGCTACGACTGCGTCGTCTGGGGCGCGGTCGCGGCGCGCGCGCGCCTGCCATTGCAGCCGGCCTTCCTCGCCAGCGCGATCGAGGCGATGCGGCGCGAGCTCATGAAGGTCGTCATGTACCAGGACGCAGGCGGCGCGTACGTGTTCCAGACCGGTATCGACATCGCCGAGGCCGATCGCGATGTCGCGCTGAGGACGATGGCCCGCGCCGGCGCCCTGCTCTTCCAGAAGGTGTTCTTCGGCCCCGGCGCCGGCGCTGACTCGAAGGCCGTCGGCAATTTCCTGCGCGATGCCGCGATCGATCCTGCCAAGCGGCTCAAGCTGCAGATCGTCGCCGAGGTCGCGCCGATCCCGTGGGGCCTGCTCTACATGGGCGACGCGTCGGCGGGCGCGAAGCTCGACTGGAATCTTTTCATCGGCATGCGCCATGTGATCGAGGAGATCCCGCTGCAGACGACCATGTCGGTGACCGACAGCGCGATCGTCAGCGACCCGCGGCTCGCCGTCAGCGTCAACGTCAACAGCGGAATCGACGCGCAACTCGGCGGCACCTACGTCGCCGACACGAACGCGTACTGGGCAAAGGCACAGACGGCGCGCAAGCGCGTCGGCGTGACCTCGCGGACGACGAGCGCCGACGTGATCCGCGCCCTCGCCGACGAGGCGACCGACGACCAGATCCTCTACTTCTATTGCCACGCCGAATCGGCCGGGCTCGGCGATCCGGGCGGGCCCGACGCATCGGCGCTCGTCCTCACCGACGCCCGCATCACCCTCGCCGACCTCAACCTCGACGCGCCGACGACGACGATGCTGCGCGGCAAGCCGCTCGTCTTCATCAACGCCTGTGAATCGGCGGAGATGTCGCCGGCGTTCTACGACGGCTTCGTCCCCTACTTCATGGCCAAGGGCGCGCGCGGCGTCGTCGGCACCCAGTGCAAGACGCCGGCGCTGTTCGCGGCCGAATGGGCGAAGCGATTCTTCGAACGCTTCCTCGACGGCGCCCCGCTCGGCGAGGTGTTCCTCGCCTTGCGGCGCGAGTTCCTCGATGCGCACGGCAACCCGCTCGGCCTCCTCTACGCGGTCCACTGCGACGGCGACACCCAGATCGAGCCCGCCCTCGTCTAGCGCGAGAATGGCGAGCAATGAGCGCTTCGCCCGAGTCCATCGCCGTTCCCGAAGGCTTTCGCGCGCGCGAATTCGGCGGCGGCTTCGTCGCCGTCAACGGCCCGCTCTACGCGCGCCGCAACGACGCCGGCTTCCAGCTCGGCTTTCGCGTCGAGCAGCGCCACTGCAACCCGATGGGCATCTGCCACGGCGGCATGATGGCGACGTTCTGCGACATGCTGCTGCCGATCTCGGCGCACGTCCTGTCGAAGGAGCTCGGCCGCCGCTTCCTGCCGACGATCAACCTGCAGATCGACTACCTCGCCGCGTCGCCGCTCGGCGCCTGGGTGCAGGGCGAGGCGCAGCTGCTGCGCGCGACGAAGAGCCTGGTCTTCATGCAGGGCCTGGTGCAGGCCGACGGCGTCAACGTCGCCCGCGTCAGCGGCATCTTCAAGATCGGCCCGCCGTTCGACGACACGATGCGCCAGCCGCCCGAGGTCGATTCCTCCGAAGGCTGACCCAGATCAACCAGCGCATCCGCGTGATCCACGCGCCGGCGCTGTTCCAGCCTGATCTCGCCTCGTCGTGCGGAAACCCTATCGCGCAGCGCCCACGGCCGCTCGTCGGCGCGTCGAGCTTGCCGCGGCAGGCGGAGAGAGCCGCCTTCCGCTGGCGATGTAGACCGCGCCTAGCAGCATCGTTTCCACGTCGAGCGGCCCGATGGAGTCCGCCAGCCGACTCCACGGCTGGCGCAGACCCTCGAGCGATGTGACGGAACGAAGCGCCGCGGGCAGCACGAGCAGGTTGGCCGGCAGGGCCCAGCCGCCGGTCCACTTGAGGCCGGTTGCGACCAGCCGCGCGCCCGGCTTCAGATGGCGAACGACATTGGCGACGGCGTCGCGCCGGCGCAAGATGTCGTGCGTGAAATGGAAGAGCGCCGCGTCGGCCGATTCCTGCAGATCGGCGGCCTCGACCGGCGAGCCCAGGAGCGTGACGTTGCGCCAGCGATGGCGAGCGACCCGCGCGCGCGCCTGCTCGATCATCTCGGGGCTCTGCTCGATGCCGATGATCCTGCCTTCGGCGCCGACGCCTCGGCGCAGCAACTCGAGGCTGAGACCGGTGCCGCAGCCGACGTCGAGGACGAAGTCGCCGCGCTCGAGCGCGAGCCGCTCGATCGCCTTGCGGCGCAGCGGTTCGAGCAGCGTCAGCTCGAGGTCGTAGACGCCCGCGCGGCGGCGATACTGCGCCAGAGCCGCGGTTCGATCGGGCCCCTGCCCGGCCTCAATCATCCGAACCTCATCCGGCCGGACCTGGCGGCCGACCATGGGCTTGCGGTGTCTTCGGGTCGTCGTCGGCACCACCCTCGACCAGCGCCTGACGTGCCAGCTCGGCATCGCTCAGCGCCGGCGCAGCCTCGAGCGCCGCCAGTTCCTCCAGCATCTCGGGCGAGGGCTCGGCGTTGCCGAGAAGAACGTCCTCGAATGTCGCGTGGGCGGACTGGCGCTCCTCGTGATCGACCGGCGACGGGTGCACTGCGGTGGGCGCCAGCGCCGGAAGCTTGGCCGCGGCGAGCTCGAGCTGCTCGTCGATCAGCCGGGTGAGCTCGCTTTGGTGCGGCGGGTCGGTGCGGGTCATGACGGTCTCCTTGCGACGCCGATGTTCCACCGTTCGCAGCCATCGCGCCAGCGCCGGTCGCGAAACGGAGCCGAATCCTTGCGCGACGTCAAGGAAGCGAGCGACATCGCTTGCCGACCTCACTCGTCGTCGCGAACCCGGAACTCGCCGACGAGCTGCTGCTGCATGTTCGGCGGCACCGCCTCGTAGTGCGAGAACTCGATCGTGTAGCGCCCCTGTCCGCTCGTCAGCGCGTTGAGCCGGCTCTGGTAGCCGAGCAACTCCGACATCGGCGCCTGGCCGCGCACCATCATCGTCCCGGGCGCGCCGTTGGCGGTGCCGCTCACCATGCCGCGCCGCGATGCGAGGTCGCCGGTGATGTCGCCGAGCGCCGGCACCGGCGCCGTGATCTCGACGTTGACGATCGGCTCGAGGACGATCGCCCGCGCCTCGCGGATCGCCGCCATGAACGCCTTCTTGCCGGCAGTGACGAAGGCGATCTCCTTGCTGTCGACGCTGTGGTGCTTGCCGTCGTACACGACGACGCGAACGTCGACCACCGGATGACCGGAGATCGCGCCGGTCGCGAGCACCTCGCGAACGCCCTTTTCCACCGCCGGGATGAACTGGTACGGGATCGTGCCGCCCTTGACCTGGTCGAGGAACTCGAAGCCGGCGCCGCGCGGCAGCGGCTCGACGCGCAGGAACACCTCGCCGAACTGGCCGGCGCCGCCGCTCTGCTTCTTGTGGCGGTGATGGCCCTCGGCCGGCGCGGTGATCGTCTCGCGGTAGGCGATCCGCGGCGGCCGCGTCGTCACCTCGAACCGGTACGTCTCGCGCAGCCGCTCGAGCAGGACGCGCAGGTGCAGCTCGCCGAGGCCGTAGACGATCGTCTCGTTGGTGCCGGACACGTGCTCGAGCTTCAGGCACGGATCCTCGTCGACGAGCTTGGTCAGGATCTCCCACATCCGTTGCTCGTCGCCATGCCGCTTGGGCTCGATCGCCAGGCCGTGCACGGGCTTGGGAAACGCCATCGGCGCGAGGTGGATGTGGTCGTCCTCGGCGGCGTCGTGCAGCACCGCGTCAAAGCGGATCTCGTCGACCTTGGCGACGGCGACGATGTCTCCGGGCAGCGCCTGCGACACCTCGACGTGGTCCTTGCCCTGGAGCATGAAGAGGTGCGCGACCTTGAACGGCTTCCTGCCGTCGCCGATGTAGAGCAGGCTCTCCTTCGCGACCGTTCCCTGGTGGACGCGGAACACGCCGAGCCGGCCGACGAAGGGATCGACCGTCACCTTGAACACATGCGCGAGCACGTGTCGCCCGGGCTCGGGCAAGGCGGCGAGCGCCTCGGCCGCCGCACCCTCGCCGCGCAGGAAAGCCGGCGGGTTGGCTTCGCCCGGATGCGGCAGCAGCTTGACGATGACGTCGAGCAGCTCGGCGACGCCGGCGCCTGTCTTCGCCGAAACGAAGCACACCGGGATCAGGTGACCCTCGCGCAGCGCCTGCTCGAGCGGCGCGTGCAGCTCCGAGGCGTCGATGTCGCCGTCGTTGAGGTAGCGGTCGACGAAATCGGCATCGACCTCGACGACCTGCTCGACGAGCGCGCGGTGGGCGGCGTCGACACTGCCGAAATCGCTGTGGCCCTCGCGGTTGTGGAAGCAGTCGACGACGCGCGTGCCGCCCCTGTCGGGCAGGTTGAGCGGCAGGCATTCCTTGCCGAACGCGTCCTGGATCTGCGCCAGCACGCCGGGCAGGTCGACGCCGGGCGCGTCGATCCGGTTGACGATGATCATGCGGTCGCGCTGGCGCGCCGCGGCGTGCTCCATCATGCGGATAGCCATCGGCTCGACGCCGATCGCCGCGTTGATCACCACGGCAGCCGTCTCCACCGCTTCGAGCGCGGGCAGGCTCTGGCCGAGGAAATCGGGCGCGCCCGGCGTGTCGATGAAATGGACTCGCGTCTCGCCGTGCATCAGGTGGAGAACGCTCGCGTTGAGCGAATGCTGCATGCGCCGCTCGAGCGGGTCGAAGTCGCTGACCGTCGTGCCGCGTTCGAGCGTTCCCGGAGTCACGATCGCGCCGGCGGCGGCGAGCAGCGCCTCGGCGAGGCTGGTCTTGCCGGCGGCGGCGGGGCCGACGAGCGCGAGCGTGCGGATCGATTCGATTCCAGCGCCGGCGTCGGCGCCGGGAAGTGGGCTTGGCATGCGGGGTTCTCCTTCAGCTGTGGCCCGCAGGCATCGGGCAGGCGATGGGTCGACGGTCGGAAGCCCATTATGGAAGCGCCGCGTGGAGGAAGTCGCGTCGCTTCGTCCAGCCTTCTCGCTCGCTTCACGATCGCCTCCTACATTGACCGTCACCCCCGGCTCGCCACCACCGCCATGCGCTCCCGCCTCCGCCTCCCGTTCTTCCTCGGCGCGCTCTGCCTGATCACCGCCGCGCCCGGCGCCGGCGCCGCCGACAACGCGCTGCCCGAGCGCTGGATCAACGCCTCGGAGGTGAACCTGCGCACCGAGCCGGGCACGCGCGGCGCGGTGCTCGCGCTGCTGCCGCTCGGCGCGCCGGTGCGCTGGATCGGCACGAGCGAGAGCACCGGCTTCTGCGAAGTCGATTCCGCGGGCGCGCGCGGCTTCGTCGCCTGTCGCTTGCTGAGCTCATCGGCGCCGACCGCGCTCGCCGCGGGCGCGGCCGGCGGCACGACCGGCCGCTGGGTCACCGGCGCCGGCGTGAACCTGCGTGCCGAGCCGTCGCCGCAGTCGGCGGTGGTCGCCCGGCTTGCGCTCAACGCCCGCGTCGAGCTGCTCGCGACGATCGCCGACTCGCCGTACTGCGAGGTCGCGACCGGCGTCCCCGGCGCGGCGTCGGCGCGCGGCTACACCGCGTGCCGCTACCTCGCGACCGCACCGCTGGCGGTCGACCGGATCGTCGCCGCGACCTTGCCCGACGGCCAGCCCAACCCGCAGTACGACCCGGCGCGCGCCTTCTGGCTGGCGCCGTCGTGGACCGGCATCGAGGCTTATGGGACGCAGCTTGGCGCCGAGCTGAAGGGCCGCAACGCCGTCGCCCCCGAAGGGCTGACACCGTCGTCGCGCCCGACCGACGTCGAGTTCGACCGCATGAAGGCGCACCTCGCCAAGGGCATCTACGGCGCGACGCCGCCAGCGCCGCCGCGCTGGGACGACGTCAGGCGGCTCGCCCGTGCGGCAGGGCCGCAGCGCGTCCCGGCGCGGGCCTCGCCGGGCGACCGCGCGCGAATCGAGGGGGCCAGGCTCGTCGCGCAAAGCCGCCTCGCCCGCGTGCTGGCGCTGTGGGGACCGGCCTTCGACGCCACGGACGGTAGCGGTGGTGGCGTGCGCCTCGCCGGCCTCGTCGGCGCGCTCGAGCTGCCGATGGCCGCGCCTTCGCTGTTCAAGAATGCCTCGGACGTGGCCCCGCCCGGCGCGTCGGTCGAGGACCTGAGCGGGCGGTTCCACATCGTCGAGGCCTACCGCACGCGCGGACGCGACCTCGGCGCGGCGCTCGGCACTGTCGACGGCCTCTGGGACATCGGCCAGGTGACGGTGGCGCTGACGCAGCCCGTCGTGCGCACGACGCTCTTTCGCGACGGACGGCTGCGCACGAGCAGCGTCCGGCCGAGCGAGACGCGCGTCCTCTGGGGCATCGTCGACCCGCCGATGTGCGAGGGCTATGTCGACGGCTTCGCATACGGCGAGGCCGACCCGCGCGTCTGGCGCTATTTCGGCGCCGACTCCCAGCCCGATCCCGAGGCGCTGAAGCGCAACCCGCCGGGAACGCTGGTGTCGTTCGCGACGAAGAGCGCGCTGCCGCTCGCGAACGCGCCGCCCGTCGTCACTCGCCAGGAGCTCGACCGCGAGCGGACCGGCTTCGTCGCCGGCACGTGGCTGCAGTTCGACCTCGACGGCGACGGCGTCGTCGACCTCGCCGTCTGGGAGGGCACGGGCAACGGTCCCGGGCATCTCAACGGCCCGGCCGAGACCGACGATCCCTACTATCGTCTCTTCTTCGCGAACATCGGCGGCCGCTGGCACGTGCTCGGCACCGACGTGTTCGGCTACGGCTGCGGCTGCTGATGCGGCGCCGCCGCGGGCGGGATTCCGTGGAGGAGGCATCATGGCGGCACGCGCAGAACCCTTTGCCCTTCACATCGACCAAGGCGCGATCGACGACCTGCGAGCGCGCCTCGCTCTGACGCGCTTTCCCGACCAGGCACCCGGCGCACCGTGGACCTACGGCACCGACGTCACCTACCTGAAGCAGCTCGTCGCCTACTGGCGCGACGGCTTCGACTGGCGCGCGCAGGAAGCGCGGCTCAACGCCTTCGCGCAGTTCAAGGCGCAGGTGCACGGCATCGGCCTCCACTTCCTCCACGTCGAGGGCCGCGGGCCGAGGCCGTACCCCCTGCTCCTCTCGCACGGCTGGCCGGGGTCGGTGTTCGAGTTCCTCGACATCATCCCGCGCCTCACCGACCCGGCGCGCTTCGGCGGCGACCCGGCCGACGCCTTCACGGTCGTCGCGCCGTCGCTGCCCGGCTACGGCCTGTCGTTCGCGCCGGGGCAGGAGCGCTTCGGCGTCGAGGCGATCGCCGACTGCTGCGCCGAGCTGATGACCGGCGGCCTCGGCTACGAGCGCTTCGCCGCGCAGGGCGGCGACTGGGGCGCGTTCGTCACGTCGCGCCTCGGCACCGTCCACGCCGACAAGCTGATCGGCATCCACGTCAACCTGCTGACAGTGCGGCGCGACCCGAAGATGCTCGCGAACCCGAGTCCGGAGGAACGCGAGTTCCTGAACGAGCTGGAGATCTGGCTCAAGGAAGGAACCGGCTACCAGTGGATCCAGGGCACGCGCCCGCAGACGCTGGCGTTCGGCCTGACCGATTCGCCGGCGGGCCTGGCGGCGTGGATCGTCGACAAGTTCCGCGCCTGGTCCGACTGCGGCGGCGACGTCGAGAGCGTGTTCAGCAAGGACCACCTGCTCGCCAACATCGGCCTGTACTGGTTCACCGGCGCGATCGGCTCGTCGTTCTGGCCGTACTACGCGCGCATGCACGGCCCGTGGCCGATCCCCGACGGCGGCGTGACGGTGCCGATGGGCTACGCCGCGTTCCCACGCGAGATCCTGCGCCCGCCGCGCTCGGTCGCCGAGAAAACCTACACCGACATCCGGCGCTGGACCGAGATGCCGCGCGGCGGCCACTTCGCCGCGATGGAAGAGCCCGCGGCGCTGGCGCGCGAGATCGTCGAGTTCTTCCGGCCGCTGCGGCCGCGCTAGGGCGGCACCGGCGCCTCAGCCGCGGCGGCCGGCAGGAAAGACCCCGGCGTCGGTCAGTGCGAGCAGGAAGCGCTCGCCGGCGGCGAGCTGGGCGAGCGACACGTACTCGTCGGCCTGGTGCGCCTGGGCGATGTGGCCGGGGCCGCAGACGACGGTCGGGACGCCGGCGCGCTGGAACAGTCCCGCCTCGGTGCCGAACGCGACCAGCGTCGTCGCGTCGGCGGCGGCGAGGCGCTGGGCGAGGAGCACGGCGGGATCGTCGGCGCTCGCCAGAAAGGCGGGCATCTCGCAGATCGTCTCGAAGCGGATGCCCGCGTCGGCGTCGACCGCGCGCATCGCCGGCTCGAGCGTCTCGGCGTAGGCGCGAACCTCGCCCTGCATCGTCGCGACGTCGCTGCCGGGGAGGTTCCTGAATTCGTAGTGGAAGCGGCAGTCTTCGGGGATGACGTTGTCGGCGATGCCGCCCTCGATCACGCCGACCGACCCCGTGCTGTAGGGCACGTCGAACCCCGCGTAGCGCGGCTCCTCGTCACGCCATCGCGCTGACATGTCGGCGAGCTTGCCGATAACGCGCGCGCCGACCTCGATCGCGTTGACCGCCTGCGGCGTCAGCGACGAATGCGCGGCGTGGCCGCGAACGCAGCAGCGCCAGCGGTAGACGCCCTTGTGCGCGAGCGCCGGAATCATCCCGGTCGGCTCGCCGACGATGCAGGCGAGCGGCGTGACGCCGGCCTCGCGCATGTCGGCGATGAGCTTGCGCGCGCCGAAGCCCCCGACCTCCTCGTCGTAGCTGAACGCGAGGTGGACGGCGAACGGCAGGTCGGCGGCGAGGAATGCCGGCACCTGCGCGAGCGCGAGGCCGATGAAGCCTTTCATGTCGGCGCTGCCGCGGCCGTAGAGGCGGCCGTCGCGCAGCTCGGCGCCGAGCGGATCGACCGACCAGTCCTGGCCATCCCAAGGGACGGTGTCGGTGTGGCCGGAGACGATCACGCCGGCGGGCTTGCCGGCGCCGACGGTCGCGAACAGGTTCGCCTTCCTGCGGTCGTCGTCGAAGGTCAGTCGGCTGGCGACGCCGTGGAGCTCGAGCTCGGCGCGGATGAAGTCGATCAGCGCGAGGTTCGATTCACGGCTGACGGTGTTCATGCGGACGAGCGTGCGCGCCATCTCGAGGGCGCGCGTGGAGGGGGCGGCCGGCATGTCCATCGCGTGCAATATAGCGACTGCGCCACTTCCCCTTTTTCGATGGACATCGACATCAGCCGCAACGACATCGCCGCAGCGCAGCGGCGCATCGAAGGCGACATCCGCCGCACGCCCCTGCTGCGCATCGAAGGCCGGCAGCTCGGCATCGACGGCGTCGAGCTCTGGCTCAAGCTCGAGCAGCTCCAGGTCGGCGGCAGCTTCAAGGCGCGCGGCATGTTCAACCGGATGCGCGCCAATCCGGTCCCCGACGCGGGCGTCGTCATCGCCTCGGGCGGCAACGCCGCAATCGCGGTCGCCTGCGCGGCGCAGTCGCTCGGCGTCCGCTGTGAGGTCTTCCTTCCCGAGACGTCGAGCGCGGCGAAGCGCGACAAGCTCTCCCGGCTCGGCGCCGTCGTCGGCGTTGTCGGCGCGAGCTACGCCGACGCCCTGGCGGCGAGCCTCGAACGCCAGGCGCAGACCGGCGCGCTCCTGATGCACGCCTACGATCAGCGCGAGGTCGTGATCGGCGCCGCGACGCTGGCCGCCGAGGTCGAAGCCGAGGCCGGCATTCCCGATCGCGCCCTCGTCAGCGTCGGCGGCGGCGGGCTGATCGCCGGCGTCTGCGCCTGGTTCCAGGATCGCTGCGCGATCGACGCACTCGAGCCCGAGCTCGCGCCGACGCTGCATCGAGCCCGCGCGGCGGGCCGACCGGTCGACGTCGAGGTGTCCGGGATCGCCGCCGATTCGCTCGGCGCGCGCCGCATCGGCGCGATCGCGTGGGAGCTGACGCAGCGCCACCTGAGCGCATCCCACCTTCTCGGCGACGCCGCGATCCGCAGCGCGCAGCAAGCGATGTGGAGCGAGCTCAGGCTCGCGGTCGAGCCGGCGGCGGCGCTGCCCCTGGCGGCGCTGACGACCGGCATCGTGTCGCCACGACGCGACGAGAAGGTGCTGCTCGTGATCTGCGGCGCGAACCTCGACCCGGCATCGCTGGCCGGCGATGCGCCTATCAGCGCAGGCCGAGCGAGAAAGTGAGGTCGTTCGCGGCGCTTCGGCCGCGATGCTCGATCTCGCGCATGCGACGTTCGAGGTCGTAGATGTCGACCGCCTGCGCGAGGTAGGCCTGGTCGCGCGCCTGTTGCGGCTCGATCTCGGGAAGCAGGGCCTGGATCAGGCCGAGAAGTTTGGACACGGTCGGTTCTCGATGGAAAGGACAAGTCTAGCAGACATTAGGGTTAACCCTTTGTTTGCAATATCTTGCCCTGCCCCGGACGGGCCTCGATCAACCGAGCGCCCGTTCGATCTCCGCGAAGCTGTTGGCGATCGGGGTGATGTCGATCGCCCTGCCCAACTGCCTTTCAATCTGCGACCGCGAGATCACGCCGCGCACCCGGCGCGGCGTCTGCGCCGTCGCCGCCTCGACGACGAGCAGGTGGTTGCGGCCGAGCCGCTGCAGCGTCGCGACGGCGTTGCCGACGGCGGCGGCCTTGACGCGCGCGTAGTCGATCGCATCGAGAGCGCCGAGCTCCGTCATCACGTCGGCGACGCAGAGTTCGTCGTAGGGCAGGTGGCGCTCGTGGACGACGCGCATCTGCTTGTCGCCGCCCAGGTCGGTGGCGGTGATCAGGCCCTCGATGAGCGGCATGTCGGTGACGACGAAGAGCATTCGCACGCCCTTGTAGATCATCGCCTGCTCGGCCTGGCGCAGCGTCGTCCCCGGGTGCGTCGTCGCCGCCTTCACCTTGGTGAGGTCGGTCATGACGTCGAGCGCCGGCGACGCCAGCGTGACCGGTGCGTTGTCCGTCGGCTGCGCCTGGGCGAGGCTGGTTCCGCGCTCGAGGCGAAAGGTCGGCAGGGCAGCGTCTGGATTCACCGCTCAGCGCTTGACTGCTTGCGACGCCTCGCCACGACCCCCAGCGCCGCGAGACCGGCCATCATCAGCGCGTACGTCTCGGGCTCCGGCACCAGCGGCACGTCGACGCGGTTGAACGCGACCATCGCATCCAGCTCGGGGTCGGCCGTCAGCTGAATCATGGCCTGCGTGCTGCCGCGGATGGCGTAGAAGTCGTAGGCGGTGCCGAAGGTGTAGTCCTGCGTGTAGGCGTTGACGAGGCCGAACTCGCTGCTGCCGCCGCGAAAGATCGTTGCCGCCGCAGTGCCGGCGAAGTTGTAGACCGGCCCGTCCGCCCCGATCACCGAGCCCGTCGGGTCGGAGAGAAGGCTCCAGTTCGCCTGCACCGTGCAGCCGCCCACCGCCGTGCCGTGGCAGCCCCAGATGCTGTACTCGAGCACCTCGGCGGCGGTGAATGCGTCGGTGATCGGCCCGCCGAAGTAGTGATCCTGGTGGGTGTACAGGCGGACGCTGTCCTTCGGCGCGGCGAACTGCCACACCAGCAGATTGAAGCTCGCCTGGGCCAGCGCGCCGGTCGGCCCCGCAGGGTCGTTGACGTCGAAGATGTAGACGCGGTTGCCGTCGAGGTTGGTGCCTTCCGCCGCCGTGCCGACGCTCGGGCCGATGAAGTTCGGCTTGTGCGTGCCCAGGTCGAACGTTCCCGCGGCATAGCTGCTCAACGGGGCCGAGACGCCGGTCTGGTAGTCGGTCGCGACGGCTGGCATGCACGCGGCGAGCGCCAACGCGCCTGCCATGCAGCCCGACTGCTGTCGAAATAGCTTGCCCATCATCCCCTCCTCCGGCTTTCGAACCACGACACCCGCGCGCTTTGCGACGCAGGCGCCCATCTTCGTGAAGGCGGCGGGCGAACGCAATTCATCCCCCTCATCCCGGGGGTCGGCGCGGGACTCGCGCAGGGCGGAGGGGACGCGCGTCAGGTCTTGGCGGACTTGCGGTCGGCCTTCTTCGCCGCTTCGAGGTTCTCGGCCTTCTTCGTCTGTTTGTCGGCGCGCGACGGCTTGTTGGTCTTCGCCGCCTTCTCCTTGGGCGGCTTGGCAGCCTTCGGCGCCTTCGGCGCCTTGGGCGGCTTGGCCTCCTTCACCACCTTCACGGGCTTGGCCTTGGGCAGCTTGGCCTTCGCCTGGCGGTCGGCCTGGGCTGCCTTCAGCGCCCGGCGCTCCTCGCGCAGCGTCTTCTCCTGCTCGGATTCGGACTGATCGGTCCCGTGCGAGAAGGCGCGGCTCGCCATTGCGAGGTGAAGGCGCTGGCCGTTCTTCTGGAGCTGGCGCGCGAGCGATGCGATACGGATGGGCATGGAGTGCTCCGAGAGGGGATGGGCTCGAATGTAAGCCCACCTCGGCCGGGCGAACGCCGACCCGCGCGGTCGATCCTCGACCGGCGATGACAATCCGGCGATGGACATCACCCAACTGATCCTCGACGACCACCACGAGCAACGCCGCCTCTTCGCGATCCTCGAGCAGGTCGACCGCAGTGACGGGAAGGCGCTCGGCGCGATCTGGGCCCGGCTCTCGGCCTTTCTCGAAGTGCACGCGGAAGCCGAGGAGCGGCACTTCTATCCGGCGCTGCTGCGCGTCGGCAAGGGCGCCGGCGGCAAGCCGAGCGCCGACGACGAGACCGAAGACGCGATCAAGGATCACAACGAGATCCGCGACGCCGTCGCCGAGGTCGCCCGCCAGGAGCCCGGCAGCGACGGCTGGTACGCCGCCGTCGCCGGCGCGAACAAGGCGAACAGCGAGCACATGGGCGAGGAGGAGCGCGAGGGCCTGGCCGACTTTCGCGACAACGCCGACGTCCAGCTGCGGCACGACCTCGCCGTCGCCTTCGCGACATTCGAGGCCTTGCACTACGCCGGCGTCAGGCCGGTCGACAAGGACCCGAAGGCGTACGTCGAGCAGAACAAGTAACCCGCGGAGCCGGCAGCCGCGCCCCCCGGCGAGCGCGTCAGCTCACGTTCAATCCGCGACGACGCTGCCCCTGCCGCACACAGCGTCACATGCGCTACAACCGGGCAACATGCCGGGAGCGACCATGAACACCGCCACTGCGACCCCCCTCGACCCCCGTTTTCTCGCCAGCACGCACGAGGTCGTCAATGTCTCGCACGAGCTGGTCGACTACAACCTCTACGCCCAGGACACCGCCCTGGTCGAGGCGGTGCGACGCGAAGGCGCGTCGTGGGCACATGACGCGCTGACGGACTTCGGCGCCTTCGTCGGCCGCGCCGAATACCTCGAGCTCGGCGTTCTCGCCAACAAGTTCGGCCCCGAGCTCGATACCCACGACCGCTTCGGCAATCGCGTCGATCTGGTCCGCTTCCATCCGGCGTACCACGCCTTGATGACCACGGCGATCGAGCACGGCCTGCATTCGTCGCCCTGGACCGACCCCGGGCCGGGCGCGCATGTCGCGCGCGCCGCGCGCACCTACATGCACACCCAGGTCGACGCCGGGCACGGCTGCCCGATCACGATGACGTTCGCAGCAGTGCCGTCGCTGCGCGCCACGCCGGCGATCGCGAAGCTCTGGGAGCCGAAGGTCACGGCGCGAAGCTACGACCCGCGCAACGTTCCCGACGCCGCCAAGCAGGGCCTGACGGTCGGCATGGCGATGACCGAGAAGCAGGGCGGCTCGGACGTGCGGGCGAACACGACGCGGGCTTTCGCGCTCGGCGCCGAGGGCCCGGGCGAGGCCTACGAGCTCGTCGGCCACAAGTACTTCGTCTCGGCGCCGATGTGCGACGCCTTCCTGGTGCTGGCGCAGGCCGCGCCCGGGCTCTCGTGCTTCCTGCTGCCGCGCTGGCGGCCCGACGGCACCAAGAACCCGATGCAGGTGCTGCGCCTGAAACGCAAGATGGGCAACGTCTCGAACGCGTCGAGCGAGACCGAGCTGCGCGGCGCCCTGGCCTGGATGCTCGGCGAGCCGGGCCACGGCGTTCGCACCATCATCGAGATGGTCGCGATGACGCGCTTCGATTGCATGGTCGGCTCGTCGGCCGGCCAGCGCGCCGCGGTCTCGCAGGCGCTGCACCATTGCTCGATCCGCTCCGCCTTCGGCGCTGTCCTGAACCGCCAGCCGCTGATGCAGAACGTCCTCGCCGACCTGGTGCTCGAGAACGAGGCCGCGCTGGCGATGACGATGCGAATCGCGCGCGCCCTCGACCATCGCGACGACCCGCACGAGGAGCTGCTGGCGCGACTGTGCACGCCGGTCGGCAAGTACTGGATCTGCAAGCGCACGCCGCAACACGCCTACGAAGCCATGGAGTGCATCGGTGGCAGCGGTGTGATGGAGGACGGGCCGATGCCGCGCCTGTTCCGCGAGTCGCCGGTCAATGCCATCTGGGAAGGCAGCGGCAACGTGCAATGCCTGGACGTGCTGCGGGCGATGCGAAAGACCCCGGAAGTCGTCGACGCGTTCTTCGCCGAGGTCGCGCGCGCCAGGGGCGCGAACGCGCGCTTCGACCGCTGGCTCGACGCCCTGCGGCGCGACCTCGCCGATCATGGCGAGGCCGAGTACCGGGCGCGCGACCTCGTCGATCGCATGGCGCTCGCGCTGCAGGCGGCGCTGCTGCTGCAGCACGCGCCGCACGGCGTCGGCGACGCCTACTGCGCCTCGCGCCTGACCGACGGCGGTCAGCGCCACTACGGCACGCTGCCGCGCGGCGTCGATTGCGCCGCGCTCATCGAGCGAGCGACACCACGCGCATAGGGCGAGCGCTCTTGCGAGCGCCCTGCCCTCGGTCGTAGACGCGGTATGGTGGCGAATCGCCAACGAGGACTTCTCCCATGAAGATCGCCTTTTTCGGAACCGGCCTGATGGGATCGGGCTTCGTCCGCCGCCTGCGCGCCAATGGTCACGAGGTCAACGTCTGGAACCGCAGCGCCGCCAAGGCGCGCGCGCTCGAGGCCGACGGCGCGATTGCATTTGGCGACCCGGCGGCGGCGCTCGCCGGGGCCGAGCGGGTCCACCTGTCGCTGTCCGACGATGCCGCGGTCGACGCGGTCCTCGAGCCGCTCGCCTTGTCGATCCCGACCACCGCCTGGATCGTCGACCACACGACCACCGCAGTCACGCCCACCGCCGAGCGCATCGCCCGCTGGGAGTCGCGCGGCCGGACCTTCGTCCACGCGCCGGTCTTCATGGGTCCGGTGAACGCGCTCGAGGGGACCGGCCTGATGCTCGTGTCGGGACAAAAGTCGCGCCACGACGCGCTGCTGCCGGACCTGGAGAAGATGACCGGCAACGTCGTCTACCTCGGCGAGGCTCCCGAGCGGGCGGCGGCATTCAAGCTGTTCGGCAACCTGACGCTGCTCGGCATCATGGGCGTGCTCGGCGACGTCAACCGCCTGGCGCACGCGGTCGGCATCCCGACCGCGGAGGCGTTCTCGCTGTTCAAGCACTTCAACCCGGGCCAGTCGCTGCCGGCGCGGGCAGCGCGGATCGAGTCCGGCGAGTTCACGAAGCCCTCGTTCGAAGTGGCGATGGCGCGCAAGGACGTCCGGCTGATGATCGAGGAGGCCGGGCGCGGCGGCGTCGAGCTCTTCGTCATGCCCGGCGTGGCGGCGATGTTCGATGCCGCGATCGCGCGCGGCGAAAGCGCGCTCGACGCGACGGCGGCGGCGCGCGCGCCCGCCTGACGCAGCCTGGCCGTTGCCCGCGTCGCACCCGTCGGGCTCGTCGGTGCCGGTGGGCCGGGTGCAGTGCTTGCGGCGCCGATCATCGCCTTCGGGCCGGCCCGAAGACTGACACTTCACCGCCTCGACGCTACTGCCGGATCGCCTCGACCTGGATCAACAGCCTGATGTTGTCGGGCGTCACGTTCGGCAGGAAGCCGAGGCCGAACTGGCTGCGCTGGATAGAAGACTCGAAATCGCCGCCGCACACCTCGCGCTTGAGCTGCGCGTTCTCGTAGCAGTTGAAGCGCATCGCCTTGAGCGTTGCCGGCTGCGACTTGCCGAGGATCGTCAGCGTGCCCGCGACGGAGGCGAGCTTGTCGCCGTCGAACGTGAAGGTGTCGCCGACGAAGCGCGCGGTCGGGCCCTGTGCGACGTTGAACAGGCGCTCCCCCTTCAACGTGCCCTCCAGCGCCGACGACGCGGCGCTCAGGGTGGTGAGGTCGATGACGATGTCGGCCTTGCCCGTCTTGGCCGCGCGGTCCAGGACCACGCTGCCTTCCTTGGCCTGGATCCGGCCTCGCTGCGTCGACGTGTTGACGTGAAGCGCCTCAAACGTGACGACGGTGTGCCCCGGATCGATGGCGAAAGTGACGGGCTCGGCGGCGACGCCGGCAGCGGCGGCCGCGAACGCGGCGGCGATGAAGGTCTTGCGCATGAAGTCTCCTGTTCGTGATCTTGACTAAAGAGGGCCGAGGCCCGTGAACACCAGCTTGAAGCGGACGCGAACGTCGTTGGCGACCAACGACAGATCGGCCCACTCGTTCTCGCCGATCCTGAAGTCGAGCCGCTTGACGACGAACTCGCCGCTCGCGGTCGATTGCGTGCCGCTCTGGACGATCGTCACCGGCACGGCGAGGTCGTGCGGGGTTCCCTTGAGGTCGAGCTTGCCGGCGGCCTGAAAGCGGCCGCCGCCGAGCCCCTTGATCGCGCTCGACTGGAAGACGGCGCGCGGGAACCTGGCGCTGTCGAACCAGGGCGCGCGCGGCAGCTCGGCGTCGCTCTCGGCGAAGCCGACCGTGGCGCTGCCGGTGTCGACCGTGATGGCGACCGTACCGGTCTGAGGCGCCTTCGGATCGAGCGCGACCTGGGCATCGAACTTGCGAAAACGGCCGTCGATCGGCACGCCGCTTTGCTTGACCTGAAACGTGATCTCGCTTTGCGCCGGCACCAGCCGGGCCGGCGCGACCGTCTGCGCCGCTGCCGCGTTCGCGACCAGGAGCGGCGCGAGCAGACACGCCAGCGAACGCGGGCACGGCCTCACGCCCGCCTCCGGCTCGGCCACCACGGCCACATGCGAACGAGCAGGCCGTCGCGCTCGACGTAGTGGTGCTTGAGCGCGGCGGCGACGTGAACGACGACGAGGGTGGCGAGCACGTAGGAGGCGACGGCGTGGAGCGGCTTCAGCACGTCTTCGCCCAGCGCCTTGTCGCGCGGACCGAAATCGGGCAGCGGCAGCCAGCCGAGGAAGACGACCGGAACGCCGACCGCCGACGTGTACGCCCAACCGAGCAGCGGCACGACGAAGAACATGCCGTAGAAGGCGATGTGCGTGCCGCGATACGCGGCGACCTGCCACGCCGGCATGCCGGCCGGGGTCGGCGGCGGCCGATGGCCGCTCGCGCGCCAGAGAAGACGCGCTGCCGACAGCATCAGCACGGCGATGCCGAGCCACTTGTGCCAGTTGAAGAAGCGGAATCGCTGCGGCGAGAACGGCAGGTCGACCATCGACACGCCGATGAAGAAGGCGGCGGCGATCAGCACGGCGAGCAGCCAGTGCAGAACGACGGCGACCGGGCCGTAGGTGATTGCCGAATTCGCAATGGAAGGTGTCGTTGCGTCATCCATGCCGGAGAAACAGGCCGTTGCGATCGACCCTTGGCGAAGGAGCAACGACGCGATCGATTCTAGACAGCGCACCGGCGCCGACGGCGTGCCGCACGGGCGGCTTTCCCTAACGTGCACCGCATCGGCGCGACATGGGCTTTCCCCGAGGCCGTGAACTTCGGCGCAACTCCGTTCGCCTGGCGCCGGCCGGCACCGCCACGGTGGAGCGAAACGCCGCATGATGGCGCCGACGCGGATCGGGATCGTCGATGCCCCTGACCAAGATCGCACTCTATCGGGCCAGTCTTCTCGCCGACAACCTCGGCGTGCGCCTGTGCGCGGCCGCGGTGCTGGTGATGCCGTCGGCCCTCGTCTTCCTTCTGCCGACCCTCGCCGTGCTCGGCGCGCCCGACGACGCGGCGCTGCCCGGCGTTCCGGTTCACGAACTCGGCGGGCTCTGGGCGCTGCTCTCGTTCGCGCTCGGCGTCGGCTTCGCCGCGGCGTGGATGCGGATCGTCTTCACCGGCGGACGGCTCCTGCGCCGACCGGGTCTGCGCCGCTTCGTCACCGCCGGCCTCGCCGTCGGCATCATCGCCCTCGCTCTCGAGCTGACGATGCTGGCGGGCGCGAATTCGCAGGAAGACGCGGGCTGGCTTCTCTTCGCGTCGCTCGCGGTGAGCGTCTTCCTGCTCGCAGGAACGCTCGGGCAGCCTCGCACCGATCAACTACACCGCATCTGACGCTCGCGTCCGCGCGGCGCCGCGCGCCGCCGAACGTCAGCGCAGCGCGCCCATCACCGGGTCGGGGCGCATCCGCTCCATCACGTCGGCGATGACGACCGGCGAGCGGTCGGGAATCATGAGCAGCGTCTCGAGATCGTCCTCGAGATTGAGGTCGTGCAGATAGCCCATCGCCCAGTCGGCGTAGTCGCGCTCGGCGCTGTGCGCTTCCGAGAGGAAGCGGACGCCGACGTGGCGCGGGTCGGCAGCGATCTTGCGCGCGAGCGCGGTCACCACCGGCTGCGCGCCCTCGAGCAGCTGGGCGAAGCAGTGGCCGGAAAAGAGCAGGCAGCCGGTGACGCGAAGCCGCGCGTTGTTGGACCGCGAGACCTGCAGGATCGACTGGATCGACGCGTTGTCGAAGGCGGTGGTCGCGCGGCTGACGTAGAAGACCTGGAACACAGCGGGCATGGCGGCTGGGCGGCGAGAGGTGGCCCGCCTGTTATCGGCAGCGCGTCGCCCGTCTTGAGCGGCGGGCCACGGTCGCGCCGCGCTCAGCTGTCGGTGCGCAAGTCGACCTGGTGCATGTCCTCGGCGACGGTCTCCGGGCTCATCGCGCGCAGGTTGTCGTCCTGGCTGAGATCGTGGGCCAGGTCGAGGGCATGCTCGGCGGTCAGCCCCGGATTGAGGCCGACGAGGCGCTTCGAGCAGCGCGCGCACCAGTCGATGTTCGAGCGCACGTACTCCGCGCCGTGCTGGTCCCAGCGCGAGGGCTGCGGGAGGGTCTGATCGAACGAGGTGTGCATCGCTGGCGTCTCGGCGGTGGAGAAGAATCCCAAGTGTCGCGTGCCACTGCCGGCGCGGCCGGCGCTCGCCCCGCCGTTCGTCCGCCGATCGCTGTAACACGGGTGAAAATCGTGAAGTGTTCGGCGCTTCACCCGCCGAACCTTGCTCGTGGATACTTTCGCTTCCGCCCGCCCTTTTGCCGGAGCCCGCCATGAATGCACCGAACGATCTTTCCCGGCTGACGCCGCGGCTCGAGGGCAGCGTCTCGGCCGAGGAGTGGCAGACGCGCGTCGACCTCGCCGCCGCCTACCGCCTGGTCGCCCACTTCCACTGGGACGACCTCGTCTTCACCCACATCACCGCGAAGATTCCCGGCACCGAGTATTTCCTGATCAACCCCTACGGGCTGATGTTCGACGAGATCAGCGCGTCGAGCCTGATCAAGATCGACATCGCAGGCAAGGTGCTGCAGGAAACGAGCTTCCCGATCAATCCGGCCGGCTTCGTGATCCACAGCGCCGTGCACTCGGCACGTCACGACGCGCAGTGCGTGATGCACACCCACACCCTGAACGGCGTCGCGGTCTCGGCCCAGAAGAACGGCGTGCTGCCGATCTCGCAGTTCTCGATCTTCGTGCTCGCCAGCCTCGCCTATCACGACTACGAAGGCGTCGCCCTGCGCGACGAGGAAAGGCCGCGCCTCGTCGCCGATCTCGGCAGCAAGACCTTCCTCATGCTGCGCAACCACGGCCTGCTCACCGTCGGCAAGACGGTCGCGGCCGCGTTCCAGGCGATGTACGCGTTCGAGACGACGTGCGCGGTGCAGATCCGCGCCCAGGCCGGCGGCTCGATGGCCGAGGGCAACCTCATCGAGATCGGCGCCGACGTCCTGCGCACCGCCACCGAGCAGGCGCACATGGCCACGCTCGGCGCCGACCCGGGCGCGCTGATCTGGCCCGGCCTGTTGCGCCGCCTCGACCGCACGGACCCGAGCTATCGCCACTGAACGCGCCGCCGCGCGCGTCACCTCGCCGATGCCGTCACCCAAGGCGCAGCGCCGGCCGCGCCGGCCGGCCGAAGAGTGCATCCTCGTCCTGCAGGGCGGCGGCGCGCTCGGCGCCTACCAGGCCGGCGTGTTCGAGGCGCTCGCGGCGATGAACCACACGCCCGACTGGGTCGCCGGCATCTCGATCGGCGCGATCAACGCCGCGCTCATCGCCGGCAACCCGACGAAGCGCCGGGTCGAGCGATTGCGCGAGTTCTGGGAAGGCGTCTCGTCGTTCCCGTTCGCGCCGTCGCTGCCGCCGCTGGCGCACGGGCTCGACGGCGCGCGCGACGCCCTCAACGAGACCAACGCGACGATCGCGATGCTGTTCGGCGTCGCCGGCTTCTTCTCGCCGCGCGTTCCGGCGGCGCCGTTCCAGCCGCCCGGAACGCCGGCGGCGATCAGCTACTACGACACCGCGCCGCTGCGCCAGTCGCTCGAGCGCCTGGTCGACTTCGACCTGCTCAATTCCGGCGC
>JADGRJ010000397.1 GCA_017881025.1 Rhizobacter sp. | reverse complement strand
CGAGGCCGGCATCGTCTACTGCCAGACGCGCAAGAAGGTCGACGAGATCGCCGCCTGGCTGAACGACGAAGGCATCACCGCGCTGCCGTACCACGCCGGCCTCGAGTCCGACGTGCGTCAGCGTCACCAGAACCGCTTCGTTCGCGAGGACGGCATCGTCATGGTCGCGACGATCGCCTTCGGCATGGGCATCGACAAGCCCGACGTCCGCTTCGTCGCCCACCTCGACCTGCCGAAGAACATCGAGGGCTACTACCAGGAGACCGGCCGTGCCGGCCGCGACGGCCTGCCCGCCGACGCGTGGATGGCGTACGGCCTCGCCGACGTCGTCAACCAGCGCCGGATGATCGAGGAGAGCCCCGCCGGCGAAGAGTTCAAGCGCGCCCAGCGCGGCAAGCTCGACGCCCTGCTCGCCCTGGCCGAGGCGCACGACTGCCGGCGCGTTCGCCTGCTCGCCTACTTCGACGAGGCGAGCGCGCCGTGCGGGCCCCTGCAGAACGCCTGTGACAACTGCCGCACGCCGCCGGCGACATGGGACGCGACCGAGGCGTCGCGGATGGCGCTCTCGGGCGTCTACCGCTTCCAGCAGGCCGGCGGCCAGCGCTTCGGCGCCGGCCACCTGATCGACGTGCTGCGCGGCAAGGCGACCGAGAAGGTCGCCCAGTTCGGCCACGAACGGCTCAGCACCTTCGGCGTCGGCGCGGCGGTGAGCGAGGTGCAGTGGCGCGCCGTGCTGCGCCAGCTGATCGCGCTCGGCCACCTGCAGACCGAAAGCGAATACCAGACGCTCGCCCTCACGGCGAGCTCGCGCGAGGTCCTGCGCGGCGAAGTGCCGTTGCTGCTGCGCGAGGCCATGCCGTCGACGTCGCGTGGCAAGGGCGCGCGAACTCGGAGCATGCGCGGCGGCGCGGCCAAGCCGCCGCCGCGGCCGCTCGACGGCGCCGGCCTGGACCGCTTCGCCGCCCTCAAGGCGTGGCGCGCCGAGGTCGCGCGCGCGCACAACCTGCCGGCCTACGTCGTCTTCCACGACGCTGCGCTCGCCGAGATGGCCGACCTCCGCCCCGAATCGCTCGACGCGCTCGCCGAGATCAGCGGCGTCGGCGCGAGGAAGCTCGACGCCTACGGCGAGCAGATCCTGGCCGTGCTGCGCGACAGTTGACCCAGCGCCGCCGACGCCGGTTCACCCCGTCGCCCGACCTCGGCCGTATCAAGGTCGAATGAGGCAGACTCCCGGCGCGCCATGGCCACCTCCGATCCGAGCGACGACGCACTGATGAAAGCCTATGCGGCGGGCGACGCCGCCGCCTTCGAGCAGCTTTACCGGCGCCACCAGGCCGCGCTCTACCGCTTCGTGCGCCGCCTGCTCGGCGCGTCGCTGTCGGCGCAGACCGACGAGGTCTTCCAGGACACGTGGCTGCGCGTCGTCAACGCGCGCGCGCGTTGGGAACCGCAGGGCGCGACCTTTCGCACCTGGCTCTTCACGCTCGCCCACCACCGCGTCATCGACCTGCTGCGCCGGAGCGGCCGCGAGGTCTCGGTCGACGCGTTCGAGGGCGAGGGCGACGAGCCGTGGCAGCCCGAGGCCACCGCCTGGCAGCACTGGCCCGCGCCCGCCGGCGCGGCGCCTCAAGGCGACGAGCTCGCGTTCTGGCGCCGTGCCGGCGAGAAGCTGCTCGACTGCCTCGAGCAGCTGCCATTGCCGCAGCGCAGCGCTTTCCTCCTCCATCACGACGACGGCCTGACGCTCGACGAGGTCGCGCACGCGCTCGAGGTCGGCTTCGAGACCGCGAAGACGCGCCTGCGCTACGCGATGAGCAAGCTGCGAACGTGCATGGGCGCGTATCTCGAGCCCGTGCAGGGCGGAGGGCTGCGATGAACGACGCCGAGCGCGATGCCTGGCTGCGCGAAGCGCTGCGCCATGCGCCCGATTCCGACGCGCTGCCGCCGAGCGGCGTCAGCGAAGCGATCCTCCTGAAGGCGCGGGCGGCGGCGCGCGCCGCGCAGCCGTCGACGCGACGCGTCGCGGCGCAAGCTGCGCCGACGAACGCGTTCGCCGCGTTCTGGGCCTGGCTCGCGCGGCCGCCAGTGGCCGCCGGCTTCGCCAGCGTGATGGCGGCGACGCTGGTCGGCCTGATGTGGTGGGACCGGCCGATGGACGAGACGATGCCGCGCCCACCGGCGATGACGAGCGAGCGCGGCGACGCTGCGCCGCCGCTCGCCTCGATCGCGCCCCAGCCGAGCGCCGCGACGCCCGAGGCCCCGATCGATGCGGCGAAGACGATGCCGTCGGCCCGCAACGAGCTCGCGAAGGCGCCGGCGCAACGCGTGTCCGCGGCGCCGCCGACGCAAGGCAAGAGCACGACGACCGCCGCGGCCGCCGACAACGAGATCCGGCGTCGCCAACTCGCCGCGCAGGAGCAGGCCGCGACGCGCGATGCCAAGATCGTCGCGCCTGCGACCGCTGCCAAGGCCAAGGCCGACGCCGAGCTCGCGAAAGAGCGCGCGCTGCCGGCCGAGCGAAAGAACGAGGCCCCCGCGCCGTTTCCGTCGACCGAGGCGCCGCGAGAGTCGCTGGCGGCGCGTCAGGCGCCCGACGCGACCGCGATCGACGCCGCCAAGAAGCGCTTCGACGCGCCGCGAACCCGCGCCGCCGATGCCGTCGAGCACACGGCGGCGCCGCCGGCGGCCCCATCCGTCGCGCTGGTGCCGACGCCGGCACCGGCGCTGACGCAGACCCCGATGGGTCGGTCGGCACCGGTCGCCGCGGCGACAGCGCCCGCGCCGACGGCTCCGCTCGCGAGCGGACGGCTCGCTGCCGACGAGAGCCGGCCTGCGGCGGTCGCGAACAACGCCGACGCGGGCGCGCCGAGGATTGCCGCTGGCGGTGCCCCGGCGCCGGC
>JADGRJ010000152.1 GCA_017881025.1 Rhizobacter sp. | reverse complement strand
ACGCCTGCATTGAGCCGCGCAGGCTCGATCGAGAGATCGTGCTACTCCGAGTGGGTTAAGCCGCGGCGATCGCAACACGTCGGTCCCGGGGCCGCATCGCGGACGCGCAGGAAGCGGTCGATCATGATCTTCTGCTCATGGCCGGGAGCGGTCGAGCACAAGGCCGAGGCGGTCTTCATCAATTTGCAAGGTTCATCCAGGGGAGTCGGCCCGCAGGGCCGACCGCCGCAGTCGAAGCGGAGCCCGCTGCCCGGCCGCGACTTTGCGTGCTCGGTCTCCGCTCCACCAGGACTTGGCTTCGAGACCTGGTCTCAGTGCGGCTTTTCGACACCGCCTACAACTTCATCTCCAGCCGCACCTGCACGTTGATGAACGTCGGCGCCCGCGTCTGCGCCGACTCGCGCACCGGCACGCCCAGGATGTCGGGGCCGTCGACGGTGCTGCCGGTCAGGTAGTCGCGCGGGTCGAGGTTGCTGAACGAGAGGCGCAGCGCGAGCGCGGGATTGAAGGTCCACAGGCCGTAGGCGTCGATGACGAGCTTGCGGCCGATCGACGCGGTCTGCACGTCGGTCAGGCGCGTCGTGTAGCCCGGCGTCCAGTTGACGTTGCCGCCGAGCATCAGCGGCAGGCCGGCGAAGCGGTGGTCGGCGCCGAGGTTGGCGGTGTAGTCGGGTTGCTGGTCGAGGCGGTTGTCGGGGCCCGGGACGCCGCGCACGCGCGAGCGGAAGAAGCTCGCGTTGGCGCGCACGTCGATGCGCGGCGCGTTCTCGATCACGTCGCTGGCGCGGAACTTGGCCTCGACCTCGAGGCCCTCGGTCACGGCGTCGCCGACGTTCTGCGCCCGCAGCACGTAGCGCGGCACGCTCGCGTACGAGACGGTCTCGAGCGTCGTCACGCTGCGCATGTAGTTGGTGATGTTGCGGCGGAAGATGTTCGCGCTCAGCAGGCCGCTGCCGGCGAGGTAGCGCTCGACGGCGATGTCGATGCCGGTCGCGAGCTCGGGCCTCAGGTTCGGGTTGCCGGCACGATCGGCCTGCGTCGGCGTGTTCGCGCCCGGCACCGGATAGCGCGTGTTGACGCTCGGCCGCGCGATCAGGTTGGACAGCGTCGGCGAGCGGTAGCTGCGCGTCAGGCTGATGCGCACCTGGTCGCGCCCCTTCGGGTCGGGCTTCCACACCGCGTGCAGGAGCGGCGTCCAGACGCTGCTCCGGTTGCTCGCCTCCGGCTCGCCCTCCTCGACCGAGCCGCGCGTGCGGATGCCCTCCCAGCGCAGGCCGGCGTGAGCCGCCCAGTGCTCCGTGACGCTCCATTCGTCCTGCGCGTAGGCGGCCAGGCGCAAGGACGAGGCGCTGATGTTGTCGGCGAAGTCGGTGAGGATCGGCTTGTCGTCCTGCAGGCTCGTTCGCGTGTCGGCGCGGCGATTCGATTCGAGCTCGATCCCCGAGACCAGGCTGTGCGCCTCGAAGATCGCAGCGACGAGCTTGCCGCTCGCGGTGACCGTCGTGTCGCGCGAACGGCTCGTTTCCTCGAGCGTTCGCGACTCGCTGCCGCCCGTGAACTCGGTGCGAAAGCTGTTCACCGGCGCGCGCGCCTGGCCGACGCCGGCGCGCCACTCGACGCGCGCTTCGGGGCCGAAGCGGTGCGTCCACTCGCCGTTCAGGCGCGCCAGCGCCGTGCCGGTGCTGGCCGTCGTCTCGGCCTGGTCGTAGGGCGACGGGGTCGCGCCGATGCTTTGCACGAGCGTGCCGTCGCGGCGCGAATGGAATCGGTTGGCGAACAGGATCGGCGTCAGCGTCACCGCATCGGCGCCGCCCTCGGGACGCCACTGGATTCGCGCCGTCGCATGCACGCCGCCGCCGCTGACGCGCAGGCGCCCGTCGTCGACCTGCTCGAGCGTGACGGTGCCGTCGTCGAGGCGGCGGTCGATCGTCGTCGTCGTGCTGCTGTTGTCGCGGTCGATGTGGAACGCGCTCAGCGAGTAGTTGACGATGAACTCGCCGGCAGTGAGGTTGCGCGTCCACGACGCCGAAGGCTGCACCTTGCCGTTCTCGTACGCCGCCGTCACGCGGACGTCGTTGACGCGCCGCGTGTAGCCGCCGCGCGTGATGATGTTGATCGTGCCGGCGATCGCGCGCGCGCCGGTTTCGGCGGTCGGCGCGCGCAGGATCTCGATGCGCTCGATCTGGTCCGGCGTCAGCGAGTCGAGCGAGAAGCCGGGCGGGACGCGCTCGCCGTCGAGCAGGATCTGGGTGTAGCCGTTGCCGAGGCCGCGCAGGCGGATCGCGCCGCCCCGCCCGGGCCGGCCCTGGATCGTGACGCCGGGCAGGCGCTTCAGCACGTCGCCGAGGGTCGAATCGCCGAAGCGGTCGATCTCCTCGCGGCCGATGATGATCTTGGCGGCGGTCGAGTTGCGCCGCTCCTGGACGTCGTCGGCGCGGCTGCCCGTGATCTGCACCGGCGCGAGCCGCTGGTCGGCATCCTTGGGCGCGGCGGGCGCCGGTGCCTTGGCGGCCGGAGCCGCCGGGGGCGCCGGCGTCGGAACCGTCCCGGGGGTCGCGTCGGTGCCCTGCGCCGATGCCACGCCGCTCGCCAGCGCGCAGCACGAGGCGGCGAGCACGGCCGCCGCGCACGCGCGCAGGGGCGTGCGCGAGCGTCCGACATCCAGCATGCTGCCAGTCTATCGACCGGCCGGCGGGCGCGCCCTCGGGCTCACCCGCAACGGGAAACGGTCGCGCACGCCAGCGCTCGGCCCGATTGACGCGCCACCGAAGCGCGCAAGAATCGTCCGCCGGCGCCGTCGCGTCCGTTGCACCGCCCTCGCCCATGACCGCCGACGCCGAACCCAACGCCAATCTCTTCGTCGCCCTGCGCGACGCCTTCCCGGGCGACCTCGACAGCGCCGCCATCGAGACGATCGAGCGCGGCCTCGTCTACACCTGGCGCGACCTCGAACGCGCGACGGCGATGCTCGCCAACCTGCTCGACTCGCTCGACCTGCCGGCGGCGAGCCGGATCGCGGTGCAGGCCGAGAAGTCGGTCGAGTCGCTGCTCTTCTACCTCGCCGTGCTGCGCGCCGGCCACGTCTACCTGCCGCTCAACACCGCCTACAAGAGCGACGAGATCGGCTACTTCATCGGCGACGCCGAGCCGGCCGTCTTCGTCTGCGCGCCGAAGGATTTCGTCTGGGCGTCCAAGCTCGCCTTCGCCGCCGGAACGACCTTCGTCTTCACCCTCGGCGACGATCGCAGCGGCAGCCTGCTCGAGCGCGCGATCCACTTCGACGACCGCCACACGCCTGCCGTTCGCAAGAGCGAAGACCTGGCGGCGATCCTCTACACCAGCGGCACGACCGGACGCAGCAAGGGCGCGATGCTGACCCACGGCAACCTGCTCTCGAACGCCGTCACGCTGAAGACCTACTGGGGCTGGCGCAGCGCCGCCGAGGGCGGCGACGTGCTGATCCATGCCCTGCCGATCTTCCACGTGCACGGCCTCTTCGTAGCCTCGCACGGCGCCCTCCTCGCTGGCGCGAAGATGCTCTGGCTCGGCCGCTTCGACGCGCGCCGGGTGGTCGAGCTGCTGCCGCGCGCGACCGTCTTCATGGCCGTGCCGACGCTCTACGTCCGCCTCCTCGCCGAGCCGACGCTGACGCGCGAGGCGTGCCGGAACATGCGCGTCTTCATCAGCGGCTCGGCGCCGCTCCTGCTCGACACCTTCGAGGCGTTCCGCGAGCGCACCGGCCACACCATCCTCGAGCGCTACGGCATGAGCGAGACCGTGATGCTGACGTCGAACCCCTACGACCCTGCCGACGGCGAGCGGCGCGGCGGCACGGTCGGCTTCCCGCTGCCCGGCGTCGGCCTGCGCATCGTCGACGGCGACGGCAGCGTCCTGCCCGGCAGCACCGTCGGCGCGATCGAGGTGCGCGGCCCGAACGTCTTCGCCGGCTACTGGCGCATGCCCGAGAAGACGCGCGAGGAGTTCAGCGCCGACGGCTGGTTCCGCACCGGCGACGTCGGCGTGGTCGACGACCTCGGCTACGTCTCGATCGTCGGCCGCAGCAAGGACCTCATCATCAGCGGCGGCTACAACGTCTATCCGGCCGAGATCGAAGGCGTCTGCAACGAGATGCCCGGCGTCGCCGAGAGCGCCGTCGTCGGCGTGCCGCATTCGGACTTCGGCGAAGCCGTCGTCGCGGTCGTTGTTCCGCGCGCCGGCGAAGCGATCGACGCCGACGCGCTGACGCGCGCGCTCAAGGCCAGGATCGCCAACTTCAAGGTGCCGAAAGCGGTCTTCGTCGTCGCCGAGCTGCCGAGGAACGCCATGGGCAAGGTGCAGAAGAACCTGCTGCGCGAGCAGCATGCGGCGCTCTTTGCCTGAGGGTCACCTCGGCGCGATCGTCGGCGCGGGCCAGCCATGAAAAAGGGCCGGCGCTCGCGCGGCCGGCCCTGGTGATGCGCGACGACTTCGTCAGCGGTCCCGCGCGTAGATATCGACGTCCTTGGTCTCGCGGATGAAGATCGTGCCGATGATGAAGGTCATCGTCGCGATGATGATCGGGTACCACAGGCCGTTGTACATGTTGCCGGTGGAAGCGACGATCGCGAACGCCGTCGTCGGCAGCAGGCCGCCGAACCAGCCGTTGCCGATGTGGTACGGCAGGCTCATCGACGTGTAGCGGATCCGGGTCGGGAAGAGCTCGACCAGCATCGCCGCGATCGGCCCGTAGACCATCGTCACGTAGATCACGAGCACCCACAGGATGGCGACGACCTTCCACCATTGCCCGCTCATGAACGCGATCGGCTTGGCCTTGGCCGGATAGCCTGCCGCGACGAGGTCGGCGCCCATGTCCTTCTTGAAGGCGGCGATCTTGGCGGCGCTGTCGGCGTCGAACTTCTGGTTGGCGACCGTCGCCGAAGGCGGCGTGATCGTCTTGTCGCCGATCGTCACGGTGGCCGGCGTGCCCTTCGGCGCGTCGACGCTTTCGTAGCTGACGGAGCTCTGCGCCAGGTAGCGCTTGGCGATGTCGCACGAGGTCTTGAAATCGATCTCGCGCGCGATCGGGCTGCCCTGGAACGAGCACTGCGCCGGGTCGGCGGTGACCACGACCTTGTTCTTCGCCTGGGCGACCGCGAGGTCGGGGTTGGCCGCCTCGGTGAGCGCCTTGAAGAGCGGGAAGAAAGTCAGCGCAGCGATCAGGCAGCCGGCCAGGATGATCGGCTTCCTGCCGATCCGGTCCGAGAGCGTGCCGAAGACGATGAAGAACGGCGTGCCGAGGAGAAGCGACGCGCCGATCATCAGCTGCGCTGTCGTGGGTTCGACCTTGATCTGCGCGGTCAGGAAAAAGAGCGCATAGAACTGGCCCGTGTACCAGACCACGCCCTGGCCGGCGGTCAGGCCGAGCAGCGCGAGCAGGACGATCTTGCCGTTGCTCCACTGGCCGAAGGATTCCGACAGCGGCGCCTTCGACGTCTTGCCTTCCTCCTTCATCTTCTTGAAGGCCGGCGTCTCGTTCAGGCTGAGCCGGATCCAGACCGAGATGATCAGCAGGAAGAACGACATCCAGAACGGAATGCGCCAGCCCCAGTCGTTGAACGCCGCGTCGCCCAGGATTTCCTTGCAGCCGATGATGATGATCAGCGAGAGGAACAGGCCGAGCGTGGCCGTCGTCTGGATCCACGAGGTGTACGCGCCGCGCTTGCCGTGCGGCGCGTGTTCGGCGACGTAGGTCGCGGCACCGCCGTACTCGCCGCCGAGGGCCAGGCCCTGGAGCAGGCGCAGGCCGACGAGGATGATCGGCGCGGCGATGCCGATCGAGGCGTAGCCGGGCAGCAGGCCGACGATGAACGTCGACATGCCCATGATCATGATCGTCACCAGGAAGGTGTATTTCCGACCGATCATGTCGCCGAGGCGGCCGAAGACGAGCGCGCCGAAGGGCCGGACCAGGAAGCCGGCGGCGAACGCCATCAGCGCGGCGATGAACGCCGCCGTGGGATCGAGGGCGGCGAAGAACTGCTTGGCGATGATCGCCGCGAGCGAGCCGTAGAGATAGAAGTCGTACCACTCGAAGACCGTTCCGAGGCTCGACGCGAAGATGACCTTCTTCTCCTCGCGTGTCATCGGCCGGGCGACTTTTGTGCCTACCGGAACCGCTGTTGTGACCATGTGGGTATCCCTCCGTGCGTGAAACGAATCGCCCTGGGGCGACGGCAAGTCGAATATTGACGACTTTTCGCGGCGCACCGGCGAAAAACAGGGGCTCAATGCCTTGGGTGAAACCCCGAGACGCCGTTCCGGCGATCTGCGCTAGCAGGGGTCACGCTCGCTTCACGCCGGGGCGCGGCGCGCCCTCGCGTTGCCAGTGCGGCGCATCGAACCAGGAGTCGCCGCGCAGGAAGGCGGCGGCCATGTCGAGGGCGTCGAAGCCCCAGAACAGCTTGTCGCCGATGCCCAGGGTCGGCACGCCGAAGACACCGCGCGCGAGCGCCGCGTCGGTCGCGTCGCGCAGGCGCTGCTTGGCGTCGCTCACCGGATCGATGCGCGGCGCCAGCTGCGCGACGAGCTCGGCGTGGCGCGCTGCGTCGTCGGCGTCGGCGCCACCGCGCCACACATGGCGCAGGATCGTCTCGCAGACGAACCGGCTCGGTGTCGCGTCGATCGGCGCCGTCGCCCACGCGAGACGCGACAAGGCGATCGGGCTGAACGGATGGCGCTCCGGGGTGTCGAGCGGGATGCCGGCGCGGTGCGCGAGCCAGTGCACCTGGCGAAAGGTCCAGGCGCGCTTCGGCTCGATCTCGGCCGGCCCCTTGTGCGCGTACGCCTTCAGGAGCGCGGCGAAGACGATCGGCCGGTACGCGACCGTGTATGAGACGCCGACGAACGCTTCGGGCAGCCGCTCAAACGCGAGATACGCGTACGGCGAGACCGGATCGAACCAGAACTCGACCTGCGTCATGGTGCGGTGGCGCTGCCGGCGGAACCCGGCGCCGCTTCGACGTCACGCCGATCGCGTTCGGCACGACGCGCGGGCAGACGCCTCCAGACCGCGCGCCTGGCGGCGTTGCCGCAGTTGCCCCAGGCGGCGATCTCGTCGATCGTGCGCAGGCAGCCCGCGCACCAGCCGGTCGCCGCGTCGATCGTGCACACGCTCGTGCAGGGGCTCGGAATCTCGGACACCATTGACGATGAAGCTTACGCCGCGACTGCCCGGGGCGCAAAGAACAAGCGGCCCCTCTGACCGCGCGCCGACGGGCTCAGTAGGTCACGCGGGCGTAGTACGTCTTTTGCGCCGCTTCGCGCGCTTGGCCGAGCGTGCGGATGCCCAGTTCGGCGAGCAACGGCACGAACTTGAGGAACACCTCCGCGGTCACCATCGCATCGCCGAGGGCGCTGTGGCGGCCGAGCACCGGGACGCCGAGGCGCTCGGCGATCGCCTCCAACCGATGCGATTCCTGCTGTGGATGCACGAGCGCCGACAGCAGCAAGGTGTCGAGCACCGGCTGGTCGAAGACGATGCCGGTCGCGGCTTCCTTCAGCTGCAGGAAGCGCATGTCGAACGCGGCGTTGTGGCCGACCAGCACGGTTTCGTGGGCGAACGCCTGGAACGCCGGCAACACCGTCTCGATGGTCGGCTGGCCGGCGACCATCTCCGGGCGGATACCGTGAATCGGCATCGAGGCCTCGGAAATCGGCCGCCGGGGGTCCACGAGCTGCTCGAAGCACTCGTGGCGGCGCAGCTTGCCGTTGACGATGCGGGTCGCGCCGATCTGGATGATCTCGTCACCGGCCGACGGATCGAGCCCCGTGGTCTCGCAGTCGAACACCGTGTAGCTCAACTCGGTCAGCAGCCGGTCGGCGAGCTCACGGGTCTGCTCGGACGTGCGGAACAGGTCGAAATCGTAGTACTCGGGCCGGCTCGCGCCGCGCACGACCTGCGCCGCCTCGAGGTGCTCGCCGGCGCCCGCCAGCGGCAGCAGAAAGCGGAAGAACGACTCGTGACGCACCCGCTCGCGCTCGAACCAGAACGCGCCGTCGTGGCGCTCGACGACGTCGCGCAGCGTCAGCGCCAGCGCCTCGCCGCCGACCGTGATCGGTTCGGTCTCCCAGCCGACCACCGTCTCGGTGCTCATCGCCGGCCCCGACCACACCAGGTCGAGCTGGGCCCGCGCGCCGGCGCGCGCCAGGCGCAACGTGATCAGGCGGACGCCGTGGTCGTCGACCAGCCGCCCGACGAGATGGACGAGCGCCTGCAGCAGCGAATAGCTGTCGAGCCGCAGCCAGAGCTCGCCGTCGACGTCGCCGGCCGCGGCCCGGCACTCGAGCAGCGCCTCGATGCGGCGCGCCGCGGCGAAGACGAAATCGGCACCGAGCATGTCCTCGAGGGGCCAGCGTGTCTTCAGCGTCTCGGTCGCATGGCTCGACAGCTCGCGGATGCGCTCGCTCATCGCCTTGACCTCGTCGCGGATCACGCGATGGAAGCGTTCGCGCGTCGATACGTCGACATCGGGGTAGTCGAGCATCTCGACCGCGGCCAGCAGGTTGCCGAGCGAGGCGCGGCTCCCTTCGGTCAGGCCGTGCAGCAACAGGTCGCGTCGCGACTCGTCGGCGAAGTCGCGCGTGATGTTGTCGAGCATCAGGACGAAGCCGTTCAGCGCCGCATCGCCGGCAGCTTCGGCACCGACCGCGCGCACCGGCGCCATCTGCACGCGCAGCAACTGCCCGGTGCGCGTGCCGGTGACGAATTGCGCCGAGGGATTCGCAACCCCGCGCTGCAGACGCTGCTGGACGCGCTCGAGCGCGTGCGCGACGAGCTGGCGATCGAAGACCGCGTAGATCGAGCGGCCGAGCCCGATCAGCTCGCCGCCGTCGGCGAGCTGCGGTGCGCTCGAGAGCGCACGAAATTGCAGGCGCGCGCGGTTGTTGTAGAGCAGGATGCGACCGTCGAGGTTGCAGACGACGACGCTTTGCGACAGCTCGGCCATCAGTGCTGCGAGCCGGCTGCGTTCCTGCTCGATCTCGCGGCTGGCTTCCTGCACTCGCTCGCGCATGTCGGCGCGCAACGCGTCACGCTGGCGGGCCAACGCCTGGATCACCTGGGCGAGCGCGCGGGTGCCGGCGCCGGCGCCCGGGGTCGCTTCGAGCGCCGGGGCGGCGTCGGCCTCGAGGGGAACTCCCGCGGCGAGCAGCGCGCCGGCCCGTTCGGCCAGGCGCTCCGGCGCTACCTCCCAACGGCGATAGGCGATGCGGCCGAGAGCGCCGAACGCCCCGGCGAGCACCAGCCAGAGCGGCAGCAGCAGCGCGGCGCGCGGCGCCGACATCGCGACGAACGCGGCGCGCTCGGCCTCCTCGAGCGTCGCGACGAAAAGGCCGACGACGATGATGCCGAGAAGCACCAGCACCAGGCCGGGAGCGAGCGTGGCGACGAGCTCGCGCCGCTCCGGGCTCACCGGCGTTCCCTCGGCCCGTGGTCGGTTGCGCCCGGCTGGACTGGGCGTCCCCTTCGGAGCGGCCGTGCGCGCAAGCTCACGCGAGTCCCAGCAGCTCGCGCACGCGCGCAGCCAGCTCGTGGGTCGAGAACGGCTTCGTGACGTAGGCGTCAGCACCGAGCGCGGTGCCCTTCGCGAGATCGGTGTCGCGGCCCTTCGCGGTCAGCATCAGGATCTTGACGCCGGCGAGGTCGGGATCGGTACGCACGGCCTGGCAGACGTCGAAGCCGCTCTTGCCCGGCATCATGACGTCGAGCAGGACGAGATCGGGTCGCTCGCGCCGGATCGCCGCCAGCGCCTGGTCGCCGTCGCGCGCGACGCTGACCTCGTGGCCTTCGCGCTGCATCAGGAACTCGAGCGAGATCAGGATGTTCGGCTCGTCGTCGGCGATCAGGACTTTCTTGCTCATGTCTTCTCCTCGACGCTT
>JADGRJ010000396.1 GCA_017881025.1 Rhizobacter sp. | reverse complement strand
TAAAACCACGACGAAATCTCTGATCCATCGTCACACTCCATCTTTTCCCTATAAGATAAAGTGTTGCGTCGATCCGTTGAGATCACCGTCCTATAGCGTTCCAAATGTTGTAGCGCCGCGAATGCAGCGATGTGCCAAAGCACTAAATCGCTGCGCGATAGCCCGCTGAGGCGGGCGGCCTGTCTGCGAGCACGGTAACCGGGGTGAAGATCGTCGGTAGCGGGCGGCGTGTCCTGTCTTGAGGATCGAGGTGTCGTCAACCTCATCCAAGACAGGAGTTGCCTATGAGCACGGAACACATCACCCCGTTGCGCCAGCGCATGATCGAGGACATGAACGCGCGCAAGCTCTGTGCCGGAACGCAGACGGGCCACATCCGCAGTTGTAAGCGGTTTGCTTCATTTCTGAAGCGGTCGCTCGACACGGCGACAGCCGAAGATATCCGCCGGTTTCAGCTGCACCTTTCCGAGACAAGCGCGAGCATCTGCAACCGCAACCGTATCATGACCGGGCTGCGGTTCTTGTTTCGCGTGACGCTGCGGCGGCTGGACCTTGCGGGCGAGATCTATCACATCCGTGAGCCCCAGAAGATTCCGCTGGTGATGAGCCCGGACGAGACGCGGCGTCTGCTGGCAGTCGCAAGCAGCTTCAAGGTCCGCGTGCTGCTTAGTCTCGGCTATGGCTGCGGCCTGCGCGCGGGCGAAGTGGTCCGGCTGAAGGTCAAGCATATCGACAAGGCGCAGAAGATCATTCGCATCGAGCAGTCCAAGGGCCGCAAGGATCGCCATGTCATGCTGTCGCCCGAGACGCTCGATCTGTTGCGCCAATGGTGGAAGGCGCGCCCACCGGCTTACGATGCCAGAACGCCCGTAGAGGAACGTTGGCTGTTTCCTGGCCGGAAGCCCGGCAAGCCGATGACCACCCGCCAGCTGAGCCGTCTGTTCCATGAGGCGGCCGACGCGGCCGGGATCAAGAAGAGCGTGACGCTGCATGCGCTGCGCCACAGCTTCGCGACCCATCTGCTTGAGCGCGGCACCGATATCCGCATCATCCAGGCGCTGCTGGGGCACGACAAGCTCGATACAACGGCGCGCTACACGCGCGTTGCCACCGGCATGATCGCTGCCATCGTGAGCCCGCTCGACCTGCTGTCGCAGCCTCGCAAGAAGCCCAAGACGAGCAGGAAAGACCAGCCGCCGGCGTAACGGCCCGCGGCCATGTCCCGTCCTGCGCTGGAGGTCGCGGATATCTTCCGCGACCACGGGGCGGCGTGGCGTCTGGCCAATGCCGGGCACGTCAGCCTCGACCAGATGAAGGTCATGAGTGCGATCGAGCGCTGCCGCACGGCGGCGCTCGGCGGCCATGTTGCGCGCTGCGAGGACTGCGCGCACACGGTCATTGCCTACAACAGCTGTCGCAACCGGCATTGCCCGAAGTGCCAAGGGGCGGCCGCACGGGATTGGCTCGCCGAGCGCGAGGCCGAGCTGCTGCCCGTCGGCTACTTCCACCTCGTGTTCACGCTGCCTGGTCCGATCGCCGATATCGCCTACCAGAACAAGGCCGTGATCTACGATCTGTTGTTCAAGGCGGCGGCCGAGGCCACGCTCACGATCGCCGACGACCCCAAGCATCTCGGCGCCAGGATCGGCATCACCGCCGTGCTCCACACCTGGGGCTCGGCGCTCACCCATCATCCGCACGTGCACATGATCGTGCCGGGCGGTGGCATCTCGCTCGACGGCAAGCGCTGGGTGTCGTGCCGCCCGGGATTCTTTCTGCCAGTGCGGGTTCTCTCACGCCTGTTCCGGCGGTTGTTCCTGGGCAAGCTCCTCGCAGCCCACCAAGCTGGATGCCTGAAGTTCTTCGGTGACCGCAGCGGCCTCGCCGACGCCGGAGAATTCACCGCCTTCCTCACACCGCTGCGCAAGGCCGAGTGGGTGGTCTATGCCAAGAAGCCATTCGGCGGCCCGCAGGCCGTGCTCGCCTACCTGTCGCGCTACACCCACCGCGTCGCCATCTCAAATCGCCGGCTGATCTCAGCCGACGATAACGGCGTCACGTTCAAGTGGAAGGATTACCGGATCGAGGGACCAGGTCGGTACACGACCATGACGCTGCCAACCCACGAGTTCATCCGGCGCTTCCTCGTCCACGTCCTGCCCAAGCGCTTCTACCGCATCCGCCACTACGGACTGCTTGCCAACGGCAATCGCGCCGCCAACATCGCACGCGCGCGTGAGTTGCTCGCCATGCCGGCACGATCCGAACAGCCCGACACGTCCGATGCCACTGCGGTTGAAGAACCGCGCGTGCTGCCGCGTCCGTGTCCCTGCTGCAGTGGCCGCATGATCATCATCGAGACCTTCGAGCGTGGCTGTCAGCCGAGGCACCGCCCCACGCCTAATCCGGCAGCGATCAGGATCGATACTTCATGATACCGTCGCCACAGATCCAACACCGCAGCGACGACCATCATTCTTGCTGGCTCTCAGCCGGCAGTGCCCACGCTCGTATCGGTTCGCCAGATTGCACCGACGTCGCACCGCCAATCCGCTCGCGCAACGTACGAAACGCTTGCTCACTCCTGCACGTGCGCCCATCCTTTGACGCCACGCGACCGGGTCGATCGCTTCGATCCAAACTTCTCGAGCCTCACGCCGCGGTCAAATCCCCATAGCGCCCGCTGCCCCGTCGCTGCCCCACACCCCGCGATTTCGTGCCTTGGCGCTTCTCGGACGCCGGCTCCCGAACACGTGGATGGCTTCGGCATTCCGGCGTCCGAGAAACCTGCACAATAAGCGACATCGCACGCATGTTGCGAAATGAAAGAGGCCGCCAACTGAGGCAGCTTCTCAGTTGACTACTTCAAAAGCGTGAAGGCGATTCAGCATCGACCCTAAAGTTCA
>JADGRJ010000151.1 GCA_017881025.1 Rhizobacter sp. | reverse complement strand
AGGCAGCCACCCACCCGGCTGCCGCAACGAGGACCCACCCATGAGATCACTCGCCCACGGCCGCCGGCGCCATCTCGGCGACGTCGCTCAGGCGCAGCACGCGCGCGAGCCGGCGCAGGCGCGGCCGCAGCTCGCGGCCGAGGCCGCCGGCGGCGCCGGTGAGAAGGAGGCGATCGAAGACCGGCGCAGCGACGACGTCGCCCGGCGCGGGAGGAACAGGTGCGGCCACGACGCGATCCTCGTCGTCGTCGCCTGCCGGCGCCATCGGCGCAACCACTCTTGCGGCAGGCGGTCAGTCATCGTACAACTGGCCGGCACCCCTTCGCCATGCCCTCGATGAACCTCTCCCTGCTCTCTCCGACCTTGCCGGCAAGGCGCCCGCGCAACCTCGCCATGGGCGTCGTCGATTCGCTCGCCGACCGCATCCGCGACGGCAGCCTGGCCTGCGGCGACAAGCTTGCGACCGAGTCGGCGCTGATGACCGAGTTCGGCGTCAGCCGCACCGTCATCCGCGAGGCGCTCTCCAAGCTGCAGGCGGCGGCGATGGTGCAGACGCGGCACGGCGTCGGCACCTTCGTCACCCATGGCGGCGTCGACTCGGCGGTGTTCCGGATCCGCCCCGACCAGCTCGAGACGCTCCACGACGTCGTCGCCATGCTCGAGCTGAGGATCGGCGTCGAGACCGAGGCCGCCGGGTTGGCGGCGCAGCGCCGCACGGCCGACAACCTGGCCGCGATGCGCCGAGCCCTGATCGCGTTCGCCCAAGCCGTGGAGGCGGGTCGCGACGCAGTGGGCCCTGACTTCCAGTTTCACCTCGAGATCGCGAGAGCGACCCAGAACCCCCATTTCTCGACCCTGCTGCAAAGCCTCGGCACGGCAACGATCCCGCGCGCCCGCCTCGACCCGTCGGGCGCCTCGGCCGACGAGCGCCAGGCCTACCTGCGCCGCGTCAATGCCGAGCACGGCAGCATCGTCGACGCGATCGAAGGCCACGACGGCGAGGCGGCGCGGGCGGCGATGCGAACGCACCTGGCGAACAGCCGCGAGCGACGCCGCCGAGCCGCCCAGCTGGCCAACAGCTGAGCCCCAGTCGTACGACAACAGGCAGCCACCCACCCGGCTGCCGCAACGAGGACCCACCCATGAGATCACTCGCCCACGCGCTTCTGCTCGGCCTCGCGCTCGCCGCCGTGCCGACCGCAGCATCGGCGCAGGCCTGGCCCGGCAAGACGATCAAGATCGTCGTCCCGTACACGCCGGGCGGCTCGTCGGACATCATCGCCCGCTCGATCTCGCAGCCGCTCTCCGACGCGCTCAAGCAGACCGTGATCGTCGAGAACAAGCCCGGCGCCAACGGCAACACCGGCACCGACTTCGTCGCCAAGTCGCCCGCCGACGGCTACACGCTGCTGCTCTGCGACGTCGGCGCGCTGGCGATCACGCCCTCGGTGTATTCGAAGCTGCCATTCGATCCGAAGAAGGACCTGCGCGGAGTGACGATGCTCGCCTACTCGCCGCACCTGCTCGTCGTCCATCCGTCGGTCGCCGCGAATTCGCTCAAGGAGTTGGTCGCGCTGTCGCAGAACTCCAAGCTCGACTTCGCCGTCACCGCGATCGGCAGCGCGCCGCACCTCGCCGGCGTCGCCGTCGAGAAGGCGACCAAGGCGAAGTGGCAGTACATCCCGTACAAGGGCGGCTCGCAGGCGATCGGCGACACGGTCGCGGGGCAGACGCAGGTGCTCATGAACGGCATGCTGGCGACGCTGCCGTTCGTGCAGTCCGGCAAGCTCAAGGTGCTCGGCGTCTCGAAGGCGACGCGCGTGCCGCTCCTCCCCAACGTGCCGACGATCGCCGAGCAGGGCGTGCCCGGCTTCGAGTCGGGCACCTGGCAGGGCCTGCTGGTTCCGGCGGGGACGCCGAACGACGTCGTCGCGCGCCTCTCGACCGAGCTGACGCGGATCATCCGCTCGCCCGAGATCCGCTCGCGCCTGACGGCGCAGGGCGCCGAGGTCTACACGATGTCGCCGGCCGAGTTCGTGACCTTCTTCGACCGCGAGCAGAAGCGCTGGGCGGCGGTCGTCGCCAGCGGCGGCGTCAAGATCGATTGACGGGAGCAGCCGATGGCCTTGCCCGATCCCTATCGCGCCTTTCCGAACTCGTTCAAGCGGCGACTCCTCGCCGGCGAGACGCTGATCGGCTGCTGGTGCTCGCTCGCCAACCCGATCACGACCGAGATCCTCGGCATCGCCGGCTTCGACTGGCTGCTCCTCGACGGCGAGCACTCGCCCAACGACGTCACGACCTTCATCCCTCAGCTGATGGCGCTCAAGGACAGCGCCAGCGCGCCGGTCGTTCGGCCGTCGTGGAACGACGCGGTCGAGATCAAGCGCCTGCTCGACGCCGGCTTCTACAACTTCCTGGTGCCGTTCGTGCAGACCGCCGACGATGCGCGCCGGGCGGTCGCGGCGACGCGCTACCCGCCGGCCGGCATGCGCGGCGTCTCGGTCTCGCAGCGAAGCAACCGCTTCGCCACCGTCGCCGACTACTTTCGCGACATCAACGCGCAGATCAGCGTCATGGTCCAGATCGAGAGCCGTGCCGGCATGGAAGCGGCGGCCGAGATCGCCGCCGTCGACGGCGTCGACGGCATCTTCGTCGGGCCCTCCGACCTCGCGGCCGCCCTCGGTCACCTCGGCAACCCCAACGACCCGAGCGTGCAGGCGGCGATCGCCGCGGTGTTCGACGCCGCCAAGTCGGCAGGCAAGCCGACCGGCATCCTGACGCCGGTCGAGGCCGACGCGCGCCGCTACCTCGCGATGGGGGCGACCTTCGTCGCCGTCGGCAGCGACCTCGGCGTCTTCAGAAACTCGACGCAGCAGCTCCGCGATCGATTTGCGCGAAGCGGTTGAGCCAGCCGAGCATCTCGTCGAGCTCGTTCGACTTGTCGAACACCTTGGTCGCGCCGAGCTGCCGGCACTTGACGCGGATCTCGGGCGTGGCGTGATTGCTGAGGACGATGCGCAACGGCGCGTCGGGCATCTCGCCCATCGCCTTCAGCACGCCGAGCCCCGAGCCGCTCTTCAGGAAGATGTCGACGATGACGAGGTCGGACGAATGGCTGCGGTCGCGCAGCCACGCCACCGCCGACTTCTCGTCGTCGGCGGTGCCGACCACTTCGACCGGCGCGTTCTCGTGCAGCGCCTCGATCAGGTTCTCGCGAATGATGGCGCTGTCTTCGACGATGTAGATCCTGGCGTTGTCCATGCGCGTCTCCGAGCCGGCGTACTTCGGGTCGATTGTTGCCGCGGCGCTCCCTCGCAGACGTCGGTGCCGACGCGGGCTTGGCGTCGGCAACCGCCCCGATTCCGGTCGGACAGGTCCGACGCCTCGTCGTCCCTCAGTGGGCGCGGCCCTCGTAGAGGTCGCGGCCCTGCGCGAGCGCGCGGATCTTCGCGTCGGCGATCGGGCGCTTCAGCATCCAGAAGCCGCAGTCGGGGTGGATGTAGCGGACCCGGCCTGCGCCGAGCAGGTTCTCGGCCCGCTCGATCGCTCGCGCGACCGCGTCGGCCGACTCGATCTCGGTCGCCTTGATGTCGACGACGCCGAGGCCGAAGCCGATTTCGGGCTTCAGGTCCTTGAACACCGCGAGCTCTTCGGGCGGGCGGTGCGCGCACTCGAGGACGACGTGGTCGGCGTGGAGCGCGTTCAGGTAGCGCATGAGCTGCTCCCAGGTGCCGTGCTGGACGCTCTGGCCGCCGTAGTTGCCGAAGCAGAGGTGCACCGCCGGCGTCGTCTTCACCGCGTCGAGGACGCGATTGAGCGCCGACGCGGCCCACTCCCATTCCTCCGGGTGGCCGGGCAGGTTGGCCTCGTCGAGCTGGACGATGTCGGCGTCGAGGTGCTTCACCTGCTCGGCGAGCACGTCGGCGATCGCGTGGGCGAGCGCGGGCGTGTCGGCGTAGTGGCGGTTGAGCAGCGTCTTGGCGAGCATGTGCGGGCCGGTGACGGTGAACTTGAAGGTCTTCGTCGCCAGCGCCTGGGCGCGCTGGCAGGCGAGCGGCAGGTCGAGCGTGCCGCTCGAGATCGCGCCGTCGACGACCCCTGGCGGGCGGGTGCGAAAGCGCATTCCCGGCAGCGACCGGTACGCCATCACCTCGTCGAAGGTCATCTGCAAGCGTACGCCCTGCATCGGCCGGACGAAGTACTCGATCATCCCGTTGGTCTCGGGATGATTGATGTCGAAGCGGTACAGCTCACCGTCGCAGACGACGTCGACGCCGGCCGCTTCCTGCGTCGCGATGACGACGCGGGTCGCGTCGATCAGCGCCTGCTCCGACGGCGCCGCGACCAGCCACTCCGGCACCGGGTACGAGCCGACGACGGTGGTGCGGATGCGCGGCACGCTGCTCACCGAGCCCGCCTCACTTCGTCATCTTGATCGAGCGGTCGAGGAATTCGTTGGTGTAGGCAGTCTTGACGTCGTACGGCGCGTCGAGGCCGATGTAGGTCTTGACGAGGTCGTAGTCAGAGGCCATGCGCGCATCGTCGAGGATGCCGAGCGCGGTGCCCTTCGAGTACTTGTCGCTCATCAGCACCTCGACCAGCTTCCAGTTCTGCAGCTCGTTGTCGAACTGGAGCGCGCCGTTGGCGTCGATCAGCGCCTGCACGCACGGGTTGGGCGCCGCGACGCAGGCGGCGAACGCGCGCTGTGTCACCTTGACGAAGGCGGCGATCACCGGCTTGTTCTTCTTCAGGTAGTCGCCGTTGACGATCACCGTGTTGCCGTAGGTGTTGAGGCCGGCGTCCTTCCAGGCGACGAAGCCCAGGTCGTCGCCGAGCTCCTTCTGGAAGATGTGGTGGATGTTGTAGAACGAGGTCGTCGCGTCGATCGACTTCGCCTTCAGCGCGGCGAGCTTGGAGTTGGCGTCGATGTTGACCCAGGTCACCGAGTTGGCATCCATGCCGTTGGCCTTGGCGAGCGCCGGCCAGATCGTCCGCGCGCCGTCGCCGGCGGGGTTGCCGATCTTCTTGCCGGCGAGGTCCTTCACCGTCTTGATTCCCGAGCTCTTCAGCCAGTAGAGCCCCTGCGGCGAATTGGCGTAGACGTTGAACACGCCGACCGTGTCGGCGCCCTTGCCGCGCAGGGTGAGCGCGTTCGGCATGTCGGCCAGGCCGACCGGGTTGGCGCCGGCCGCGACCTTCTGCACCGCGACCGCCGAGCCCTTGCCGGGCTCGAGGTTGAGGTCGATGCCGGCGTCCTTGTACCAGCCCATCTTCTTGGCGTAGTAGTAAGGCGCGTGGTCGCCGCCGGGCACCCAGTTGAGGATGAAATCGATCTTCGTCTGCGCGAAGGCCGGCGCCGAGACGAGGCTCGCGACAGTGAAGCCGGCGGCAAGGGCGAGGCGTTGGAACAGCGGCATGTCGTCTCCTGGAGGGTCCCGGCTGCGGGTCGCGACGAGTCTAGCAACCGGCCCCTCGGCCGAGGAGAGCATTGACCCCGAGGTGCGGACCTATCATCGGCCCGCTCGACGCACGCCACCTCGACCCCTGATGCCCACGCTCGACGACCGCTGGACGCGAACGCTCATGGCGGTGGTCTCGCATCTGGCGCTGTTGCTCGTCTGGTATCTCTTCGTGAAGTTCGGCGACGTGCCGAAGTTCGTCATGCCGTCGCCGGTCGACACCGCGAAGACGATCCTCGCCGGCAACTACAACTGGTGGACCAACGCCGCGGTGACGGCGACCGAGATCTTCGGCGGCTACGCGTTCGCGCTCGTCGTCGGCGTCCTGCTCGCGCTCGCCTTCACCTGGTCGAAGCCGCTCGAGGCGCTGATGATGCCGCTGCTCGTGAGCCTCAACATGATCCCGAAGGTCGCGCTCGGCCCGCTGATCATCGTCTGGTTCAAGTACGGCGTCGTGCCGAACATGATGATCGCGTTCTCGATCTGCGTCTTCCCGATCCTGCTGACGACGGTGCGCGGCCTGCGCGAGGTCGAACCCGACCTGCTCGACCTGGTGCGAACGCTCCGCGGTTCGCGCTGGCAGGTGTTCACCAAGATCCAGCTGCCGGGCGCGCTGCCGTACATCTTCTCGGGGATGAAGGTGGCGGCGATCCTCGCCGTCGCCGGCGCGATCGTCGGCGAATTCCTCGGCTCCGACAAAGGGCTCGGCTACCTCATGCTGCAGGTGCAGGTGACGCTCGACACGGCGGCGATGTTCATGGCCGTGCTGCTGATCACGCTGATCGGCATGCTGCTCTACGGAGCCGTCCTCGCCCTCGAGCGCGCCTTCGTCGTTCCCGACGCGCGAGTGAGCTGAACCGCAGATGCCGACGCAACCCTTCATCCATCTCGCCGGCGTCGCCAAGACCTACGGCAAGGGCGCCAAGGCGCACCTCGCGATCTCCGACGCGACCTTCGACGTCATGCCGGGCGAGCTCGCCTGCCTCGTCGGCCCGTCGGGCTGCGGCAAGAGCACGCTCCTCAAGATCCTCGCCGGCCTGCACCCGCACGACGCCGGCACGGTCAAGATCGGCTCCGACGCGGTGCCGTTCGATCCGGCCAAGGACATCGGCATGGTGTTCCAGCAGCCGCTCCTGCTGAAGTGGCGCACCATCATCGACAACGTCCTCCTGCCGGCCGAGATCCTCGGCCTGCCGGCGAAGGAAAGCCGCGAGCGAGCGCGCGACCTGCTCGCGCTCGTCGGCCTCAAAGGCGCCGAGGACAAGCGCCCCTACGAGCTCTCGGGCGGCATGCAGCAGCGCGCGGCGATCGCGCGCGCCCTCGTCCACGACCCCAAGTTGGTCCTGATGGACGAGCCCTTCGGCGCCCTCGACGCGCTGACGCGCGAGAAGATGAACCTCGAGCTGCTGCGCATCTGGAAGGAAGCCGGCAAGACGATCCTGTTCGTCACCCACGGCATCTCGGAAGCGGTGTTCCTCGGCACGCGCGTCGTCGTCTTCACCGCCGGGCCGGCTCGCATGGCCGACGACTTCGCGATCGATCTGCCGCATCCGCGCACGCTCGACATGAAGACGCAAGAAGCGTTCGGCGTCTACACCCGCCGCATCTACAAGCTGCTCGGGATGGATTGAGCTGCGGTCGCGGCTTGATCCATTCGTGGCAGGCGCCGAGTGGCACGGGGCCGGTGAGCGGCGGATGTGGCCCGGACGCCGCCCGAACCACACCCACCACTCGCCGTCCCGGCTCTGGCATCAATAGAACCCGAGGCGCGCCGTGCGACTTGGTTGCATCGCGCGGTGCGGGGGCGGGGAGTGGTGGGTGTGACCCGAGAGTCTTCGCAGCGGCGGCCGTCGCCGAGCGACGTGTCGCGACGAACCCGCTCGATGCCGTGATCACCGCCTCGGGCGAAGGCGGGTCGGGGCATACCCGCCGCTCGCCGCCCTCGTGCACCACCCGGCCTTTCAGGTGACGCGCATCTTCAGCGAGTGGTCGTACGGCAACGCCGGCGTCGCGAACTCGACGCCGTTCCTGACGTAGTGCAGCGCGCAGGCGCGGCGCCAGCGGCTACTGTGGTTCGGCCCCGACTGATGAAAGGTATTGCCGTGATGAAAGCTCACCCCGCCCTTTCGCACCGGCGCCGGCGCCATCGGCTGCTTCTCGAGAATCGTCAAGGGCAACTGCAGGTTGAACGGCTCGTCCGGCGGCGCGATGTGGCCGTAGACCGGCCCCTGGTTCGTCCCCTCGCCGAAGTAGAGGCAGCCGTTCTCGAGCGTCGCGTCGTCGAGCGCGATCCAGGCGGTGACGACGCCTTCGATGTCGGTGGGCCCGAAATAGAAGTTGTCCTGGTGCGCCGGCTTCGGGCCGCCGCCTTCCGGTGCCTTGAAGAAGACCTGGCTGAAGTAGACCGAGACGCCGGTGCCGAGGACCTGCTCGACGAGCGCGACCAGGCGCGGATCGCACGCGATCGCCTGCAGCGCGGGCCGGTGCGCGTGCGGGTTGTCGAGCTTTCGCAGCACCGTGCGCGCCTTCACGCCGCCGTCGACGTACCAGACGCGCTGCGCGGCCGGCAGCTCGGCGAGGAAGCTCTCGCCCCAGGCCTCGATGTCGGCGATGAGCGCGTCGGTCTCGGCCGCGCCGAACACGCCGTTGATCGTGAGGTGGCCCTGATGGCGGTAGAAGGCGAGGTCGATCGCGTCCATCGCGAAGCTCCGGAAGGGCGCCGCGATCAAGGCTGCGGCGGCGGCCAGTCCGCCTTGGGCATCGGCGCGGTCGTCGACAGGTCGGGGACGACCGCACTGCCGAAGCCCGGGCACTCGAGCGAGCCGAGCGCGATGCGGCCGCCCTCGATGGTCAGCCGAACGCGCCGGTCGGCCTCGTGATAGACGTCGGGGTGCGCCTGCAGGAACGCCAGGCTCTCGCCCTGCGGCCGGCTGGCGAAGCCATCGACGAAGTGATGCCCGTTGCGCTCGACGTCGGCCAGGCCGAGCAGCGAGACGAGGGCGAGGTCCTGCTGCACGGCAAGGCCGGCTTGCGTCGTCAGGTCTTCGCCCGAGAGGAAGAACGCGCCGCCGCCGGCTTCGGCGTTCCAGAGGCGGCAGCGCGCCAGGTTGACGATCGACTTGTAGAAGCCCTTGCAGTCCTTCGACGAGACGCCGCCGTAGTCGAGCGCGCGGGCGCGAACGAAAGCGTCGAGCTCGCCGTCGGACTCGTCGATGATCACCGGCCGAAAGCGTGCCAGCGGGGCGATGCTGCGCGAGAGCGCGACCGCGCGCTTGATCGGCTGCTCGATGAAGAGCGTCGCGGCGCAGAGCTTGTGCAGCGCCGGCTCGGCCTCCATCGCGCTCCACAGCTCGACGACCGACTCGACGTCCTCGTACTGCTCGTTGCCGTCGAGGGTGACGTGCAGCGCCCCGGCGACGCCGTCGAGGACGCCGGCGATGCGAACGAGGCGGTCGAGGTCGGCCTTGCGGTCGCCGCCGACCTTGAGCTTGAAGCAGCGCTGGCCGTAGGTCGCGACGACTTCGGCGAGCGTCTCGGGCAGGCCGTCCTCGACCCGCGTGCCGGGCGGCTGGTCGCTCGCCGTGATCGGGTCGACCAGGCCGACGGTGTGGCGCGCCTCGATGCTCGGCACCGGCTGCAGGCCGGCGAGAAAGCTCGTGAAGTCGAACGCGCCGAGGTCGGGGATGACCGGGTGCGGCACCATGCCGGGAAGGTTGCTGCGCATCGCCGTCCAGAAGCTGACGCCGAGCAGGCGGCAGACCGCGTCGAGGACGCCGCGGTCGACGAGCGCGTTGCCGAAGCCGGCGACGAGCGGCGGCAGACCGAGCTCGCGGCCGGCGCGCAGCTGATAGCGATAGTTGTCGGCGTAGAGATCGAACGCGGTCGACAGCGGCGCCTCGCGATACGCCGCGGCGGCGAGCTCGATCGACTTCCTGAGCTGATCCTGGTTCTGGGCGTCGCTGAGCGCCGGGTTCTTGTCGAACCACTTGGCGGCTAGCATCTCGGCGGCATAGCCGAAGCCTTCGCGACCGTCGTCGAGACGGACCTGGACGCGCAGGAAGGCCTGCACGCCTTCGGTGACCGTGATGACGCCGAAGCGAAACGGCAGGCGCAGGCGAAACGGCTGCTCGAACGCCTCGACGCCGAGCACCTTGAGCTTCGGAGCGAACGGCGGTGCAGCGGTCATCGGGGCGATTCTGAGGTCAGTCCAGCCAGCGTTGCAGGTGTTCGGCGACGAAGGCGTCGTCGGCGAGGTCGGCGTGCTCGCGGCAGACGCGGTCGATCGCTTCGCGCTGCCCCGGGCTCAGCCCTTCGCCCGGGTCGAGGCACCACGTGCCTTCGAGCAGCCCCTGGCGGCGCAGCACCTCGTGGCAGCCGGCGATGCAGCCGTGGAAGTCGTGGGCGACGTCGAAGAAGGCGCTGTTGCAGTCGGTGACGCGGCTGTCGAGCGCGAGCAGCCCGG
>JADGRJ010000150.1 GCA_017881025.1 Rhizobacter sp. | reverse complement strand
TCCATGGGAACAAGTCCTTCTCCATGCGCTCGATCCAACGTTCCGCGTATTTCTCGCTCCATCCTTTGCGTTTTACCGTGTGCAGTTCTCGGGCGATTGCGGCGAACGTCGTCCCTGCAATCACGCCTTTGGTCAGCTTGTCGAGTTGCCTCCGCTGGGCTGGATCGACGCCACTTCGTTGAACTTTGCGCGCGTCGTCTCGCGCTTCGCGGGCCTGCTTCAGCGTCACGCGCACCTTCTTCGAGCCCGGCTCCGTGTAGCTGCCTAGCGCGAGGCGCTTCTCCTTGCCGCTGTAGAGGTACTTCCAGAACCAGCGCCTGGACCCATTCGGACCAACCTCGAGATAGAGGCCTCCGCTGTCAGTAAATCGCGCCCGTGCCTTGCCAAGGGGACACACGGCGTTTCGGCATTCAGGATCGGTAAGGGGCATGGGGAACAACCTCCGTCGAGCAAAGGCTCCGGCAGTCTTGTTCCCCGTTTTCCTCGGTCACCGGGCGCTTCGGATTTCTAGCCGGCGGCTAGAGGATCGGCGAACGAATCAGCGATGGGGAACAAACGGGGTAAAAAGGCTCTCGATTTGCCTTTGTTCCCCGCTTTGTACCCTTTGTTCCCCATGGAAGCAAGCGGACGGCCCTGGACGATCCCGGACGGCTCTCGAAGCTTTTACCTCGTAAATGCCGTCTGTCTAGAACCTTCTGAGACCGCCTTGGATGCTATCTTGGTCTGCCCGGAGGGACTCGAACCCCCGACCTGTTGCTTAGAAGGCAACTGCTCTATCCAGTTGAGCTACGGGCAGCGAGGGCCGTCGATCGGCGACGGACGGACTGGTCGGGGCGGCGGGATTCGAACTCGCGACCTACTGGTCCCAAACCAGTTGCGCTACCAGGCTGCGCTACGCCCCGAACCGACGAATTGTAGAGGCGATGTGCGAAGCGCCCGTCGTCAGCGCGACTCGTCGGCGGCGGTCGGCGCGGGCAGCATCAGCTGGCGCGAGATCGCGACGCACTGCTGGATGTGCTGCTCGCAGACGTAGCGCAGCGACGAGTAGGTGAGCGCGGCCGAGACCGCCTGGCCGGCGATCGGCACGTACTTGGCGGCCTGCTGCGTCGTCAGGCGAACGCCGATCAGGCGCAGCACGCGCATGACGAGGTCGCGCGTGACGAGCTTGCCGATGAGCATGCCGCCGCCGGCCGAGATCGCCTTGTAGACGACGACCTGGCGATCCGGCGCGAGGCGCTCGATCTGCTCGGGCGTCAGGCCGAAAGCGTGGTTGATGTCGGGGATCAGGCGCATCAGCACGGCGATGTCGGTGACCCAGTCGATCCCCGGTAGCGGAACGATCGAGACGCCGGCCGCGAGCAGCGCCCGCCGGCTGACGAGGCGACGACAGTGGCGCACGACGGCGTCGATCTCGCGCGTCGTCGCCGGGACGACGGCCCAGTCGGCGGCGGGCCGCCGGGCGAAGAACTTGCCGATCGCAGAGGTCGCCATCGCGTTCATTGTCGGTCTCGTTCAGGCGAACGCCTGCGCCCAGATTCTGTCGAGTCGCTTGACGCTGACCGGCTGGGGGGTCTTCAGCTCCTGCGCGAACAGGCCGACGCGAAGCTCCTCGAGCCACCAGCGGTATTCGTCGAGCCGCGCGTCGCGCGCGCCGCGCCGATCGGCGAGCTTCCTCAGGTAGCGCTGCTCGAGCGGGCGCAGCTCGGCCAGGCGAGCGCTGTCGCGCGCCGGATCGGCACGCAGCTTGTCGAGCCGCGCCGCGATCGCCTTCAGGTAGCGCGGCAGGTGCTGGAGCCGCTCCCATGGGGTGTCGGCGACGAAGCGCTTCGGCAGCAGGCGCTCGAGCTGCTGCGTCACGTCGTCGGCGACTTCCTTGGCCGGCCGCGTGTCCTTGATCTTGCGCAGCACCGCGTGGTACTCGGCGAGGACGACGCCGGCCAGCCGCGCGACTTCGTTGGCGATCAGCGTCAGGCGGCCGCGGCCTTCGTCGATGCGGCGGCCGAACGCGGCCGCGTCGGCGGGCAGCGGCTCGGCGAGGAAGGCGCGCGCTAGCGCGACCTCGACGATCTGCGCACGCAGCTCGTCGGCGCCGCCGAGCGGCAGGTAGGCGATCGCCATCTTCTGCAGGTCGGGCAGGTTCTTCTCGAGGTACTTGAGGGCGTCGCGGACCTGCAGCGCGACGAGGCGGCGCAGGCCGGCGCGGTGCTTCGCGGCGGCGATCCCGGGCTCGTCGAAGACTTCGATCTCGACGTGCGACCCCTTGTCGATCAGGGCCGGATAGCCGACCAGCGTCTGCCCGCCCTTGGCAAGCTCCATCAGCTCGGGCAGCTCGCCGAAGGTCCACGCGATGTACGCGGCGCGCGGCGGCTCGGCGGGCGCGACGGCGGCGCTCGCCTTCCGCTCAGGCGGCGCACGACCCGGCGCATCGGTCGCGGCGGGTGCGGCGATGGCCGCGCTTTCAGCCGCCAGGGTCGGCAGGCGAAGCGCCGCCAGCGCCTGGAACGCAGATCGCGCCTGCGCGCCGAGCGCCGCCTTCAGCTCGGCGAGGCGGCGCGATTCGCCGAGCTGGCGGCCGTGTTCGTCGACGACGCGCAGGTTCATGAGCAGGTGCGGCGCCAGCTGCTCGTGCTTGAAATCGGCGCGCCGCAGCGGCAGGCCGGTCCGCTTGGCCGCGTGCGCGGCGAGCGCGTCGACGAGGCTGCCTTCGCCGAAGCCGACCTCGTCGATGAACGACTGCGCGTACTCCGGCAGCGGCACGAGGCGCGAGCGCGGCCGCTGCGGCAAGGTCTTGGCCAGCGCCACGATCTTGTCCTTCAGCATCCCGGGAACGAGCCATTCGCAGCGCTCCTCGCTCGCCGGGTTGAGGGCGAAGATCGGCACCGTCACCGTGACGCCGTCGCGCGCGTTGCCCGGCTCGTGCAGGTAGTTCGCGGCGCAGTCGACGCCGCCGAGGCGGATCGTCTTCGGGAACGCCGCTGTCGTGATGCCGGCGGCCTCGTGGCGCATCAGCTCGTCGCGCGACAGCTGGAGCAGGCGCGGCTGGCGCTTGACCTCGTCGCGGTACCAGTCTTCGAACGCATGGCCGCTGTGAACGTCGGCCGGCACCTGCTGATCGTAGAAGGCGAAGATCAGGTCGTCGTCGACGAGGACGTCCTGGCGGCGCGACTTGTGCTCGAGCTCCTCGACCTGCGCGATCAGCTTGCGGTTGGCGGCGGCGAACGGTAGTCTGGTCTCCCACTCGCCGGCGACGAGCGCCTCGCGGATGAAGATCTCGCGCGCCGCCGCCGGATCCACCGTGGCGAAGTCGACGCGCCGGTTGGCGTAGATGACGATGCCGTAGAGCGTCGCCCGCTCGAGCGCCGTGACCTGCGCCGCCTTTTTCTCCCAGTGCGGCTCGAGCAGCTGCGTCTTGATCAGGTGGACGGCGAGCTCGGGCAGCCAGCGCGGGTCGATCGCGGCGATGCCGCGTGCGTAGAGCCGCGTCGTCTCGATCAGCTCGGCGGCGACGATCCACTTGCCCGGCTTCTTCGCCAGGCGCACGCCCGGATGGCGCCAGAAGCGGATGCCGCGGGCGCCGAGGTACGACTCGTCCTCGTCGCTCTTGACGCCGATGTTGCCGAGCAGGCCGGCGAGCATCGACTGGTGCAGCTGCTCGTAGGTCGGCTCGCTGGCATTGACGCGCCAGCCGTGCTCGGTCACGACCGACTGCAGCTGGGCGTGGATGTCGCGCCACTCGCGCACCCGGCGTGGCGAGATGAAGTTCTCGCGCAGCAGCTGCTCGTGCTTGCGGCTCGACAGGCGATGTTCGCCGTGGCCGCCGCGCGAGTGCTCGAGCCACGACCAGAGCTTGAGCGTGCCGAGGAACTCCGATTTCTCGTCGTCGAACTTGGCGTGCGCCTGGTCGGCGGCCTGCTGCTGCTCGAGCGGGCGGTCGCGCACGTCCTGGACGCTGAGCGCGCTCGCCACGATCAGCACCTCGCGCAAGGCCTCGCGGTGGCGCGACTCGAGGATCATGCGGCCGATGCGCGGGTCGAGCGGCAGGCGCGCGAGCTCACGGCCGATCGTCGTCAGCGCGTTTTGGGCGTCGGTGGCGCCGAGCTCGTTGAGGAGCTGGTAGCCGTCGGCGATCGCGCGCTTGGGCGGCGCCTCGAGGAACGGGAACTCGTCGACGCTGCCGAGGTTGAGCGACTGCATGCGCAGGATCACGCCGGCGAGCGACGAGCGGACGATCTCCGGGTCGGTGAACTTCGGCCTGGCGACGAAGTCGGCCTCGTCATACAAGCGGATGCAGATGCCGTCGGCGACGCGGCCGCAGCGGCCGGCGCGCTGGTTCGCCGCCGCCTGGCTGATCGCCTCGATCGGCAGCTGCTCCACCTTGCTGCGAAAGCTGTAGCGCTTGATCCGTGCCGTGCCGGCGTCAATGACGAAGCGGATCCCCGGCACCGTCAGCGAGGTCTCGGCGACGTTGGTCGCCAGCACGATGCGGCGCGCGCTGTGCGGCGCGAAGACCTCGTCCTGCTGCTGCTGCGACAGGCGCGCGAACAGCGGCAGCACCTCGACGCCGGGCGGATGGTGCTTCCTCAGCCGCTCGGCGGCGTCGCGGATCTCGCGTTCGCCGGGGAGGAAGACAAGGACGTCGCCGGAACCGGCGGCGTCTTCGCCGCGCCAGAGATCGTCGACCGCGTCGCAGATCGCGTCGCCGAGGTCGTGGTCGCGGCTCTCGACGAACGGGCGCCAGCGGATCTCGACCGGGTAGAGCCGCCCCGAGACCTGGATCACCGGCGCCGGACCGCCCGGTCCGGCGAAGTGGCCCGCGAAGCGGTCGGCGTCGATCGTCGCCGAGGTGACGACGACGCGCAGGTCGGGTCGGCGCGGCAGGATCTGGCGCAGGTGGCCGAGCAGGAAGTCGATGTTGAGGCTGCGCTCGTGCGCCTCGTCGACGATGATCGTGTCGTAGGCGCGCAGCAGCGGGTCGCGCTGCGTCTCGGCGAGCAGGATGCCGTCGGTCATGAGCTTGACGCTGGCGCCCGCGCTCAGCCGGTCCTGGAAGCGCACCTTGTAGCCGACGACCTCGCCGAGGGGAGTCTTCAGCTCCTCGGCGATCCGCTTGGCGACGCTCGACGCGGCGATCCGGCGCGGCTGCGTGTGGCCGATCAGTCCACCGCCGTTGGCGCGGCCGCGGCCGAGGCCGAGCGCGATCTTCGGCAGCTGGGTCGTCTTGCCCGAGCCGGTCTCGCCGCAGACGATGACGACCGGGTGGTCACGGATGGCTGCGGCGATCTCGGCGCGCCGGGCCGAGACCGGCAGGGCCTCGGGGAACTCGATGGGCGGGAGCACGGCGGGATTATCCCGACCGGGCCATGCACCACGACGCGGCTCAGGCATTCACCGATACAGGGGCTCGGTGGCGGATGCTAGATTCTCCGGGTTTGTTCGACCCCCAATTCCGTTTCCGGAGCATCCATGAATCACCTGACCCGCCTCGCAGGCGCCCTCGCGCTCGCGGCCTCCGCAGGCCTCACCTTTGCCGCCGACCCGATCAAGATCGGCGTCGACGGCCCATTCACCGGCGGATCGTCGTCGATGGGCGTCAGCATGCGCGACGGCGTTCGCCTGGCCACCGACGAGATCAACAAGGCCGGCGGCGTTCTCGGTCGGCAGATCCAGCTGGTCGAGCGCGACGACGAATCGAAGAACGAGCGCGGCGTGCAGATCGCCCAGGAGCTGATCAACAAAGAGAAGGTCGTCGCGGCGGTCGGCTACATCAACACTGGCGTCGCCCTTGCTTCGCAGCGCTTCTTCCAGGACGCCAAGATCCCGGTGATGAACAACGTCGCCACCGGCTCGGTCATCACCCACCAGTTCGACGACCAGTCCGAGAACTACATCTTCCGCAACGCCGCCCACGACAGCATCCAGGCGCCGATGGTCGTCGAAGAGGCGATCACCCGGCGCGGCTACAAGAAGCCGGCCATCCTCGCCGACTCGACCAATTACGGACAGCTCGGCCGCGCCGACCTCGAAAAGGCTCTCGAGCTCAAGGGCATCAAGGCGGTGGCGGTCGAGAAGTTCAACATCAAGGACGTCGACATGACGGCGCAGCTGCTCAAGGCCAAGGAGGCCGGCGCCGACGTCGTCCTCACCTACGGCATCGGCCCCGAGCTGGCGCAGATCGCCAACGGCATGACCAAGCTCGGCTGGAAGGTGCCGATGATCGGCTCGTGGACGCTCTCGATGGCCAACTTCATCGACAACGCCGGCCCCGGCGGCGAAGGCGCGCGCATGCCGCAGACCTTCATCCAGGAACCGACGACACCCAAGCGCCAGTCGTTCATCGTCGCCTACCTGAAGACCTTCAACCCGAAGAACAGCCGCATCGACTCGCCGGTCTCGGCGGCACAAGGCTACGACTCGGTCTACCTGCTCGCCGCGGCGATCAAGCAGGCCGGCTCGACCGACGGCCCGAAGATCAAGGCCGCGCTCGAGAACCTGTCGACCACGGTCGACGGCGTCGTCACGACCTACAACAAGCCGTTCTCGAAGGGCGACCACGACGCGATCACCGCCAACATCCCGGTGTTCGGCGAGGTCAAGGGCCAGCGCGTCGTCTACGCATACCCTGACGACCAGCAGAAGGCATCGCAGGTTCGCCTGAAGGACGTCAACGCCAAGGGTGCGCTGGTCGTCAAGAAGCCCAGCCCGTAGTCCGACCAGGCCCTGGCGCGGCCCCGGGCTCGCCCAGGGCCGCGCCTTTCGTTTCTCGTGTCTGCCGCCATGGAAATCCTGACCCAACTCCTGTTCAGCGGCATCGCCCTCGGCATGATCTACGCGGTCATCGCCTTCGGCTACCAGCTCACGTTCCAGACGTCCGACACGCTCAACTTCGGTCAGGGCGACGCGCTCATGCTGGGTGCCCTCGTCGGCCTCACGCTCGTCGGTCTCGGCGTCAACTACTGGCTGATGATCCCGCTCGTCTGCATCTTCGGCGCGGTCCAGGGTGCCTTCGTCGAACGCATCGGCGTGCGCCCGGCGCTCAAGATCAAGTCGGAGTTCGGCTGGATCATGTCGACGATCGCGCTCGGCATCATCTTCAAGAACGTCGCCGAGAACGTCTGGGGCCGCGACGACCTCAAGTTCCCGTCGCCGCTGCCCGAGTCGCCGATCAAGTTCCTGGGCGCCAACGTGCTGCCGATGGAGATCCTCGTCGTCGTCGGTGCCGTGGCGATGATGCTGGCGGTGGAGATCTTCAACCGCCGCTCGATCTACGGCAAGGCCGTCGTCGCCACCTTCAACGATCGTGATGCCGCCAAGCTGATGGGCATCAACACCGGCCTCGTGATCACGTTCTCGTACGCGCTGTCGTCGATGAGCGCGGCCTTCGCGGGCGTGCTGATCGCGCCGCTCACGCTCACCGGCGCGACCATGGGTGCGGTGCTCGGCCTGAAGGCCTTCGCGGTGGCCATCATCGGTGGCCTGACGAGCGGCATGGGGATCATCCTCGGCGGCATCATCCTCGGCATCGCCGAGACCACCACCGGCTTCTACCTCTCGACCGGCTACAAGGACGTGCCCGGCCTCGTCCTGCTCCTCATCGTGCTGGCGATCCGGCCGGCCGGCCTCTTCGGCAAGACCGCGATCAAGAAGGTATGAACTCGCGCCGCTTCCTGCGCGCGGGCGCGGCGCTGCTGGGCGTCGCGGCGCTCGCGCTGTTCCCGGTCGCGATCGACAACCCGTACTACATCCACCTGCTCGAGACGATCATGATCTACGCGATCCTGCTCTTCGGGCTCGACATCGTCGTCGGCTACACGGGGCAGGTCTCGCTCGGCCACGCGGGCCTGTTCGGCATCGGCGCCTACGCCGCCGGCGTGATGGTCACCAAGCTCGCGACGCCGCTGCTCGTGACGCTGATCGGCGCGATCGGCATCACCGCGCTCTTCGGCGCGGTGCTCGCCCTGCCCGCCTTGCGCGTCACCGGCCCCTACCTCGCGATGGTGACGCTCGCCTTCGGCACGATCATCCAGATCCTGATCAACGAGATGACCTTCCTCACCGAAGGCCCGCTCGGCATCAAGCTCACCAAGCCGGCGCTGCTCGGCATGCGCCTCGACGAGCGGCAGTTCTTCTGGCTCGTCGCGGCGCTGCTTGTGCTGTCGCTGGTCTTCGTGCACAACGTGCTGCGCTCGCATCTCGGCCGCGCCTTCGAAGCGCTGCGCGGCAGCCCGGTCGCGTCCGACTGCATGGGCGTCTCGGTGTACCGTTACAAGGTCTATGCCTTCGTGATCAGCGCCGGCTTCGCAGGCCTGGCGGGAGCGCTGTACTCGTTCTCCGAGCAGTACATCTCGCCCAACACCTACAACTTCGAGCTGACCGTGCTGTTCCTGCTCGCCGTCATCATGGGCGGCCGCAAGACCCGCACCGGCGCGATGCTCGGCGCGACGATCATCGTGATCCTGCCCAAGCTGCTCGACGATCTCGAGCTCTTCCGCTACGTGTCGGTGGCGCTGGCGATCATCGTTGCGATCGCCGCCGTCATCGCGGTCCGGCGCGGCAAACGCACCGTGCCGCAGATGGCCATCCCCGTCGTTGGCAGCATTGCCCTCGCCGCCGTCTCGTTCGTGCTACAGGGCATGACCGACTGGCGCCTGTCGATCTTCGGCGTCATCACGCTCTTCGTCGTCTATTACCTGCAGGACGGCATCGTCGGCTTCGTGCGCAACGCGCTCAACCTGCAAAAGCACGTCGCTGCCCCCGTGAGCGCGGCGACGGCGACACCGGCCGATGCCGTCGCCACGACGGCGAGACCGGGCGCGGCTGGCGACATCCTCGAGGCCGGCAAGGTGCTGATGCAGTTCGGCGGCCTCAAGGCGCTCAACGACGTCGACCTCGTCGTCAAGCGCGGCGCGATCCACGGCCTGATCGGTCCGAACGGCTCGGGCAAGAGCACGATGATGAACGTTCTCACCGGCATCTACCTGCCGACCGCGGGAACGATCGCTTTCGCCGGCAAGTCGCTGGTCGGTCGCACCTCGAGCGACATCGCCCTCTCGGGCATCGCCCGCACGTTCCAGAACGTGCAGCTCTTCGGCGAAATGACGGCCCTGCAAAACGTCCTCGTCGGCCTGCACCACACCTTCCGCAGCAACCTTCTCGGCGTCGCGCTCACCTTGCCGCGCTACCGGCGCGAGCGCGCCAGCGCCGAGGCACGCGCGCTCGGCCTGCTCGAGTTCGTCGGCCTGGGCGCGTTCGCGAACGAGGAGGCGAGGAACCTGCCGTACGGCAAGCAACGCCTGCTCGAGATCGCCCGTGCGCTCGCCCTCGATCCGGAGTTGCTGCTGCTCGACGAGCCGGCCGCGGGCCTGACCGCACCCGACATCAAGGAGCTGATCGTCTTCATCCGCAAGATCCGCGAGCACGGCGTGACCGTGATCCTGATCGAGCACCACATGGACGTCGTCATGAGCATGTGCGACACCGTCTCGGTGCTCGACTTCGGCCAGAAGATCGCCGAAGGCACGCCCGCCGAGGTGCAGGCCGACCCGAAGGTCATCGAGGCCTATCTCGGCGGCGACGCGGCCGAGCCGCAGGCAGCCTGAGCCGACGCGACATGCTCACCGTCTCCAACCTCGTCGCCGGCTACGGCAAGGTGCAGGTCCTGCACGGCATCTCGATCGACGTGCCGAAGGGCAAGGTCGTGACCCTGATCGGCTCGAACGGCGCCGGCAAGACGACGACGATGCGCGCGGTCTCGGGAATGATCACGCCGACGTCGGGCGAGATCGCGCTCAACGGCGAGCGCATCGACGGCATGGAGTCGTACTCGATCGCCAAGCGCGGCCTGGCCCACTCGCCCGAAGGCAGGCGTGTGTTCGCGACCATGTCGGTCACCGACAACCTGCGCCTGGGCGCGTTTCCGCGGCTGAGCGGAAGCCGCCCGCGCGGCGACGTGGA
>JADGRJ010000149.1 GCA_017881025.1 Rhizobacter sp. | reverse complement strand
CGCGCAGACGAAGTTGAGGCACCAGTGGATGCCGTAAGAGCGATAGACGTAGGCGCGCCCCGGCGGTCCGAACATCGCCGCGTTGCGCGCCGTCTGGCCGGCGTAGCTGTGCGACGCCGGATCGTCCTGGTCGTAGGCCTCGGTCTCGACGATCGTTCCGCCGACGCCGTCGACGAACACGCTCGCGCCGATCAGGGCGCCGGCAACCGCGAGCGACGAGGCGCTGAAGTCGAGCCACGGCGCGGACCGCGCGCTCAGACCGTCGCGCCGAACAGCGAGCCGACTCCCGCCGTCACCGCCATCGCCAGCGCCCCCCAGAAGGTGACGCGCCAGGCACCGCGCAGCGGATCGGCACCGCCGGTGCGGGCGGCGACGACGCCGAGCACCGCGAGAAAGACGAGCGCCATGCCCGCCACCCACCAGACGAGCGTGCCGGCCGGCGCGAGCCACGTCACGAGCAGCGGCAGGGCAGCGCCGCAGGCGAAGCTGGACGCCGAGGCCAGGGCGGCCTGCACCGGCTTTGCGGCCAGCGCCTCGCTGACGCCGAGCTCGTCACGCGCGTGCGCGCCGAGCGCGTCGTGCGCCGTCAACTGGTCGGCGACCTGGTCGGCCAGGGCCGCGTCCAGACCGCGACCGACGTAGATCGCAGCGAGCTCCCGGTGCTCGGCCACCGGATCGTGAGCGAGCTCGGCACGTTCCTTGGCGAGATCGGCGGCTTCGGTGTCGGCCTGCGAATGCACCGAGACGTATTCGCCGGCGGCCATCGACATCGCCCCGGCGACGAGGCCGGCGACGCCGGTGAGCAGGATGCTGCCCTGCGCCGCGTGCGCGGCGGCGACGCCGACGATCAGGCTGGCGGTGGAGACGATGCCGTCGTTGGCGCCGAGCACGGCCGCGCGCAGCCAGCCGATGCGCGTCGTGCGGTGGCGTTCGAGGTGTCGTCGGGCCATGGCGGAGGGTGGGCTGCGGGGCGTCCATCGGCCGGGGCCGACAGCGCGAGCGTAGCAGTCCGCGGGGCGCGGCCGACCTCGCCGCGTCGATAGAATCCGCCGCTTTGGCAAGCGCCACCCTCGTGTCCGATCGCCGCAAGGTCCTGCCCCAGTACGTGCTGCCGAAGCGCGGGTTGACGGCGTTCGCCGGCCGCGTCGCATCGCGCGAGCGCGGCGCGACGACGACGCGCCTGGTGCGCTGGTTCGTTCGCAAGTACGGCGTCGACATGAGCGAGGCGAAGGTGCCCGACATCGCCGCCTACCGCAGCTTCAACGACTTCTTCACGCGGGCGCTGAAGGAAGGCGCGCGGCCGATCGCCGCCGCCGACCTGGTCTGCCCGGTCGACGGCACGATCAGCCAGTTCGGCCGGATCGAGCACGACCAGATCCTGCAGGCCAAGGGCCACCGATATTCGACGACCGCGCTGCTCGGCGGCGATCACGAGCTCGCCGCGCGCTTCCACGACGGCAGCTTCGCGACGCTCTACCTGAGCCCGAAGGACTACCACCGCATCCACATGCCGTGCGATGGCACGCTGACGCGGATGATCCACGTCCCGGGCGCCCTGTTCTCGGTCAACCCGACGACGGCACGCGGCGTGCCGGGCCTGTTCGCGCGCAACGAGCGCGTCGTCTGCGTCTTCGATTCGCCCGTTGTCGGCAGCTTCGTGCTCACCCTCGTCGGCGCGACCATCGTCGGCAGCATGGCGACGGTCTGGCACGGCGCAATGCGCCTGCCGCGCGTGCGGCGCGTGCGCGAATGGCACTACGCCGCAGGCGCCGTCGCGCTGAAGAAGGGCGAGGAGATGGGCCGCTTCATGCTCGGCTCGACCGTCGTGCTGCTGTGCCCGAACAGCGAACTGCGCTTCAACCCGGCGTGGCAGCCGGGCGGTCCGGTGCGTTTCGGCGCGGCGATGGCCGACCTCGCGCCGGGCAAGTAGCCGCCGTGCGCGCCGTCTTCGTCGACGCCAACCCGGCCCTGCGCGCGCTCGCCGAAGCGATCGGTGCGGCGACGCTGCCGCGCCTCGCGCTGGCGTTCGGCGACGCCGACATCACCCCCGAGGCGCTGCCCGCGGCGCTCGCCGGCGCGCCGATCGCGGTCATCGATCACACGGCGCTGCCGCTCGAGGTCGCGCGTCGCTGCACCGGCCTGCGTGACGTCGTCTTCCTCGGCACCGGCGCGCGCAGCTACATGGATCCGGAGGCGCTCGCGTCGATCGGCATCGCGGTCCACCTCATCAAGGGCTACGGCGACACGGCGGTCGCCGAGTGCGCGATCGGCCTGCTGTTCGACGCCGCGCGCAAGTTCGCGGCGATGGACCGGGCGATGCGCGATGGCCGGTGGCTGCGCAGCGAAGGCACGCAGCTCGGCGGCAAGACGTTCGGCCTGATCGGCTACGGCGGCATCGCCGCCGAGGTCGCGCGGATGGCGAACGGCATCGGCATGAAGGCGATCGCCTGGAACCGGACGCCGAAGACCGGCGTTCCGGGCGTCGAGTTCGTCGCCCTCGAGCGCCTCGTCGCCGAGAGCGATGCAATCTCGCTGCACCTTCTCCTCACCGACGAGACGCGCGGCTTTCTCTCGGCCGCGCGGATCGCGGCGATGCGGCGCGGCGTACTCCTCGTCAACACCGCGCGCGGCGCGCTCGTCGACGAGGCAGCGATGATCGAAGCGCTGCGCTCGGGGCAGATCGGCCATGCCGGCCTCGACGTCTTCGCCGTCGAGCCGCTTCCGCCCGGTCACGTCCTGACGACGCTCGCCAACGTCACGCTGTCGGCGCACTCGGGCTTTCGCACGCCCGAGGCGAACAGGCGCTTGATCGAGGCGGCATTCGCGCACTGCGCACGGATCGTGTCGGCCTCTCGTTGACGTCGTAGCGGCTCTTTTTCGAGCGACCGTGGGACTGCGGTGCTTGCGAAGACAGGTGCAAAGCCTAGACTTCCCGGCACCGTGTCCTTGAACTAGATCGCATTCCCGAAGGCGGGCACGCAGCCTTTTGTTCATGGCTGCGTCGCTCCGCCGTCACTCGATCGTGGAGGCCAACCTGTGATCGATCGACGCTCGATGGTGGGTGGTGCCGCAACGTTCCTGTTCGCCTTGCGTCCCGCAGGCGCACAGTCGAGAAGCCGCCCTGCGCGAATCGCCTACATCGCCGAGCGCGGCGGACCCAACGAGTTCGAGCAGTCCTTCCTGCGCGGCTTGCGTGAACGCGGTCTGGTCGAGGGCGAGCAGGTGGTCGTCGATTTCCGCTGGTCGGGCGGCGACCTGCAACGCCTGCAGGCCCTGGCCGCCGAGGCGCTGGCCGCCGCGCCCGCCCTCGTGGTTGCCACCGACTCGGCCAGCGTGCGCGCCGTGCAGGCCCTGGACAGCACGATGGCGGTCGTTCACCCGGCGATGGGGGACCCGATCACTGCCGGATATTCCGGCAGCCTCGCCCGTCCCGACAGCAACGTCACCGGCCTCTCGGTGCTGGCCACGGAACTGGGCCCGAAGCGAGTCGAACTGCTGAAGGAGGCGGTGCCGGGATTGCGACGCATGGGTGTGCTGTTCAATGCCGTCCGGTCGCCACAGTTCGGGGCAGGCACCCGCGCGGCCGCCGAGGCGTTGGGTTTGACGGTGGTCGACATGCGCCTGCCTATGCCCGACGGCATCGAGCCGGGATTCGCGGCCGCTGTCCGCCAGGGCGTGCAGGCCATCGTCGTGGTGTCGGACACCTCCTGCCGATCGAGCAAGCCACGACCTTTCAACTGGTGCTGAACCTGCGCGCTGCCAAGGCTCTCGACTTCCGGTTCCCGCAATCGTTGCTGCTGCGTGCGGACGATGTGATCCAGTGACCGCACTGGCGCGTGGCGCGTGCTCGAGCACCCGGATCGTCAGGCCTCGTACTTGAACGAAAGCGAGACCTTCGCTCGGAAGGCGACGACCTTGCCGCCTTCGATCTTCAAGTCGAGCTTGCTGACTTCGGCGACACGCAGATCGCGCAGCGACGCCGCGGCAGTCTCCACGGCTGTTCTTGCTGCGTCTTCCCAGGATTTCGTGCTGGTACCGATGATTTCCGTGACGCGATAGACCCCGGATTCAGTTCCCTTCTTGGTGGCCATGTCTCACTCCTTTGTGTCGAGATCGCAAGGTCGATTCCACGCCTCACAGACCATCATAGGCGCAATGCGCCCCGGCACGGACCGGTGTCGCGTGCCTTCGATGAGCGGGCCTATAGCCCAAGCTCCTTCAGGATGGCTTCGCGCAGGCCCTGCGCCTCCGGACTCGACAGCTTGCGCGGGTGCGGCAAGGTCACCTCGAAGGTGGCTTGTATCGTCGTCGGTCGCGGCGACAGCACGACGATGCGATCCGCCATGTAGACGGCTTCCTCGACGTCGTGCGTGATGAGCAGCACCGTGTGCCGCTCTTCGTTCAGGATGCGCAGCAGCTCGGTTCGCATCCGCAGGTTCATCAGCGCGTCGAGCGCCGAGAACGGCTCGTCCATGTAGAGGATCTCGGGCTTCACGACGAAGGCGCGCGCGAGCTCGACGCGCTTGAGCATGCCGCCCGAGAGCTCGTGCGGGTAGGCCGCCTCGAAGCCCTTCAGCCCGACCATCGCCGCGTAGTGGTCGGCGAGCGCGGCCTTGTCGCCGTGACCGTCGCCGTTCAGGCCGAACATGAGGTTTTCTTGCACCGTGAGCCACGGAAACACGGACCCGTGCTGCGAGATCACGATGCCCTTCGCGCTCGGGCCGACGCGTTCTGCGCCGTCGACCTTCACCGAGCCCCGATCCGGCCGCTCGAAGCCGGCCATGATGGTCAGCAGTGTCGACTTGCCGCAGCCGGACGGCCCGACGATCGCGACGAACTCGCCGTCGTCGACGCTGAAGCTCACTTCGTCGATGACCCGAAGAGTGCCCTGGTTCGACGCGAAGCTCTTGGTCACGCCGTCGACGACGATCTTCCTATCGGACATAGCGCCATTTCACGGTCTTCAGTCGCTCGAGCAGGCGGGTGATGCCGTCGAGCAGCAGCCCGATCACGCCGATGATGACCATGCTGGCGATCACGAGGTCGTAGCGGTTGCCGGCGTTGCGCGAGTCCATGATCAGGTAGCCCAGGCCGGAGCGCAGCGCGATCATCTCGGCGGCGACGACGACCAGCCACGCGACGCCGATGCCGATCCGCATCCCGACGATGATCTCGGGCAGCACCGCGGGGATCACGACCCGGCGGAACAGCACGGAACGCGAGACGCCGAAATTGGCGGCAGCGCGGAGGTAGCGCCGCTCGATCGTGTGCACGCCCGACGTCGTCTGCACGATCATCGGGAACACCGACGAGATGAAGATCAGGAAGATCGGCGAGACGTCGCCGACGCCGAACCACAGGATCGCGAGCGGGATCCAGGCGATCGGCGAGATCGGCCGCAACATCTGGAAGATGGGGTTCAGCGTGCGATACGCGCCACCGACCCAGCCCATCCAGAGGCCGAGCGGAATCCCGACCACCAGCGCCAGCCCGAAGCCGGCGCCGACGCGGAACAGCGAGGCGCCGATGTGCTCCCACAAGGTGCCGTCCCGGGCAAGCTCGAACGCGCCGGCGACGACTTGCCACGGCGTCGGAAAGATCGCGCTCTCGGTCTGCACGACGACGATCCACCAGATCGCGATCACCACAACGATCACGACCATCGGCAACGCGATCTTGCCCAGCCTGGCGCGGGCTGCGCTCACCGGTCCGGCTCCTGTCGCATGCCGTTCAACCGGTCGTAAGATGCGGCCAGCGCGTCCTGCCCGCCAGGTCGCGCAAGCGCCAGCGCAGCGTCTCCCAGCCGCGCGCGGGGCTCGGCTCGACGATCACGGTGAGCTGCCCGCTCGCATGCGCGCTGCACGCGAAGCTGTAGGCCGACGCGGTGGCGAACGGCAGGCGAAAGCTCTGGCCCGGCATCACCAGCGCCGGCCCGAACGCCTGGGGCACGTCGTCCGCGTTCCTGAGCAGGAGCACGTCGTTGATGCCGAGGGTCAGGCGGATCGTGTCCGGCAGGATCTCGACCTTGTCGCCGGCCATGCGGCGCGCCCAGGTGCCTTGCGGGATCTCGAACAGCTCGTCGCGCGACGAGCGCTCGATCGGTGCCAGCGCGGCCCACGCCAGCACGCCCAGCACGAGCAGCAACAGCGCGGCCGCGATCCAGGCGCCGCGCCTCGGACGCGCCCGGCCGCGCGTGCCGAGGCCCGCCGCCCGCGGCGTCGGGTGCAGCGCCGGCGTCACTGCGCAAGCAACAGCTTGACGTCGTGCACGAAGTCGCCTGCGCTGTGCCCGTAGGGCATCTGCGCGCGCAGCTTGCCGGTGCGATCGATCAGGTAGATCGACGACGAATGGTCCATCACGTAGCCGTCGCTCGTGGCCTGCTTTCGGGCCGTCACGCCGTAGTTCCTGCGCATGGCCGCCAGCGCGTCGGGCGTGCCGGTGGCGCCGACGAAGCTCGCGTCGAACGCTGCCATGTAGGCCTTCATTCGCGCGGCGTCGTCGCGCTCGGGGTCGACGGTCACGAAGATCACCTGCACCGCATCGGCCGCGTGGCCGAGGCTCCGGCGCGCTTCGGCCAAGGTCGCCAACGTGATCGGGCAGACCGCGGCGCAGTGGGTGTAGCCGAACGACATCAGCACGACCCTGCCGCGGTAGCGTGCGAGCGTCAGCTCGGCGCCGTCGGAGCCACGCAGCGAGAACTCGGGCGCCGGGCGCGGCGGCTCGAACACGCCGGCCTTCAGGGCCGGCGCGGCGCTGGCGTTCGCCGATGACGCGCCGGCGACGCTCGCCAGCAGCAGCGTCAGCAGCAGGGTTGCGGCGCTTGTCATGGGAGTCAGGCTGGAACGCAGGGTCAGATGCCGATCACGGTGGGCCGCGCCGCCCGGGCGAAGCTCTCGTCCATGTACTTGTCGTAGGCGACCGGGCTCTTCAGCGTGCCGGCGTCGATCGACAGCTGCATCAGCTCCTCGAACTCGGCGCGGATCATCCGCAAGTCGCCATAGGTCACACGGTCGGTCGGATTTTCCATCACGAAGCGGATGATGTTCGGGTCCTGGTTGAAATACTTGCGGCCGGCGGCGATCGCGACCGCCTTGTTGCGGTTCTCCTGCTTCACGTCGAGCCAGACGCCCGCGCCGAGGACGTGATTGACGAGATCCTGGACCAGCGGCCGGTTCTCCTTGATCAGCTCCTCGCGCACCGTCAGCACGCAGCAGATGTAGTTGCGCCACTCGTCGCGCGTCATCCTGAGCACCCGGGCGTAGCCGGCCCGCTGCGCCGCGGCACCGAACGGCTCGCCGGTGCAATAGGCGTCGACCGCCTTCGCGTACAGCGCCGCCGGCATGTCGGGCGGCGCCATCTCGACGATCTGGACCTCGTTCGGCGTCATGCCTTCCAGCGCGAGCATCTTGCGCAGGAACAGGAAGTCGACCGCGAAACGACTGGGAATCGCGATGCGCTTGCCGGCCAGCTCCTTGAAGCGCTTGTAGGGCGAATCGCTGCGCACCATGATCACGGCGCCGGAACGGTGGCCGAGCGAAACGATCTTGACGGGAATCCTCTTGTCGGCCAGGTCCATCACGAGCGGCGCCAGCATGTAGGCGGCCTGGATGCGGCCCGCCATCAGCGATTCCTTGACCTCCGGCCAGCCGTTGTACTTGCTGTACTCGAACTCGAACTGCGGCGCGCCGCTCTTGTCGGCGGCGTTCGCGGCCGCCTTGGCGACGCAGGCGACAGGCAGCGTCAGGTTGCACGTCACCGGCAGACCGCCGACCAGCAAGGGCTTGGCCGCGGCGGCCGAAACGGGCAACGCAAGCGCGGGCAGCGCCGCGGCGAGCGCCCCGGCCAACACTTGCCGGCGATCGACGCGTCCACGCGGTCGGGGAGAGTCAGGAAGCATCAGGGCTTGCTCTCAGGATGTTCGATCGCGCATTTTCTGCCAACCGCCGGCGCGCCCGGAACCGATCAGTCGGCTACAGCGCGGCGCGCGTCATGCAGTGCGCGGGCAGGGTCGGCTCGGTGGCAGCAACGGATCGACCACCGCGAGCAGGCGCGCGTGGCCGCGAAAGCGTGCGCGCCGCTGCCGCAGCGCCGGCGCGGCGAGACGGTAGTCCGGAAAGCGCGCCAGGAAGCGGCCGATCGCCACCCGCCCTTCGAGGCGCGCCAGCCCCATGCCGACGCACTGGTGGATCCCCGAGCCGAAGGCGACGTGGCGGTTGGGCGTTCGGCCGATGTCGAGCCGGTCGGGGTCGGCGAACGGCTCCGGGTCGCGGTTGGCCGCGCCGATGCCGATCGTCACCTGCGTTCGCGGCGCGAGCTCGACGCCAGCGATCTCGGTCGCGCACGTCGTGATGCGATTGCCGAGCTGGTTCGAGCTCTCGAAGCGGAGGAACTCGTCGACCGCCGTTCGCACCAGCGCCGGCTCGGCGATGAGGCGCGCCTTCTCGTCGGGCCAGGCGAGCAGGCAGGCGAGGCCGTTGCCGATCAGGTTGGTCGTCGTCTCGTGGCCGGCGTTGAGCAGGAAGATGCAGTTGTGCAGCAGCTCGGGCGCGCTCAGCGTCTCGCCGCCCTCGCCGGCGATCAGCCGCGTCAGGACATCGACCTCGGGATCGCCCGGCTCGGCGCGCCGGCGCTCGACCAGCCCTTCGAGATAGAGCAGGAACTCGCGCACGGCGCGGTTGCCGCGCTCGAGCTGCTCGTCCGTGAGCGTCGGCTCGAGGGCGCCGAGGATCGCGAGCGACCAGTCGCGCAGCGGCGCGCGCTCCTCGTTCGGCACGGCGAGCAGGTTGCCGATGATCTCGACCGGGATCGCGCTCGCGAACGCGGCGATCAGGTCGATCTCGGCGCCGCTGCCCCGCGCCGCCATCACGTCGAGAAGGCTGTCGACGCGCCCGACCAGGCGCTGCTCCATTGCCGCGATATGGCGCGGCGTGAGCGCGCCGGCGATCAGTCGGCGCACGCGCGTGTGCAGCGGCGGGTCGTTGAAGACGAGGCTCGTCGTGTGGTGCTCGAAGAGCGGCGAGGCGCCGTACTTGGGAAAGAACTCCTCGTGCTTGTCGGAGCTGAAGGTCGCCGTGTCCTTGTAGACGGCGACGACGTCGGCGTAGCGGCTCAGGAAGACGCCGCCGTCCGCCATCCGCCTGACCGGCGCATGCTCGCGCAACGCGCGGTAGGTCGGGTACGGATCGTCGTAGAAGCTGTCGGGCAGCCGCTTCAGGTCGAAGTCTTCGGCGAGGTCGCGGGCGTCGGGCACGGCAGCGAGTCTACGGTCTCGGAGCATCGGTTGAACGTGTCCGGAAGCGGCCAGCCACGGGGCGTTCGGGCCGCTACGCTGGCGCCTTCGAACACGCTCGGAGAGGACGGCGACATGGCTTCGGTCCATCGGGAAATCGTCATCGAGCGGCCGCCGGCCGAGGTCTGGGGCGCGCTCGCCGACGTCGGCGCCCTGCACACGCGGCTGGCGCCCGGCTTCGTCACCGACTGCCGGCTCGAGCCGGGAGCGCGCGTCGTCACCTTCGCCAACGGCATGGTCGCACGCGAGCTGATCGTCGATGTCGACGGCGAGCGGCGGCGCGTCGCCTGGGCGGTCGTCGGCGGCCGGCTCAGCCATCACAACGCGAGCGCGCAGGTGTTCGCCGCCGGCGACGGCGCGAGCCGCTTCGTCTGGATCGCCGACTTCCTTCCCGACGAGCACGCGCCACAGGTCGCCGCGATGATCGATCACGGCCTCGCCGCGATAAAGCGCCATCTCGACATCGGTTAAGGTCGTTCGCCTCGACGGTCGGGGCGGAGCGATGGCGATGGACCTCTCGATTCAGCGCGGCTCGGTGGCGCCGCGCGCAATCGCGGCGGCGGCGGGCGGCGCGGCGATTCTGATGGCGCTGGCGATGTCGACCGCCTGGGCAGCGACCGCGGACGACGCTCCGTCGGCCGTTCCGTACCGGCCGAGCGTGTCGACGCCGG